>QANA01000010.1 GCA_003149735.1 Clostridiales bacterium | reverse complement strand
CTGCGTATTTCTTTCTCATCTTCAATGGACAGTACCGCCACACCGGTTTTTGCTCCATAGCAGCAGTTTGTCAGAAAGGTTTTTACGCTTTCTCTCCAGGAGAGGTCAGTATTGTCCATCAAGCTCCGGGCATAGGACAATAGCTTGGGCTGCTGAAAGAGGAGGGCATGAAGAACCAGCTCCTCCTTCGAAGAGAAAAAACGGTAAAAGAAGGTTTTGGAGATCCCCGCCTTTTCACACAGAACATCGATACTGCTGTGAATCAGCCCACGTTCTGCAATGCACTGCAGCATCGCGATCAGCAGCTTGTCCCGGATTTGTTCCCGTTCCTGCTCCGAATAGGATTTCCGCGCCACAGACAGCCCCCCTTATAAAGTATAAAATCAGAAAATAGTATTTATAATGCCATTATAAACGATCCTCTGAAAAAATACAATCTCAAACGCAATGGATTGCGATATTTTTGCATATGCGGCTCCATTTCCGTGTATCCGCAGTTTGGTATCTCCCCTTTTCCCATGAGATTGGGGAAGCGCTGCACGCTGCTCTGCCCTGTGATTCTGCTGCCGCAGACAATCAGCTCACCGGTATTTCCGACGATGCCGGTACTCTGGATGCCGGCGGTGACAGATTTCTTCCGCGCTGTGACGACAGGCCAGTGTCCTTGTGGATTGGATGATTCGCTTGAAATGCTTTCGCACGGAAGTATACTGATACAGCCGGCGACCTGAATACCAGCAGCCCCGCCGGCTCGCGGTCCCATTGCTCCTGAATCCAAAAAAAAGCACCGGGGAGCTTCTATCTGCCCCGGTGCTTTTGTTGTACAGGACTTTATCCTGCCGGTGGTTTAGGAACATATAATTGCTTAACCAGTTCAATAAAAAATAAGGCATATTTGGGAAGTGTACTGCTGCTAAGATAGAAAGCATAAAAGTGGCGCACGTTTTCATATTCCCATATCGGAATAAAGGTACATTTCTTATGCAAACCATTTGGTTCTACATAAGCATCCGAGCAAATCATGCAGTAAGGACTAACCGCAACCAAACGCCGCGCAGTCTCCAGGCTATCCGTTTCCAATATGATCTCCGGGCGTTTGAGAAGCCTCTCAAACAACTGATCTTGGATAATACGAAGATTGTGTCCTATTTTCAAGGATACAATCAAAGAATCTGCCGCATCCTGCAATCTACGAATCTCTTTTTGCAAGGAATCCGGCCCGCACAGCAATCCTATGGTTTCCTGCTTGATCATAATATATTGAAAATTTGGATTGCCGGCTATCGTAGAAGCAAAGGCAAAATCGATACTGCCGTTTTGAACAAACTCTTCCTGCTTTGCGGAACCCTCTTCCATTAAGTCCACTTTAACGTTCGGATATCGTTTATAAAACTTTGGAAGTACAGCAGGCAGAATTTCTGCTTCCCGCTGCATACTGATGCCAATTTTCAGCCTTCCGAACTCTTCTCCGCGTATCTCCTTCAATTCATTATCCAGCGCACGCTGTGCATTCAGGATAATTTCAGCCGCATGCAGATATCGTTCTCCAGCGTAGGTAGGGCGAAACGGGTTTGAATTACGAATAAAGAGCGGGACGCCTATTTCTGCTTCTATCGAAAGCAACATTTGGCTCAGCGACGGCTGGCTAATATACAGCTTTTTGGCAGCGGCAGTAATGCCTCCCTCATGGGCAATCGTTTGAATATATAGAGCCTGTCTTAAATTCATAACAGTTTCTCCTTCCAACAAATATAGCTTATAACATGTTGTTGCCTTTGTCAATTTAAAATAGTTAAATTACTATGTATTTAATAGAGTAAATTGTATTTTTACTATATTCATAGTTGTGATAGAATGAGCACAAAGGAGGGGATTCAATTGGAGCTTCAAAGGACGGCCGTAGCAGGAACATTAGAATCCAGCGATGCACAGGTAACCATCATGCCGGACAGCAATGGTATTAAGTTAGAATTACAAAGCAGTGTAATGAATCAATACGGACGTCAAATTCAGGAAACCGTTCTTAACACGCTGAAAAAACTCGATGTAAAGAATTGCCGGATCCACATTGTAGACAAAGGCGCATTAGATTGCACCCTTCAGGCACGAGTTGAATGTGCTGTTTTTCGCAGCTGCGGCAAATCCGATAAAAATATTCCGTGGGGTAGGATGTGAAATGATTACTCGACCCAGACCTAAACGTTTTCGCTTGCGGCGCACCATGCTGTTTATGAGCGCACAGGAGCCCGGACTAATCAAAGATGCTTATATTTACAGTTGTGATTCCATCATCATCGATCTTGAAGATGCTGTGGCCGAGAACCAAAAGGACTCTGCGCGTTTTTCGCTTTATCATGCAATGAAATCCATTGATTATGGCGACACCGAGATCATTGTACGCATTAACGGTCTCGATACCCCTTATTGGGAAGAAGATATTCGTGTGTGTGTTGCCGCCGGCGTGGATGGAATTCGCATTGCCAAGTGTGAAAGTGCAAAAGATGTCAAAACAGTAGAAGCAGCGGTAGAACGTGCAGAGCGGGAATTTTGCACAGAGGTAGGCCGCACACTGTTAATGGCGGCGCTGGAAAGTCCAAAGGGCATTTTGAATGCGTATGAAATCTGCTCTGCCTCCCAGCGTATGTTTGGCGTGGCCATCTCCGGTGGCGATCTCCGCAAATATCTGCACACCAGCTTTCAGCCCAACGGCATAGATATGCTTGCAGCACGCGGGCAAATATTGCTGGCGGCGCGTGCAGCCGGCATACAGTGCTTTGATTCAGTATTTACAGATCTTGATAATGAGGAGGGATTTGAAGCCGAAGTGAGACAAAACAAAGCAATGGGCTTTGATGGCAAGAGCCTGATCAATCCCAGGCAGATTCGATTGGTTCATGAAATATTCGTCCCTACAGAGATGGAGATCCGGCAAGCTGAGAGAATCGTTCTCGCAATCCGTGAGCAATCAAAAAGCGGTTTGAATTGAGCGATGTTGAAAAATAATAAAGCAAAGGAGATGAGTCGATGATCTGTAGCCAAAATACATCGATAACCGTCACTGCTCTGGGGCAAACCCTCATGACATATGATTTTCAGAGGCTTAGGCCGGAGCAATTTAACCAGTGTAAATCTCTTTTTGCAGATTCAACTTTTGTTATCACCAATATGGAACCGGCCCTCGGAATTCCCGGCATCGGATCACCGACAAGGCCACCGGATTCCCCCACACATGTGATGCCGATTTCTTTGCTTCCCCAACTTCAATGTTTGGGAATAAACCTGCTCGCCGCTGCTTCGAATCATAGCTGGGATATGGGAACCGCATCCATAATTGCCGGTATACAGGAGCTTGAAAAATGTAATTTTGCCTATGCCGGCATAGGAATAGACAGACAGCACAGCATCCGTGCAGGAGTCGCCCACAAGGACGGCAAAACAGGCGCTATCATTTCTATGGCTACTGGAAAAATACGCCCAGGTGCAGCCGCATCAGATCTTCATGCGGGAGTAAACGAGCTCCGATTGTTTGATGCAGACACCCTTTCGGACCGAGACAAAGAAGAGAATCTCGAGGAAATTTCCAGATGTAAACGATCAGGATATTACACCACGGTGGTACATCACAACCACGAATGGATGCAAGACAAACGAATCACTCCCCAATGGCTTATCAACTGGGCCCATGCGTGTATTGATGCCGGTGCGGATCTGTTTTTGGGACATGGTGCTCCATTGCTCCAAGGTATAGAAATCTATCGCGGGCGCCCCATCCTGTATAACCTGGGAAGCTTTGTCTTTAATTGTTCCAGCAAGGAAAAGTGGAAAGAAGAGGTCTATTGGTACACTGTGGCGATAAAACTGCAGTGCGCTTCAGACGGGGAATTACTTAAAATGGACATTCTTCCTATCCTACTTGATCGAAAAAGTGATCCCCACGGATTTCCAACAATAGCCAATGATCAAATTTCTCAGATTATCCTGGATGACCTTGCTGATACTTCTCGCCGATGTTTTGGAACAATCATTTCGCTTAGCAATAAATGGCGCCAAAATACTTAAATTGGGAAGGAGGAGCTGCCCGGCTGTAACATACCCTTTGTGCTATCAAGAATATTGGTGAAAAGAAAGGGAGAATGGAAAGATGGAAAAACAGACTAATGTAAACTGCTCGGAAAAAAGAAAACATTCAAAATGCCGAATACAATAGTCATCATCGTATTCATTATCTTATGCGCCTGCTTACTAACTTGGTTGCTTCCTGCAGGAAGCTATGACCGAGTAGAAAATGAACAGGGCGTAAATAAATTCATATCTTTTGCCCCCATCCTGGTTGTAATTTCATATTCTCTGGGGCTTGACTCTATTGTAGGCGTTGCCTGTCTGTGCCTGGGCGGTGCAGTCGGTTTCTCCACAGGTACCCTCGTCGTAAGTACTACGGTGACTGCACAAAAAATTGCTGAACTTCCTCTTTATTCCGGTATCGAGTTCCGCTTTGTTTGCTGGGCTGTTTTTCTTGCTGTTACGATCCTTTATATTGTCCGATACGCCAAAAAAATCAAGGCAAATCCATCGCTTTCCCCGATGTATGACCTTGACAGGGACAATCCTCTGCAGGCTTCGGCAGATTTGGAATCGTTTGGCCCGATGACGCTTCGCAAATGGCTGGTTATCGCATCGATGGTCATCGGCTTGGCTTGCATTGCGGTGGGTGGCATCGCATTTGGCCTTGATACACAGGAGTACGCAGAGATCTTTATTTGGATGGCAATCGTCTCCGGTCTTTGCGCGGGGCTCACCTTTTCGCAAATTGCAAAACAATTTGCCGAAGGTGCCTCCAAAATGCTCGGTACCATGCTTATTGTTGGCTTTGCCAGAGCAATTGCAGGAGTATTGGAAGCCGGAACAATTGTTGATACCGTCGTTTATGCCCTGGCTAAGGGTTTGGCGGTAGTTCCGGTGTTCCTGCAGGGACCGGCCATGTTTTTTGCTAATGTCATTATCAACATTTTTATTACTTCCGGCAGTGGTCAGGCATCAGCGGTTATGCCTAACAATGTGGAACTATTTTACACACCAATATGCCGTAAAAGCAGCTGCCGCCACTTCAAAGGCCCTTTTATATGAGGTGTTTGCAACCCCAAAGCCCGGTCTCGTAGATAAAAATAATTCAGGCGCACACAAGGACATGGATATCGCCGTCTTCGAAACCAGCATCCTGACCTTAGCGCCCTATTTTCAAGCATTTGTGACCTGCGGCATCAACTTATGCGGCCAGTCGCCAACCGCGATACTTCCAAAGCTTCGGGACCTGGGCATTCAGGCGGAAGTAGATATGCTGAAAGCCACCGGAGGGGTAAACACGCACCGCGGCATCATCTTTTCGCTGGGATTTATCCTCTGTGCCCTAGGAATATGTTACAACAGAGAGCAGCTTCCCAGCCGCGGGGATCTGCGTAATATCTGTCAGAAGCTTGCCGCCCCATTGGCAAACGAATTTCACCTTTTCCCCGGACAACCGGCTGTCTCGCACGGAGAAGAGTTATATGCCAGATATGAGGTAAAAGGGGCGCGCGGTGAAGCGATAGCGGGGTTTCCCACGCTATTTGATATCGCGCTGCCAACATTTGATCGTTTGTTGACCTTAGGCGCTGATCTGAACGATGCGGGCGTGATAACGCTGCTGCATATTATCTGTTCGGCAGAAGATACGAACTTGATCTACCGCTCTTCCCTTGCACATGCAAAGGAGATTAAAGAACAGCTTCGCAGCTTGCTTGATCGCAGCTTGTCGATTGCGGAACTGGTTTCCTCAGCGCGGGCGCTGGATAAACAGTTTACTGCCGAAAACATCAGTCCCGGCGGCAGCGCCGACCTGCTGGCGCTTACCTATCTGATTCATTTTTTGGAATATGACGGATTCCTGTCAGCGCCTGACAGCAAAAACCCCGTCTGAAAGAGGGGCCGTCCGCATAAGATCCCCTCACCGTATCTTTTGATCCTTTCCCCGCATCGTTACCGGATTTTAT
>QANA01000077.1 GCA_003149735.1 Clostridiales bacterium | reverse complement strand
TGCATTTTTTAACTCAAAAATTTCGTGACTTTGTGATGTATCACTTAAACCACGTTCTCCCGATCCTCCTTTCTTCATCTGTTCTAAACTATTCTTGTCAGAATCAATCGCCAGATATTCAAAATTATCTGGTTTATCTTTACCCTTTGGGCATTTAATTTTTTTATATACCTCTGTCTTCAAACTCTTAATCGTTGCACAACCCTTTCCACCGAGTCCAATAAAAAGGAATTTATCATTTGATGGATCCTGTTTTTCTACTCCAGATAAAAAATCTGAATAACCGCCTCCATTTGCAAAATTCAGTTTGTCCAATTTTTTTGTCTCTTCTAGTGTAAGTGCCATTGCTTTTTCCTCCTGTTTTTAGATTTAATTATAATTTCTAAAAAAGCTTAACAATTTTAAGAGATCGCTCTCACTCCACAATAAAGGAAAATCTTCCCAATTTTCTTCCGCCGTTTCACATAAATGGATTCCCGGCATGGAATTTTGCTTATACTCCTGATATTCTTCTTCATAACGTTGAATATCTGCTAAAGTAAATACAGGGATCGTGTTTACCTCACCCCAATAAATAGCCTGGCAGCCCTGGATAGGAATCACTCTGGTGTCTAATTTCCAACTCAAATATGCCTGAATTTCACTCACTACCAAGGGATCATTGGGTGCAATAATCACCGTTTCTGACGGAAAATTCTGTAAACGTAATTGTGGAACCAGTGTAAGTACCCCTGAACTTTCATGATCCAATTTTTCACAAATCTGCTGTACTGCATTTTTTACCATTGTCGGGCCATGCTGAATTGTCAGAAAATCCTGCATGGAAAGTTCTAATATGGGTTCAAATTCTTGTTTTAAAAATTCCACAAATGTCTGAACCGGATCAAAGCGCATTCTGCTTTCCCACAGCTTAGAACTGAACTTTCTGACCAGTTCCTCATTAGTTTTTCCAGCCAGCATCTTATCAAGATATGTAATAACATTCTGTGTTTCAAGTGTACCTCGTGAAAAATCAAGTAACTGTTCTTCACCCTCTGACATTCTTCCATCTATAAGTAACTGATAATTCTCATCAACAACAGACTTCAAGTAAGTAAAAACATCTATATGCTTCTGTACTTCTGTTATTTTTTCTTCCAAATTCGCAATCGCTTCATCCAGACACTTTCTGACATAATGATCATATAAATATTCCACATCTCCCCAACCCAGCCGTTTTACGCAGGCTTCCCCATATTCATCAAATGGGAAGAATATATAATGTCCGTTTTCCATACGATACATGTCTGCCATTGCCTGCTGTTGCCCTACTCTTGCACCATTAATCAGATTCTCTATCTGCGCACAATAATCTCTTTTTATCTGTTCCAAGGTTCCGTTAATTTCATCCCCGCCACCACGTCTGTTGGCTAACAATTCTCTTAAAAAATATATTCCGCAATCAGATCCTGTAAATTTTTCCTGAAAATCTTTTTCTATATTATTATTGATCCTTAATATGTTTTCCTGCCTTGCAATATCCCACTGCATATACATATAGTTATGATGAGCCATCCATAAGGCTCTCATTTGCTTGTACCAGCGCTGGTCTCTTGCCATTTCTCTGGTAATTCCACGCTTCATATCCTTTACGTATTTTAATAATCCTATGGCAGAATTCATAATCTGTTTTCCTACAGAAACAGGATCCAATTCATAACTTCTCAATATAGTATCTACATCCTGCTGTGTCGCATGATGATTCCATCCTTCCGCAATCTTATCCAGCACATGTTTCGCTACATATGTCATCATCTGGTTGACCGGCACTTCCACCGAACTACAGCCAATCCCCTGAAAATAGTACCTCATATTGGGGGGAATAGGCTTTCCCATTCCCATCCACCCTTTCAAAAAATCTTCAGGCGTTGGTTCATGAAAAGAGAACATATGGGCAATTACATAATTCACTACTTTTTTCCTGCTAAAACGATCCGGATTAGGAACCCGACCTGTTTCTCTTTTTCCATCAACCAGAACACAGGCATCAAATATATTTTCTGTACTGTCAATACAAAATTGATTCGAGTATCTAGCCTTAAACCTTCTGACGCTGCTCTTTCCTAATTCCATAAAAACAGCAATTTCCTGTAAAGCTGCATAGCTGTTAGGCACAATTTGTGGTGCCATATTTTGTCCTACATTATAGGTATCCGGAAGGAAAATATAACCAAATATCTCTATTTCATTGCCTAGTCGATGAGCACACTCTCTGATGATATATGGGATATCAATAACCGTCCCACTTCCTGTTCCTCCACCAATTCCTGCGAATATATACACCTGCGTTTCTTTTCCACTTACTGTATTTAATCTGGCAAGCTTACTGGAAACCACTTCGCACAATGTACTTATGTTTCTCTCACCGAACAGCAAGCCTCTTCCTGCCTGACGATTTCCTCCACTTCCATTCCCGTCCAACCAGATAGCAAGTGACTCATTCATCCATTCTTTTATATAATCCGGACGCATATGTGGATTGTTTAAAACAGCTGCTGACATTGAATCATCTAAATGAAATACTTCCTGATTCTGCAATACACCGTTTGATCCAGCCTCTCCAAAATTTTCCCGACACAGTCGTCTCAACTCATTATCATCGGAATCAATCGCCAGGTATTCAACATGATCCCATCTCATCCCATTCTGCGAGCATTGTATTTTTCTGGAAATCTCTGCTTTTAAGTCTGCAACTACCTGGCATCCTTTTCCTCCCAGTCCAATAAAAAGGAATGTTCCATCCAGCGCATCCATTTTACTGTAGTCCGACATAAAAACCGAATACGAACCGCCATTTACAAAGCTCAGTTTGTCCAATTTTCTTTTCTCTTCTGCTGTAAGTGACATGCTTTTTCCCCCGTCATTACATCCGCTTATAATTCATAGAAACAACCAGCGTCTCCTCCGGTACTGTCGTATCTTCCTTCCCATATTTATCAAACTGGAATCCGATTCGCTGCTCATGCTTCATGACCGGGGTGTAGCCGCTGCCTTCATTTAAGGACACCGTCTGTTTTTCCCCGTCAAACGGAAGCAGGCGTACATGATTTCCGGTTTTTGTCAGCTTTATGGTGTATGGCTGTTTGCTGCCGCTGATCCGTACATGACTGGCTTCTTCTTTAAATGCGTCTACGGTTCTGCTGAACGCCTCCTTCTGATCTTCTGTTCCGTAGGAACCGTAGTAACCTCTCAGAATCTGTAATAATTTATCTGCTGTTGCGCCTCTCTTCCCCAGAGACCTTAACTCCATATTGCATGGAATCTGGTAGCGTTCACTTCTGGATGTTCCGGTTTCCGGGTCCGGGCCTGTATACTCTACAGAAATATCATCCAATACGCCAGATACGGTTTCTCTCCCTTTCGTTCCTGACCAAATGACAAGCAAAAGCAGCAAAACAATCAGCACAGGAACCACATTTCTTAAAAGTACCGCCCCCATTGTTTCCACTTTAACGGTAATCTGCTGCGTCATCGTAATATCCGAATCATTGTTTGCGCTTACAACCACATAGGAAATCCCAGGTTCTACGCCCGTGAGTTCCAGAATATGATCCTCTGTTATTGCCACACTGCATCTTTCGTTATTGCATTCCACATGATAAGTAAGCGTATTTCCCTTCGGATCCACAAAATACTTGTCCAGATCTTTTTTAATACTCTTTCCTTTTCTGACACGAAGCGTATCAAGCTTTTTGACTGCCTGAGGAGCATCTTCTGTCACAATGATCTCGAATTCCTGGCTGTCACGGAAAAATCCATTTCCTTCAATATGGACGGTACATGCGTAAGTTCCATATTCATTGGCCTGAAATGTACCATACAGTAAAGTTTTGGTATTTTTCAGGTCTATCCGGGTCGTTTCATTTGTGTCCTTATTTGTTGCTGATACAAAACCAGTAAGTCCCTGATACAATGCCTCATCATTGATGGTATCCTCCCCGGAACTGAGATTCACATTGATATCTTCTTCCTCTCCCTTTTCCAGCTTCGTCCGGTACATATAGACACTTAAATCCACATCATAGTTGTAGATCATGTCAATTTTGATTCGGTCACCCTGAACACCCTTTACACTCACTGCCCATTCTCCGGCTTCCGGATAAAACAGTTTGAGCGTGGAATAGTTTCCGGATGCCGTATAGTGAACCTGATCCGGATGATCCTGAATTCCAAGTTCACCGGATGGCGCGGTAACCTGAATGTCTTCGATCGGGCTGCCCGACTGTATATTCACAGTTACTTCCATGACACTGCTGCTATCCACGGTAAATGGTACTGCATGATACTCCCCGTCTGCTTCGTATTCATCGTTGTTGATCTGTCTGGAACCTCCGATTTCCCCAATGATGGAAGTATAAAAGTCCGGCAATTCCTCCACACTGTTTGCAATACGGTAACTGGCCGACGTGGAAAGCGCAATTTTCGACAATTCTCCCTCATCCACATTTCCATCCGCGTTCAGTCCGATACAGTATATTTCATAGCCTCTTGCCTGTGCCTCGCTGATTGCCTCATCCACATCCTGTTTGGAATCTTCCGTAGTTCTTCCCGGCGTCCCCACATCAATATCTGTTTTGCCATCTGTGAATAACAGTATAATTTTCCTGTCTTCTTCTGGTGCTCCCTCCAGAATCTCTTCTGCCTTCTTCAATCCCCAGCCAGTATCTGTATGTGCAGGCGGATCATATACGATTCCTTCTAAAAACGTTTTAATATTTTCGCGGTTCTGCCAGTCTGTCATATCCAACAGATCGATGGCATTTACTTTATTAGAAAACTCGACCAGCCCCAGATTCGTGCCTAACGTTACCATATCCACAAACTTTTTTGCTCCTTCAATGGCAATTCTGTCTGGATCTGCATGAATCATGGAACCGCTTTCATCCAAAACCAGCACAACATCCGTTGTTTTGGTTATATCATCGGTTATCATTGTCATGGAACTGTTTTCCCGCGTCCCACCTGTACTTTCCGCATGTTTCGATTTGCATCCGGCCAATGCATAGACTAGTACCATGCACAGCAAAAGCAGCCACATCGTTCTTTTGAATCTCTTCATTGTCATCCTCCCCCTACTCTGTTTCTTCTATCTGTGCCGTCTTTTCAATCTGTCCTGTTTCCTGATTGATCAGTACCGCTCCATTTCCCAGATTTGCCAGCTCCTCCGGTTCCATTCTGGATACCTGTTGCTGACTGGTCGTGCTTCCTTTTGTTCTGACTGGCATCCATGAGAATAGACGTTTACTGTTATTTACGGTTTCACTTACTACGGTCTTAAAATAGGATCCAATCATATCTGAATACTGTCTTGCTATCACTGGATTTGCACATTTAAATAACAGGATTTTTTGAAACCGGTGAAGAAGTTCTCCTCCGTTTTTCACAGTACTGCATACATCCTGTACCGTATTTCCTGCGATCAGTTTCGCCATATTCATGGACGGGTTCGATAAAATATGTTTCATCCGGCTGTCCGCAATGTCCACGGAATCGATCACCAACAGACATGGAACACCGCTTTCAAGAATCATTTCCAACTCCATCGCCAGGTAATCCAGAATCGGCTGACTGGCAACTGGAAGCTGAATAGATATCAACGCCTGTTTTTTTACCGCTGCCAGCATATTTACCACATTGCTTTCCCTTCCGTCCCAGATTCGCCCTCTAAATTGTCCAGCAAATGCCTGAATGTCATTCCGCAGCCTCATCATCACATCATCCGTTACCAGATTTACCATAATCTCATCTGCCAGATCCGCAGGCATACTGCTTAAGTCTTCCTGCTCCAGCTGTTCTACGCTCTTTTCGCAAAGTCGAAGCAGATTCGGCAGTGTATACGGCTTGTTCTGATACTTCAAGATATTTAGGTAACTGCGCACACCGCTTCTGTACTGGCTAAAATAGCTCTGATTTGTCTCCGGATACAGAATTTCCAGAAGTCGCTCTTCTTTAACACCCCAAAGCGGCATATAATTCTGATTATCATAGTTCACAAACACCATGGGATTGTTCTGATACCGTTCCAGTCCAGGGTAAGTACTGATCAGATTTTTTAATTCTGTTTCCAGACTAAAGTTATTGTGGATTACAAGTATCGCCCGATGGCCAAAACACCTAGCAATTCCTTGCTCCACCGCAACATCCCGCTGAAAGATATCTCCGCCAAATACAGCGTAACTTTCGTCCTGTCTGCTGTCTGGGAACCACTGTTCCAGCGAAACACGTTTCCATTCTGTGATTCCTCTTTCATCGTAATGTTTAACCATTGTTTCTGCTCCTACTTCATATATTCAAACTGGAACAAAAATGGATCCGGTTCATCGGCAATTCCAATGATTGCCTGCCCTTTTTGCAGTGCAAGCTGATCCCAGCTTTCCACGACATAACCTTCCCGTTCCCGCTTAACCGGCTGACGATCCAGTCCGGTATACTGAAAACTGACTACATTGCGGCCAAATAGTTCTGATATGTACTCTCTCGATGCATGATCCGATGTTCGAAAGCCAAAAACAGAACCAAATCCGCCAGCTATCACCGTTCCTTTTTCTCTTCCGTAAATGTCATACAACTGGTTCACTGACTGAATTCCGGCTATTACTTTTACGCCCATACTCCGAC
>QANA01000075.1 GCA_003149735.1 Clostridiales bacterium | reverse complement strand
ATATCCGAATTACTTCTGTAGAAAAGAAAGTATTGATTCCGGGAGGGCAAAGCATCGGTGTTATGTTGCACACCAAAGGTGCACTGATTGTCGGTCTGATGGATATTTCCCGGGAAAACGGTGAAAAATGCAATCCTGCTAAAAAAGCAGGGCTACAGACGGGCGATATCATTTTGGAATATGACGGAATAGAAATTGAAAACGCTGCACATTTATCTCAGTTGGTAGGAGAATATGGTGAGAAAAAAGTCTCCTTGGTAATTTTGCGGGATCAGATACGTTTGGAACTGCAGATTCAGCCTCAGATGGATATACAAAGCAAAACCTATAAGCTGGGGGCATGGTTAAGAGATAGTACGGTGGGTGTGGGCACACTTACTTTTTATGATCCCGAAAGCGGGCATCTTGCGGGATTGGGGCATGCCATTACTGATTTTGACACAGGGGAGATTCTCACCGTAAAAGATGGAACTATTGTGGAATCCGGGATTATAGATGTAGTAAAAGGAGAAGCTGGTGTTCCGGGAGAACTGAAGGGAAGTTTTACTGATAATGCCAAAGAATTGGGCAACATTGAACGAAATACGGAATACGGCATTTACGGAAGCGCCGAAGCAGAACTCCAAAATGAGATATATACTTATCTGGAAGCAGCAGATAGAAGTGAAGTAGAATTGGGCGAAGCAACCCTGCTGTGCACAGTAGATGGGAACGGCGTAAAAGAATATTCTTGCCAGATCATCAAAGTATACGATCAGGGAACTCAGGCGCAGCGTAGTTTTATTATAGAAATAGATGACGCTGTCTTGCTGGAGAAAACAGGAGGTATTGTACAGGGCATGAGTGGAAGCCCGATTATTCAAAATGGTAAGCTGATTGGTGCTGTGACACATGTTTTTATCGATAATCCAAAACGAGGATATGGCGTATATGTCGATTGGATGTTACAGGATATGAGCGAAATGGAATAGATACATTGCACCAAAGGAGCGGGCTGTAGTATAATTTTGGTAGATTAAGGATGGGAGGCTTATCCATGGCAGATCGAAAATTGCAGGCATTGATAGCCGGCGGCAGCAGAGATTATATTTTATCCATTAAAAGAAACCTGGAACAAATGAGTGCATTCGGCAGATGCGCAATTGCTTATTCCGGATATGAGGCCTTGGATAAATTCAATTCCCTTTGTCCGGATCTCCTTGTAACAGATATTATTTTACGGGGTTTGGATGGCTTGAGTCTTTTGGAGAAGATACAAGGCAGTGATTGTGCAAAGAATTGTAAAATCTTAATATGCACTTCGGCGAATACTGATTCAATTGTTCGTAAGGTTTTTGACTATGGAGCAGATTTTTTTCTCATTAAACCGTTTTCCGACGAAGTTCTTCATGAAACGGTGAGAGGGTTGCTGCATTTAGATGGGGCACAAGGGGGGTATTTGGATGGCGGCTTGGAGTCCCGAATTATGGGAGTGATTCTACGAATTGGATTGCCTCCCGGATCTAAGGGATATCATTATTCACAATATGCTATCAAACGTTTGGTGGAAGATCGCTCCCTTATGGAACAAATTACAACAAAATTGTATCCGGAAATTGCCGAAAAATATGGATCAACCGTTGGAAGAGTGGAGCGCAATATCCGGCATGCAATCGAAACAGCTTGGAATAAAGGCGATTTGGAGTATATTCAACAGTTATTTGGATATACGGTGGATGAAGAGAAGGGCAAACCAACCAATGCGGCTTTTTTGGCAACTGTTGTTAATTATATACAACTGAGTATGTACCGTGTCAATTAGTAACACATGTCGGAAAATTTCTCGCATATACTAATCTAGAGGTGATATGCGTTGAAAAAAACAGATATGGCAGAAAAAATCATCCAATTTGGAAAGGGTCATTGGCTAATCAGCGCAATGAGCCTTTTTTTAATATTGACAGGCATTATCTGCAGTATAGAGATATACGGTATGTTGGAAAAGTCTCAAAAGCAGCAAATAATCAATATAGCTTTACTTTCCAATTCGGAAAAACCGTTTGGAAAAATTTTATTTCGCAGAATCGTCATTTGGAGTATACAGTCTCTTTTTTCTGCCTATTTGCTTTGTATGCCCGGGTATTGGGGAATAGAATTGTTCGGTATAGTTTGGCGAAGCGTTTGCTGGCAGATAATAATTGGAAAATTGCAAAATTGGTGGATTGGAGCATTGTGCCTGAGTGCAGCGGTTTTATGCATGGCTTGTGAGGACTTGCAAAGTATTTATGCTTTGTTACGGATGACTGATTATTATAAAAAACAATATAGAGAATTACATGTTCCAAAATCTGCGCAGGAAGTAAGGCAGGATTCCTTTCGACAAATTATAAAGATGTTTTCTCTTCTTGTTATCGTGTTGCCGGTATGGTGCTTGGAAATTGGCATTTGGATGTATTTATGGGAATAATCGAAAGGGATAAGGCCATATATTGAAATATAGAACGTTTTGAAGGGGGAAGTATCTCCATGTCTGAAGGCTGCACAAGAAGTATTGCTGCAATGTTGTTATGTGCCATCCTGGCGCTGGTATTTTTACCGCTGAAAACGAGCAGAGCAGAAGGACTCTCTGCAACAGCTAAGGCTTACATTTTAATGGAAGCAGAGACAGGCACCGTTATTGACGCTAAAAATGAACAAGAAGCGCTATATGGCGCCGGGATAACAAAGTTGATGAGTTTTTTGTTATTCTTTGAAGCTTTACAAAATGGAACTGTAAAGATAGATGAAGTAATATCGGTTTCTCAGGAAGCTTCTTCTAAAAAAGGCACGAGTGCTTTCTTGGATGCTGGAGAAACACATAGTTTTGGCGATTTGCTGAAAGCGGCGATCGTATGTTCGGCAAATGATGCCACATGCGCATTGGCGGAAAAAATTGCAGGCAGCGAAAGTGCTTTCACCGAACAAATGAATGCCAAAGCAGAATTACTGGGAATCGATGCAGTATTCGCTGATTGTACAGGGGTGTCAACAGAATCCAAAGCCAGTGCACAGGCGTTTGCTATAATTGCAGCAAAATTATCGACATATAATTCCTTTTTTGAATATAGCACTTGCTGGACCTTCACATTTGTTCATAATAGTGGGCGAGAAACTGAAATCACGAATGGAAATACGTTAGTGCGCAATGGCGCCTGCGATGGTATGGCGACAGGTTCAACAGCAGAATCCGGTTATCATATGGTTGCTTCCGGTAAAAGCGGATCGGCAAGATTTATTTTTGTAATATTGGGGGATAAAGATGCAGCCAGTCGTGCTGCGGCTGCAAATCAGGCGATTTCACAGGCGGCTGCTGCATATGGTGTAAAGCAGGTTGCACAAAAGGATGCAAAATATAAGAGTGTTCCATTGGAAAATACAGAAGAGGGCGTTGTCGATATATATCCCAGTGAAGATATGGCGCTCCTTTATAAAAAGGGAGAAGAAAATTTAATCCGGGTTCAGGTAGAAATAGAAGAATTTCAACCGCCGCTTGTGCAGGGGCAGATCGTAGGCAAAATTATAGCAGAAACACCCGGAGGGCAGCAATCTGTAGCGCTGGAAGTACGGGAAGAGGTAAAAGTAAGATCTATTAAAGGCGGGGCCGGAAGAATTTTACGTATATGGTTATTTGGACTATAAAAAAGGAGTTTTCCCGCTGGGAAAACTCCTTTTTTACTTACGATAATCCTGGCGCAAAAAAGGCGCGGAAATTTGTGTATCTGTCAATAAGTGATATTTTTCCGGATGTCTGTAGGCATTACCATGTACTTCGGTAGAGCGATAATGCCGCATTTCTGCAATCGGAAAAGTAGCTATATAAATTCCTTCTGCTTCTCCAGCCTCTATAATCAGGGTGTCACGGGAAGAGGGTTCTCCTTCTCGATATGCAATGCCATCAAATGCAGAGGAGTGCCCGTTGCAATCAGGTTGCCCACCGGCATAATTGGCAGTTGCAATTCCCAGCATATTTTCAAAAGCTCGTGCCCGCAGCTGAGAAATGCGATTGATCTCCATCGGGCAGGCATTGGGAACTAAAATAATTTCAGCGCCTTTCAACATAAGTAAACGCGCACTTTCCGGGAATTCCCGGTCATAACAGATCATGGAACCGATCTGTACTTCTCCCTGCGCGGTATTCAGAGTGCAGACGTAAAAGTCTTCTCCGGGCGTGAGTAAGCGCTCGCTATCAAAATCGCAAGTATGTACTTTGGCATAATGTAAAACGAGATTGCCCATTCGATCAAATAAGCATACCGTATTTCTTGGCGAAGGATCAAATTTTTCTAGGAAAGTAATGGCAATTGCCATATCCAGCTCTTGCGCCAAATTACAAAATGATTGCACAAAAATACTTTCGCGAGCGATAGCTTCCCGCTGCAATTGCATGGCATCCCAAGGAACATGATAACCATTATTCCACATTTCGGGAAAGAGTGCGATATCCGCGCCCATGGCTTTGGCTTTTCGGCAATAATGGATTCCTTTTTGCAGATTTTGCGCCTGAGATTGTTCTGATTTCATTTGCAATAGGGCAACTCGAAGTTCCTGCATAACAATTCCTTTCAGTACAAATTGATTTATCTCTCTTCCGTATACACTATACACGGTTTTTTCCCTGAATTCCATAGGAACGGTTGTCATTTGACAATATCCTGTGATATACTGAAAAAACCAAAAGGAGAGAACGGTAATGAAAAAGCATGCTTATTTAATTATTGCACATCATCAATTTGAAATATTGGAAAAAACGCTTCAATTGTTGGATGATGCGAGGAACGATTTTTTCATACATATCGATGCGAAAACAAAATCGGTAGATTTTGAGAAGTTAAGAAGTAAAGTCAAATATTCAAAGATCTTTTTTATTGACAGAATAAGTGTAAACTGGGGTGCATACAGTCAAATTCGCTGTGAACTTGCTCTTTTATCTGCAGCAACCAAGGTTGATCACTATGTATATTACCACTTGATTTCAGGCGTAGATTTTCCCATCAAAAGTAAAGAGGAAATATTTGCTTTTTTTGATAAAGACACACAGACGGAATATGTGCATTTTGCGGAATTTCCTCCGCGACCTGAAATTATGGAGCGCATTTCAAAATACCATTTTGGAATGGAAATGAATCGTAAAAATCTGTTTTTCCGGATTCAAAAACGCTTTTTGCTAGCAGCGCAAAAACTATTGCATATGAATCGGACTGCTCGGGAGAAAGTACAGTACGCATACGGTGCAAATTGGTTCAGTATTACCGATGCTTTAGCGCGTTATGTATTAGAAAAGAAGGACTGGATCGCCCAACACTTCAGTCACAGCAACTGTGCGGATGAACTTTTTTTGCAGACGGTTGTGGTCAATTCCGATTTTTTACCCAATATTTATGCACAGAAACAGAAGATGCAGTTGGATGATTATCACGCTATTATGCGGGCGATTGACTGGAAACGCGGACAGCCTTATGTATACCGAATGGAGGATTTTGAAGTATTGCTCCAATCGGATTATTTGTTCGCAAGGAAATTCGATTTAAATGTGGATAGTGAAGTTGTCGATGCTTTATTTAATCATTTGAAAGAGGCGTAAAACAATCTTGATACGATATTAATGCTTTTGCGAAAAGCTCTTGCATTTATATATCTATCATGATATAATCATTATGTTAATTATATCGGAGGGATATCTATGGAAGTGGTTTCCTTACTCATTAAAATTGTACTTTGCCTTTGCTCTCTGTTTTTGGTGATTGTTGTTCTTTTGCAGTCTGAAGAAGCTCCCAAGACGATAGGTAACGGCGGAATTAGCAAAAAAGCAAGAGGCTTGAATGCTTTGTTATCTAAGCTGACGAAAGTTGCAGCTATAGCTTTTATGGTTTTGGCAATTGTGTTGGTTTTGTTACAACGTTTCTTTTAAAAAATGAGTTTTGACGCCCTTTTTATAAAGGGCGTTTTTTTATCCGAAAAGTTGACAAAAAGTGATAAATTAGGAGTAAATAGTTTAATTGAATATAGAAAGAATCCATGAACTCCAGCAAAAATTGTTGGAATTGATAGAACAGAAAAGCAGCATAGATATCGGAACGTTTATCTCCGAGTATTGTGCTGACCAAAACGAGGGAAAAGAGCTGCTCAAAAAAATGCTGCGTGAAGGAAGCATTGTACGTTTGAAAAATGGAAAAATAGCCGGCTTGAGAGCAGCAGGTTATGTGCGTGGACCAATCGAACTCAAAAGAGATGGATTTGGTTTTGTCAGAGATCCGCAGGGCGATGTATTTATTCCTGAAAAGCAGGTGCATGGTGCATTGCAAGGCGAGGAGGTATTGGTTTTAGTCAATAAGGTTTCTGCTAAAGGTCGAGAGGGAAAAGTTGAAAAAATACTTTCACCATTGCCTTATCGTACGGTTGGGCATTATCGAAAGAACAAAAAGGGGCAGGCATATGTGCTTATGGAGAATATGCCGGAAAAGTCCAGAAAGGTCTATTTAAGCGGTACTTCGAGAAACACAGCACGTAATAACGATATTGTAGTATTGAATATTATAAAACGGGCCTCAAGTAAACAGTGCGCAGAAGGGAAGATTCTGGAGGTATTGGGAAAAGAGGATGCACCGGGCGTAGATATTTTAAGCATTGCAAGAAGTTATGGACTGTATGCGGAATTTCCACAAAAGATTATAGGGGAAGCCGAGCAGATTCCCGAGGAAGTTTCTGAAAGTGAATTGAGCACACGCGAATTGTTATTTGATAAAAAGATATTCACGATTGATGGTATCGATGCCAAAGACTTGGACGATGCAGTGTCTTTGGAAAAAATAAATAATGGCCACTATTTATTGGGGGTACATATTGCAGACGTTTCCCATTATGTGCAGCCGAGTAGCTTGTTGGATCGAGAAGCCTTTCATCGAGGGACAAGTGTTTATCTGGTGGATCAGGTGATTCCAATGCTGCCCAAACGACTCTCCAACGGAATTTGTTCTTTGAACGAAGAGGTAGTTCGGCTTACGATGTCTTGCTTTATGGAAATTGACAAGCAGGGGCAAGTGGTTTCGCGGCGTTTTTCTAATTCTGCAATACGCTCTTGTCATCGATTGAATTACGATGAAATCAATCGTCTATTAGAAGAAAAAGATGTTGAAATCGCCAAAAAATATGAAGATATCGCAGATATCCTCTATGAAATGGAACAATTGGCACAAATATTGAGAGAAAAGCGGCATCGGGATGGAAATATCGATTTTGATGTGCCCGAAGCAAAAATATATTTGGATGAAAACAAATATCCGATAGAAATCAAAAAAAGAGTACAGCGAACAGCGGAAAATTTGATTGAAGAGTTTATGATCTGTTGCAATAATACTGTGGCAGAAGTATTTGCTCAGGCAAATATGCCTTTTCTGTATAGAATCCATGATCGGCCGGATAAAGAAAAGCTGGAAGCGCTGGGCGCATTTCTTGCAAATTTTGGATATCGGAATTTGAATATCACAAATAAAGAACTGCAAAATATATTGGAAGACTGTACTGGAAAAGTAGAAGAACATATCATCAAAACGGTAGCTCTGCGCTCCATGAAAAAAGCAATTTACAGCCGGGAAAATCACGGCCATTTTGGCTTGGGATCTGAAGCTTATACACATTTTACTTCACCGATTCGCAGATATCCGGATTTGATAGTCCATCGTCTGCTGAAAGCAAAAATGGGGGGAGCTTATAAAGCCAGACATTCTCTTTCCGAAATTGCTGTACAAGCCAATACGACGGAGCGATATGCTATTGAAGCCGAGCGGCGTATTGATGATATTAAAAAAGCGGAGTATATGAGCTCGCATATCGGGGAAGTGTTTACCGGCAGAGTTTCCGGTGTGACCTCTTATGGCCTATATGTGGAACTGGATAATACAGTTGAAGGAATATTGCCACTGGTTTCTCTGCGAGACGATTACTATACTTATTTGGAAGAACAATACTGTATCGTAGGTAAAAGAACACGACGAAAAATCAGCCTGGGGGATGAACTCCGTGTAAAAGTTGTTTTGGCGGATAAACATATTCCCAAAATTGAATTTTCAGATGCTTCGGTTCACAAACGAAAGAAAGCGTGATATAATAATAACAGGAGTGAAACAATTATGGCCGAAGGGATAAAGATCATTGCGAAAAATAAAAAAGCAACACATGATTTCTTCATAGAAGAACGCTATGAGGCGGGGATTTCTTTGGCTGGAACAGAAGTAAAATCGCTTCGTATGGGGAAGGTTAATATGCGCGATTCCTTTGCCTTGGTAAAGGATGGGGAAATATGCGTTTATAACATGCATATCAGCCCATATGAAAAGGGCAATATCTTTAATAAAGACCCTATGCGCACCAGAAAATTATTAATGCATAAACGGGAAATTAATAAGTTATTTGGACTGACTACTGTGAAGGGATATACGTTGGTGCCGCTTTCTCTTTATTTCAAACAGGGAAAGGTGAAAGTGGAATTAGGTTTGGCGCAGGGAAAGAAATTATATGATAAGCGTCAAACCATGAAGGAAAAAGCAATTCAAAGAGAAAATGCGCAGCAGTTCAAAATGCTGCGTTGATATGGGGGCGTATTGGTTTCGACGGGGATCATTTTTGGCAGATAAGCAAGCGGCAGTTTCCAAATCTGCGTTAAAAAAGTGGAATTAAAAATAAACGCTAACGACAATACAGTTTTAGCTGCTGCCTAATTGCAGCATGCCCAATTCCTGAATTCCCTGTTCGGTCAGGAAGGGCATCAAAATAGAACAGGATAGCACCTGATTTGCAGCTCTGAGAGTCAGGCGAATTTTACAGAGCTACTGATCGGTTTCCAGCAGAAAGGGTACACCGAAAAGGAATTTTATACTTTCTGATAAGCTTGTAGAAAGTTTGCTGTAAAGGTTTTCGGACAGGGGTTCGACTCCCCTCGCCTCCACCAAATGGACATTGGACGAACATCTATTTTTTCAAAGGCGGTTTCGCCGTAGAAGTTCGGTTCTAATGTCAAAACAGAAAATGAGGGTCAAGGTTTGATAACCTTGGCCCTCACTTTTTT
>QANA01000022.1 GCA_003149735.1 Clostridiales bacterium | reverse complement strand
ATTTCACTTTCGGAATATACACTAAGATAAATTTTTATGATTTCACATATTAAAGAAATTGGAAGCACCTGCTTCAAAAAACAAATAATCAGCAGATGTGCAATATGTGCTTTAGAATACTTTTTTTTAATCGGGGCTGGCATTGCTCCCATCTTTACATAGTTATTGATCATGGCTGGAGTAAGCAGTTTTTCTCCATCTGCATCAAAAATATTCAGATATTTGCGCATTAATGCAATTACTTGATCCATATACAAATCAATCTCAGGCAGATCTTCCCAACGCGGCAGCGTATGGTTAGCAAATTTTGCATACAGGCAATCCAATTCTTTTTGAATTTCTTCTATTTCCATACATATATGTTCCTTTCGACCTTTCTTGTTAATCAGTATAACATAATGTTTTCCTGCAACTCAACAAATATTATACATTATGTAAACATTTATTTTTTCGCTTGACAAAATTATATATATCTTATAATCTAATATTAAATATTATATATTACAATTTTTAAACCAATATAATAAAATCTATTCTTCGAGGTGTTCTCCATGAAACATATGATTCAAAAAATAGCTCTTTACGGAGATTCTCTTTTTAAAGGAGTTGTACTCAATAGTGAGAATCACCGTTATCGTATTTCGAATAATATTGGCCTCGATAGTATCGCAAAGCAATATGCTCTGGATATCACCAATAATTCTAAATTTGGCTATACCATAGATCGTGGTTTTTCCATCCTGAAGCGTAATCTTCAAAACGGTGCTGTTTACGATGCGATTCTTCTGGAATATGGTGGTAACGATTGCAACTTCGATTGGGCGGCTATTGCCGCTAACCCTTCTGCCATACATCTTCCCAACACACCAAAAAAGCGCTTCCATCAAATATATCTGGAAATCATTGAATATGTACGCAACAGAGGAATTAAACCGGTATTGGCCACACTTCCGCCGCTTTGCGCTGAACGCTTTTTTGAATGGGTCTGTCGGGATGGAATCGACCGCAAAAACGTCCTTACCTGGCTCGGAGATATCCATGCCATTTATCGCTATCAGGAAATGTATTCTCATGAGATTGAGTGTATTGCCGCTGAGACGGATACTTCCATTATTGATATTCGTGGCACATTCCTGGAACATCAGCATCTGCCTGATTATATGTGCGAAGATGGAATGCATCCCAATGAACAAGGGCAACAATTAATCCGGGATGCAATTCTTTGTTTCCTTGAACAAAATAAATCGCAATTAACCCCTGTTTATGCATAAAAAAATATTAAAGGCATGGAACAAATCTGTTCCATGCCTTTTGTTATATGCAAAAATTCTCAATTTAGTTTAAAATATAATCTTCTGCATAATAAATCAAATGAGCCTTTTGTGCTACCCGCAAAGACGCTGTATTTTTCCTGCTATGCGAATATAGCGGAATACTCCCCTGCTTACGCACCAGCGCCGCTCAACCTGCTACCGCCAACGCCGCATATCCCCTGCCACGAAAAGCTTCCAATGTTTCCACGCCTGCTTCCTGTGCCTCCTTTCCGACACATACACTCCGGCATAAAGATACGCAGATATCTTCTACAAATATTCCGACACAACGCTGTGCAACCGGCAATTCTTCCTGCAACCATCTCCACACAGGGAAATCTTGGTTGCTTCTGTCGACTCCGGTAAAATAGGGCATCCCTGCGGCGGAAAAGGTAATTGCGGTACCAAATAGCAACATTCCTGTTCTTTAATTTTCAGCATTTCTCCGGGGCTAAATTTCTCTGACCTGCCAACCAAAACATCACCCTGCACTCTCGCACATATATGCAGCTTAGGAGCTGGCGCTTCAGATCCCCAAGGTTCATTTACTTTTCAAAATATACGCCATATTTGGTATAAAGTGCATCTAAATGCGCATTTAAAAGCTCTTTTTCCTGGATTTTCAATATTTTCTCTTTAAATAAGCTGCTGTTCATTGATAATCAGTTTAAATTGCAGATTCAGTTTTTCTGCCGCCTTACGGCAAAGAATCATTCGTTCCATAAAAATTTCAAAGTAATCCATCACTGATCCATAACGGGTATCAATACTCAATTTCAATTTAATCAATGTTTTCGCTTCATTGATCCTAAGATTTGATTCTTTTACAGAGTAGTTTACCCTGTCATGGATATCAAAAGAAGAAATATCCGTATTGCGTACACGACTGCGGCGCACATCTGATTTATCAGCCAAAATTAATGCTGCCGATACTGCATCAACCGGCACTCCCGTCCCTTCATCGTGATTGCCAATCGCTGTAACCACGGTGGCAATATCTTCTGGATCCATTCCAAAATTACTCAAAATACGGAAAGCCATAATCGCCCCACTTTGCGAATGCTCAATACGGTTTACGAGATTGCCGATATCATGCAGATATCCCGCAATCTTTACCAATTCAACCTCCTTTTCTGAATAACCCAGTGTCTCCAAAATATATCCCGCCGTTTCCGCAACCTTTGTAACATGTGCAAAATAGTGTTCGGTAAAGCCCAAGGCTTTAAGAGATTCGTCAGCTTTTTTAATATATGTATTGATTGCCGGATCGCGTTTGATTTCTTCGTAACTCAGCATATTGATTCCTCCCTCCTATTAAAATCATCGTACTATTTTATTATAGCGTAAAACGCGAACCTTTTTGCAACCTTTCTGTAAAAATTCAACAAAGCTTTGGAAACTCCAACATTGCCTTAAACAAATCTCCATCAATCAAAATCTGCAGCGTTCCATTCTGCAGTTGTGTCAGGCTTCTCGCAATCGAAAGCCCTAGGCCGCTTCCTTCGGTATGGCGGGAGCTATCGCCCCGTACAAAACGCTCCATTAACTCTTCTTCCGGAATATTTAACTGGTATCTGGATATGTTGCGCAAGACAATGTACACTGTTTCTTCTTTTGTATAGCAATCAATATATACCCGTGTCTTTTCCTGAGCATATTTACAAATGTTATTGAAAAGATTATCCAAAACGCGCCAAAGCAATCTGCCATCCGCCATTATCTCTACTTTTTCCGGCTGAATGCACGTTATCACTTCCAGACCACACTGTTCAAATCGCTCCTCGTATTCTCCGATAGCTTGCGATAACAGCAAATCGACCTGCATCGGCTGCATTTCTGCCTTAATATTTCCTGTCGATGCTTTAGATGCCTCCATCAAATCTTCAATCAACTTCTTCAATCTGGCTGATTGCCTCTCCAAAATATTCACATATTCTTCCGCCTCTCCTGTCAATCCCTGCTTTTTCAGCAAATCCACATAATTAATAATTGAGGTGAGCGGAGTTTTAATGTCATGCGAAACATTGGTAATCAATTCTGTTTTAAAGCGCT
The DNA here is from genome assembly GCA_003149735.1 of Clostridiales bacterium. The sequence continues at coordinate 6,764 of QANA01000022.1, read as the reverse complement.
CGCTCTTCAGCCTTGCTTCTACTGCCTTTTGCATCCCTTCGCTGATGCAGTTTAGATGTTGTGCATGTTGCTTTACACTGCCATGCAACATGCGCAAATCAATTTTATAATCCAGATCGCCCTCTGCCATTTTTTCTCCACCTTCCATCACTCTATGTAATCCTATTACCAGAAGCAGAAGTAACGGCATAAAAACAATTCTTTCTCCTAATCCCAACCAAACTGCAGTTTCAGGCCCTCCTGCCGCCACTATAATCAGTTCTATGATAAACCATACCACTAAGAAAAGTACCAATCGCCATATCATTGAAATGTGACGCCATATATAGGCAAAGCAACTTCCTATACGACATATGCCGCGCCATATCCTGTGCAGGATAATATAGATTAAACTATTCTTCCACCATCCACCCGCCTTAATACGTATCGCCAAAGTCAAAATTGCTTCCAGGACTAACATACAGGCTAGCGTTGCAGCTATCACTGCCAAAATCATACGCACAATCCAGTCCTGTCGAAGCAGATTGTTTACCATATCAATGCTCATCGACAGCAAAAAGGTGAAACTTGCAGCCAGAATCAGCCAATATCCATCCAGCGGTAATTTATCTTCCCAGCGCAGACAAATTTCATCTTTTTCTGCCTTATGACCGGCACCTCGTATTGCACAGATAAAGAAGAAACATACGCCCACAGCCGAAAGGATACACACTACAATATTGATTTGCCGCAGTTTCCAGAGCAAGTCTACTGTTTCTGCTGTTCTTTTGAAAGAATCCTCAGCAGGAAAATTTAAATCAATGGCGCATTTCACTGTATAATCCCGATAGATCTCTTTCTGCGTTTCCTCATCATATTCCATATATCCGGCAATCGGTATTTCAAATACATATGCATCCTGTTCTGCAGTATAATTCTCAAAAATCACCGTTCCCTCTTCATCCTGCAAGCAGATTGCCATATTATAGTTTTGCTTCGCATAATATGTACTATTTAGCGCCAAAAGCCCATAGTTCTCCCAATTATAATAGGCATCCCAGGCTTCGTTGCATCCCATATTATAGAGTTCCCGCTTCATCATTGTTTCTTTGGTGGCACCCTGATCATAATATCCCACGGTTCCCATGTAAAAAAGCGCTCCGCCGCTCAACAGCATCAACGCCATACTTCCTGCGAACAGCAATATTATCAAGGTTTTCAGCCAAATTCGCTTTTTCCATTCCGCCATCAGTTCTGCTCCTTTTCAATTTTATATCCCTGCCCCCACACCACCTTAAGATAACGCGGTTCTGCAGGATTGATTTCCAACTTTTCTCTAAGATGTCGGATATGTACTGCAATAGTGTTCTCTGCTCCGAATGGATCTTCCCCCCAGATTTTTCGATAAATTTCTTTAGGCGAAAATACCTGCCCTGTGTGCTCCATTAGAAGCTTCAGAATATCATACTCCCGTGGTGTCAGGTAAATTTTTTCCCCATCGACAGAAACGCTTTTCCCCATATCATCCAGTTCAATTCCGCCAATGCGAATCACTTTTCCGCGTTCGGCACCGCCGCCCAACTGCATATATCTTCGAAGCACCGAACGAATCCTCGCCAATAATTCCAATGGGCTAAACGGTTTTGTTACATAATCATCGGCACCAATATTGAGCCCCAATATTTTATCAGTATCTTCGCTTTTTGCCGTCAACAAAATAACCGGAATATTGCCTGTCGACTCACGCAATTTCACCATTGTTGAAATTCCATCCATCTCTGGCATCATGATATCCAGCAGCACCAAATGAATTTCCTGTTTCCTAACCACTTCCAATGCCTGCTTTCCTGTATAAGCAGTCCAGGCTCGATATCCTTCTGCCTCAATATAAATTTTCAGTGCAGAGACAATATCCTTTTCGTCATCGCAAATGAGTATATTATACATATCTTTACCTCTCCCTATTATTATGAAAAAAAGCTATTTAAAATCAAAGGCATAAACTCTTTAAGAATTTATTATTTCCTATGATAATGAAAGAAGCGGCATACGGAAGCCGCTTCTTCTAACAACATTATATCCTGCTATTTTAAAAGTGCATCCAGACTTCTGCCATCTGCTTTGCTCATGGAAAAACCATAAGCTTTTGCCAGTGTCGGTGCTATATCGACAGTTTCTGCCGCTTCCAATACAACTCCCTGTTTGAAAGATGGGCCTTTCACGATAAAGGGCGGTTTATCTCCTTTATCCGGCATATGTCCATGTGAAGAAGGTGCAAGTTTATAATCGCTGTTATCCGGTTGAATAATCGCATTTCCGATTGCTTCCACCCCAAAAGCCGTGCATCCATCAGTTTCCAGAATAAATGCATATTCTCCGCTCACATGCCAGCGCTTCTCTCCCTCCTCGCGAGTAAGCACCTCGCTGACTCCATATTCCGGCACCTCTGCAAAGCTCTTTAAAAGAGCATATACCCTATCATACAGCTGCCGATCGGAAGGATCTTTCAAATAAACGGTAGCAGAAAGCCCACAGGATCGACAAAATACATCCCAGTCACTTATTCTGCCATCCGCGTCCACTCGCATCAATCCTTCCTGCGCCAATAAAACGTTGGGGCAGAACTGTTTTTCCACTTGTAAGTGTCCATGATCTCCCAACACAACAATATCCAATGTTTCCAGATATCCACAATCCTCATAAGCCTCTATTACGCCAGCAATTTCGCGATCCGCTTCGGCCAATGCTTCGTCAACCTCTTTACTGTAAGTTCCATATTTATGGCGGAAATCATCTACCGGGCTTACATGCATAAACATGATATCCGGCCCATATTGCCTGACCACATCAGCTGCACAGGCCGCTACAAACTGATCGTATTTGGGATGATAGTTCCAATCCATCAAATGTTTATTTTTATTAAAAACAGTATCTATAATATTTGCGGCACCCGCTTCTGCAAAAAGCTCCGTAGGATCTTCATTTACATCCAGTGTCCAGATATCAGGCATAACATAATCAGCTTTTGCATGTCCGTTTACCGGCCACCCTATACTTGCAGTTGTATAGCCCGCTTTTTTCGCCTCGTCCCAAAAAAAAGGAACTTTTACAATATCTACATGCCAATTCCATGGCTGATCCTTTCCCGGCATCAGCGTTGCTTCATTGTGATTGACACCATTGGTTATCGGATAACATCCTGTCGCAATAGCGACATGAGCCGGCAGCGTAAGAGAAGGATAAATCGTTGTCATCTGCTTAACAATGGAACTATCCTCTATAATTCTGTGAAAGGTCGGCAGTGCAGAAAGTTTTTTCAAATCTCCATACATTAACGCATCTACAGAAATCACCAACAGCTTTTTCGACATAAAAAATTCCTCCGTTTTTACGTAGCGTTTTATAATTTATTATATCATTAATCCTGCCAAAAACAAAAGAGCTCTGTTTAGAGCTCATTGCTTTTGATTAATCCTTGTGCGTATCCTATTTCCAATCTGTTTCCGTCTGCCGCTCCATCGATTCAATACTGCTTAGCAAAGCAGAAGGCTGCATATCCAACGCCAATGCAATCCGGATAAATGTATCTAGCTGCGGAATATATTCTCCGTTTTCAATTCGAGAAAGATGAGAAGTATCTATTCCGGCAAGCCCTGAAGCTACTTCCAGAGTCAGATTACGTTGTTTTCGACAAACCCGAATTCCTTTCCCGATTAGTTTTAGATCCACATTCCACTCTCCTTATATACAGTAATTAAGAATATTGTATATAGTGATGGCGCATCTATTTTGTAGCAAACTACAAAATAGAGTAAATAGATATTTTTACTTTATCAGTTATCATCAGCTCTCTGCTGTAATCTTTTTGTACTTCTGTTTTTCCAGCTCTCTCCTGCAAATTTATCAAAGCGCTTTTCCCTTATTGATCCCATTTTATGGTAAAGAAATCTTTCTATCCAGCGATGTAGGTTTCCAACAGTGCACGATTTTTGTGCAAATCAGGTACCAAAACCGCCATTCCCTGCATATTGGCATTTTGATAAGTGCCATCTGCCGGAATACGATAGCTGTTAACAACGCCTTCGGAAAAAACGACAATGCTGCTACCGCATAACTTAAAATTTGCCCATTGCTCAAATCTGCCTTAATCAAGGGCAGGGCTTCATTGACCAGGCATACAATTTCACTTATTTCTGCTGATTTCAGAGATTGTATGATTGCATGGAGTAAGCATAGGTCATGTCCTTAGTAGTAAAATGCACTTCGTGAATATTTGCATCTGTATTTACTTGTGCAACTCTTCCCGTATCCCATTGGAACAGATTGCCGCCTATAACTTCAATCATGGCTTCACCTCTTTTTCTGCATTAAAAAAGCACCCTGCATTTCTGCAAAGTGCTTTATGATTTTATTTGTTTTTTTCTTTTTTTTGCGTGTTTTGCAAATTCCTTTAAATCTTTAGCTGTAAAGCCATCGAAGAAAACTCCATCTTCTGCATCTACCGAAAATATATCTTTCTTCTTTTTAACCTTTTCTTTTTTCATATTTTCACTCCTTCTCAAAAGTGTATATATCAAGAAGTTCATGTGCTTTTTCTTCGCTTATATAGAAGCGTAAACCGCCTATTTCTTCTGCTCCAAACTTATCTTTGTATAATTTTAAAAGATTAATGCTTGCTGCTTTTCCATACATAAATCCATCGTAGCCAGCTTTTACAGAAGCATCAGCGATTATTGCGAATAAATGCCCTCCAACGCCATTATATTTTTTGTCTTTACCCATCAATTTGCCTTGATTATGAGGAGCTGCTACCGCCCAATGCCCTAATACAGCTAAATTTTCAGGCATATCTTTATAAGAAACTAAACCTTCAATTTCTTCGCTGCCCTTTACTTTTAGAGCAAAAACTTTGCAATCTTTAGGAACTCCTGACCAGTTTATATACCAACCATTCTTAGCATTAAATTTGCTCAATGATTTTCTATCAATTATTTCAGTTATAGTTGTTGGCAAAATCTCTCCAGTTTTCGAATCTTCCAAACACGGAACAAGTTGGTCAACATCTGCATTTATTATACTGCTTTTTACTGAATTTTCAAATTTTTTCTCATGCCTTCTCTGGCTCTTCCATATTGCTTTATCTTTGGCGTTCCATTGCTCTATTGTTCCACCTTTTTGTTTTTCTTATGCAGAGCAAGCGTTGTTTCTGCAACTGTCATTTCTCCGCCGTCAGTATTTGTAACCTCATAGCATATTAAACTCTTTTCCTGCTGCAAAAGGATATTCGGGATTTCGCAATATACAGTGCCGTCTTTCTCATAGGTTGATACTACATAAGCATAGGTCATATCTTTCGTAGTAAAATGCACCTCGTGAACATTTGCATCTGTATTTACCTGTGCAACTCTTCCTGTATCCCATTGGAACAGATTGCCGCCTATAACTTCAATCATGGTTTCACCTCTTTTTCTGCATGAAAAAAGCACCCTTTACAGAGTGCTTTTATTGTTCTGTTATATCGAAATATTCTGGTGGATATAAATAATCTTCGCCGCTATCGTCTATAACGCGATACCAACCTTTCTCAACAGAAAGAACATCATAAATTTTCCCATGCGTCAAAACAAGAAAATCCGTTTTCCCCTTCCATTTAGCTTTCATCTTTCCACCTCTTTATCCTGAATTTCAACTTGCCAACTGTTTCCTCTTGAAACCAATGCACTTCCGCAGCCCGTTCCTCGCCGTAGTAATCAATAACACCATCGCCTTTACAATGCTGCCAATTTTCTGGCTTGCCGCCCTCCTGTTCCGCCAATCCTTCGGCCACACCTTCGTGAAGAGATTTCCTTGTTCCTTTGCCTGCAAAAACTTCTGAATTTTTTATTCTCGTTCCCTCTACAAATTTGAATATTTCACCTGTCGCAGGGTCTACTATGTCATAGTTTTTGGCTTTAGCGCCAGCGCTTCGCCGTATTAACGCATCTGGTAATTTTATTATATTACTATTTTCAGATTTTTCAACCTTTTTATCATGCCGCCGCTGGCTCTTCCATATTGCTTTATCTTTGGCGTTCCATTGCTCTGTTGTTCCGCCCTTGTCCAGATAGTCAAGCCATGCTTCGTATTCTTCGGAATCTTCCCAAGGCGCAGCACTGCAACGGCAATGCGGATGCATAGGAGCGGCATTTTCTCCCGGCATCATGTTTTCAACTTTGAAGTGCTTGCCATCTTTGCTTTGGCATATATCGCAGCAGCCGCTATTTGCTATAAATTCATATAGCGTAAAGCCGTTCCGCTTGAAACTCTGCTTTTCTGCTTCCGTTTGCACTCTTGCAAGCTCTGTGCGCATAAGCCGTTCGGCATCGTATGTGGAAGTATTAAAAGCATTTTTCAGCTCACGCGCCAGCACGCGCGGGTTTTTGCCTTGTATCATGCCGGATTGCAGCAGGCTTGAAAGCTTATTTTTCAATAAGTCCTGATGCATCCATACTCTATCGGAAAATGTTGCATTTTTAAAAGACACATTTACAACGGAATCAACCAGTTTTTCATTGTTTACGATTGTCTGTTTTCCGGCAGAATCCTTCCCATATCCACCCTATTTCTTCCTTCTCGACATAACACTGCAAATCATATCTGCTTTTTCATTTATTTTCCGATTAAATTATCAGTCCTGCCAAAAACGCCGCTGCACAACCGGCGATTGCTACTGTCAACAATCCTTTCCCAAGTAATGCTGCTCCGATCGCTACCGCAAAACCAATGAGCGCTGTATACGGATTCCC
>QANA01000066.1:7472-15770 GCA_003149735.1 Clostridiales bacterium | reverse complement strand
GTTGTGTGGTCTTTCTGTTGGCACCGCTTGAGGACGTCACTCAAAAATTATAGTTGTTTTCAATAATCCCTATGTGAACGCCCCAAAAGACAGCTCTTTTTACACTTCTTTTCCTTTCCGAAGTTTGAACAGCACTATACCAATCATGGCAAACAGTTGAAAACAACCGAGTATCGGAAGGCAGTCAGCTTCTCCTGTTTGCGGCACAGAACTATCCGCGTCAGCTGCTTCTTCCTCTATTTCAAAAGTAAATACCGTTGCCGGCGCAGCCGTTTCTGGGTTCTGTGCTGCCTGCCCGCTCACCGGGCAGCAGAGCAACAGCAGGCAAAGCAGCAGACTGAAAGTGCCGCGAAAAACTTTTTTCTCAGTCAAGTTCTGTCAGCTCAATTCCATAAGTCATGCTGCCCGTATAGGTCACTCCTTTCTTAATGGAAGAGGAACCGGTGAGCACCGGGCGAACGGTAAAGCTGACCGTACCATTTTCGGTAAAGGAAGCCAATTCCACGCCGTTTACCTGGTTTTTACCGCCGGTAGTCTCAATGATGCTGCCATCTTCCATCACAAATTGATAGCGGAGAGATGCATTGGCTCCTGTTTCGGCCTTTCCTTCCAGCACCATCTGGTTGCGATATTTATCCGTTCCTGCAATAGTTACCGAGACTTTCTGGTTATCCAGGTTGGCAACATTTTCTGCGACGATATCTACCTGTGTTCCTTCCTTGGTCAAAGTCACGGCAGAGGGGATTGTGACAGTGTAGGTAGGGTCATTTTTTAATTCAAAAGTAAATTCCGTTCCCAAGCCATCAGCGGCAGTGCTCTGAGCTACACTCCCCGCCAGCGCAGGCGTAAGCGACATTGCCATGCAGGCAACCACTGCCATGATTGCAGTAATCCATTGTTTCTTTTTCATTCTTTTTCCCTCCAAAATTGATTATCATCAGGCACTCATGGTGCCGGATTGGCATTACAGGACAATTAATTTCGTCTTAACGACAGCGTTGTTCAACAAGGTTTGCGTCTGCATATCATAAGGTTTGACTTTGATATATAAGGTATAAGTACCGGCGCTCAGCACTCTACTCAAAGAAAGCTGCGTGATTGCCTTGCCGGGCTCTACATAGCCGGAAGCATAAATCGGTTCTTCCTCTCCCTCCAGATTTAATTCAAATATAAAATAGCAGTCGTTTTCTTTGGGGTTATACAGTGTCAACTGCACTTCCGTACTATTCTGTGGAAAATAAATCACCCCATAGCCGGGAATCCGAATTCCTTCTCCTGCAGAAATACGCACTGCCGAATCGTCCCATTCTTCCGCATTGGCATCCGCCTGTAAAGATATTCCTTTTCCCTCCCCCTGCCAATGCATCGTACTATATAAGGCGATCAGCAATACGCCTATCAGCAGCAGTGCCATAACCGATACCACTGTTTTTGTCCGACGATTCCAGTTCATATATTTCACCTCTTCTTTTCTGCATTCTCAGTATAGCCATGCTTTGTAAACCTCAGCGCCGTCTTTCTTTAAAATCTCCGTAAAAAAATACAATAAAAAAAAGCGGAAAAGATTCCGCTTTTTTCCCTATTGAAAACTTACTGTTTCGTCAACGAACTCAGCTTCATAAAATGGCTGTCATAATAGAAAGAGCTTTTTGAAATTTCGCTATCCATATACGCATATCCATATTGTTCCGTTAATGTGGATTCCCCTGAAAACAGGTTCACGCCCAGTCCCAGGCGTTCTCCCTCTATCTCACAACCCAGAGAAGCCAGAACGGTGGGGAACATATCAAAAGAAAGAAATTCCCGGTTCTTAGCGTAGTCTGTCTGCACGGCTGAGTTGATAAAGCAGTTATATACGCGCCGTGTATAATGATCGGTATCCACATTACGCTGAATATAATTCCAATCCATGCTGGGATGATCCCCGGTAATCACAATGGTCGTGTTCTCATAAAAATCCTGTTCCTGCAGCCAGGTAATGAATTCCGCCAGTTGTCTGCTGGCGCAGGCATAGACGTTCTCATACTGCTCTGCATGTTCTTTGCCGCACAGCGAGCAAACGTAACCACCGACATGATGTGTATCCACCGTCAGCATGGTAAAAGCAAACGGCTGTTCCCTTTTCGCCATCTGAGTGATTTCTTCCTTCGCATATTCATAGAGATACAGATCTTCCATGCCCCACCAGACCCAGTAATCCTCATCGATCAAGCCTGCTTCCTGAGCCGTAAAAATATCATAGATTGTCTCTACACCATGGTTCTCAAAATACCGCTTGCGTCCACCGAAGTCACTGTTAGAGCCTACCATCAAGGCCTGTGCATAACCTTCCGCATGCAAAAGATCGTTGAGCGTCGTGGCACCGGAAAGAATCGTCTCGCTTTCTCCAAATCCATTATTATCCGCACCGGCAGGAAGGCGCAGCGGCAAGCCCGAAGTCTGTGCAGTCATGGCCGCAATCGTCCAAGTTGCCCCCGTAACTGTGCAGTTCCCGCCCACACCCTGTGTCTGTGAGAAATTTATATTTTCTTCTGACGCCGCCAGAGCATACAACTCCGGAATTACATTTTCCTGTAGCCCGCCGCCTTCTTCTTCCGAAAAGAAGGTGCACTCCATGGATTCCAAAAAAATATAGATCAAGTTGCGCTTTTCTTCCGGAAAAACAATGTTTACGCTTTCCGGCGCAACGTATTCCACCTCGTAAAGATCTGTATGCTGCTGAAGATCGCGAAAATACTGCGGCAATTGCACGCGATTGGCCGCATTCCAAACGCAGCAGCCGCACAGGAGCAACGACAGCATCACAGCCATCGGACGGCGCAGAGGGTATAAGTGGAACGTCACTTTTTGAAATGCCTTTAGGCGAATCTGCACCTTCGACCGGTAAAGCAGCACAAAGCCTACCACCGCCGTGCATATCAATGCGGGCAGCAGAGAATTCAACAGATAGTTGCCGATCAGATCCGATTGTACACCGTTGAGCCCGGAAAATAAAGTAAACAGCACAGAATCAAAGCCTGTCTGTCCATACACCTCGATATACCATTTTGCAGCAAAAAACGCAACAAAACCAATCAAAATAACTCCGATCAGCAATATGCCGGTCAGGAGAGACCGCTTACTTTTTCGCTTCATCCGGAATCTCCTCTACGGTAACACTGACGTTATGGGAAAACACCACTTCCAAAAATGCAATACATACTGCCGACGGCAAAGCAATGATCAGATAATTCAGCATAGTGCCGGGCGTCATATCCCACCCTGAAGTCAACGGCAGAAAAGCCGTCCCCAAAAGGAAACGCTTGACCGCTATACAAACCAGGTTAATTGCCAGCGTATTGACTGCGAACAGACAGAAAAAATTATGGGCATCCAGACGTTTTTTGGAAATGCGTTCAAAAATGAACACAGCAAAAACGGATGGGAAAAATAATGCAACGAAAGTCAACATTTTTTACAATACTCCTACCTATCTTTACCCATCCTACTAGTTACAGTATAGTACAAAATCCGTCAAATTTCAATTTTTTATGCGTTCGTGCTGCCAAAGCCGCCTGTTCGCAGGCCGCCGGCTTCATCATCCACTGTAATACCATAAGGCAAAAACAGCCCCTGCATAAATGCCTGCCCGGCTTTCAGCTCTACCGTTTTGCCGCTTCTGCCATCGTTGATCAGTCGCGCCATGATATGCCCTTCGTTATCCGCATTATAATAATCGCTATCGATAATGCCTACCGTGTTATTGAGCTGAAGGCGGAATTTGAATCCCAGGCCGCTCCGGGGGCAGCATACCAGCACCCATCCATCCTGCATCTGCGCCCGAATTCCGGTGGGGATGGTGATTTCCTGGCCGGGTTCCAGCTTGAAATCCACCGGCGTACAAAAATCATATCCGGCCGAACCAGCCGTAGCCCGCAGCGGCAGACGGATTTTTGCATAGTCGGCTTCCAATCCCTGCTTTTGCATATCAGATAAGAACTGTTTCTCACTTACTTTTTCAAATTTTGCAATTCTCTGCATGATATACCTCGAGTTTTTTTCTATCATAGCATTTTTTTATAAAAAATTGAATATAGTATTAATAATTTATGTGAATTCCGGAAATGCTATTGACGAATTTGTCTACTTAAAGTTATAATAACAAAAAGAAGTGGCTTTGCCACAAAATAGGAGGGTTTTTCTATGAAACTCATCATTGCCATTGTTCAGGATGAAGATGCTTCCAACCTCATCTCTTCTCTGATGAACGAGCATTTCAGCGTTACGAAATTGGCTTCTACAGGTGGTTTCCTGCGCTCCGGCAATACAACTTTGTTACTTGGTGTAGATGATGATAAGCTGGATCCCGCGCTTGCAATCATCAAAAAGGTTTGCATCAGCCGCAAACAGATTGAAGTGTTCCCTTCTCCCGCTATGGGTGCCATGGGTATGTATACCCCATATCCTGTAGAAGTAACTGTCGGCGGTGCGACTGTATTTGTCATGGATGTGGCACAGTTCCACAAATATTGATGGATGAATCATAAAAAACAGAGCGTTTTCGCTCTGTTTTTTCTTTTTACCGTAAAAGATATGCTATAATGAAATTATCTTTATCAGGAGGTAATGCCATGCACCATATTCTCATTACTTTTTCCACTATGCCTGAGCAGTTTTCTCTCCTGCAGCAGGCGGCTCCGGGCAGTGAAATCAAATACATCCCCTCCAAACAAGTAACGCGGGAGGATGTTCTTTGGGCTGATATCATTCTGGGCAATCCTCCCCTCGCTTATCTGCATGAGAACCCCAATCTGGGCTTGTTAGCATTGAGCAGAGCCGGAAGTGCCGATTGTTGTGAGCCCGGAATTTTACCTGAGCACACCATACTTACCAATGCCACCGGTGCCTACGGCATCATTATCAGCGAATGGATGATCGGCATGTTGCTCAGCATTTACAATCACTTTGCCGTTTATCGTGCGCAGCAGGAAAAACATTGTTGGAAAAAGCAAACTTTGGGCCGGCATTCCATTTACGGTTCCAAAATTCTCATCGTTGGCGCAGGCAATATTGGCAGTGAGTTTGCCCGCCGCGCCAAAGCCATGGGGGCTTATACCATCGGTGTACGCCGTTCCAACCCACAGCCGGATAGTTGCTTTGATGAGATGCATCTCATTTCTGATTTGGACACCCTGCTGCCTGAGGCAGATGTCGTGGCACTGAGCGTCCCTGGTACCAGCGAAACGGCGCATCTCATGTCAGATGCACGCCTTTCTCTGATGAAACAGGGAGCAGTTCTGCTCAACGTCGGTCGTGGCTCTGCAGTGGATAGCGATGCCCTTTGCCGGCACCTGAGTTCCGGGCATTTGTTGGCTGCCGGGCTGGACGTGACCGAACCGGAACCGTTGCCCCCAGAGCATCCCCTTTGGGCGCAACCCAACGCCTATATTACCCCGCATATCTCAGGCGGCATGGATTCCCCCATTTCCTGCCAAGCAATTTTCGAAATCTGTCTCAACAACCTGCGTGCCTATCTGGGAGAAGGTGAATATCGCAATATTGTCGACCGGCAAACCGGCTATCGCAGGTTGTAAATACCAACAAATGAAAAAAACGATATGAAAATCATATCGTTTTTTTCATTTGCTTTCACATTGCTTGCAGCATCCTTGCGGCATTAGATGAAGATATAAAATGCCAGTACGGAAATCAACAGCAGCAATATGCCGCCTGTACCAATCGACAATTTTCGCTGCAACAAAGGGCTCAGTGTTTCCGGCCGCTGCCCGCGCTGATTCCGAAGAATTCGCAGAAACCCAGCTGACGCCCACAAGAGCACTGCTGTCCCTACCACCATACCGCTTATCAATACCCACTTCAAAATTCTCATAATATCCTTTTCATGCTTGCAATATCGCTGCCTGATATTTTAAAAGATTTCCCTCTGCCATTCGCCTTCCTGATACTGCCAGTACTCTTCTACCGCTTCTTCTCCGAAAAAAAGCGGAATCGTTTCAGCAAAATTACCTGCCAGAGGATAGTCCCGCAATTTCTCACTCTCCACCCAAAATACTTCCCCTTCTTCCGAGGCTTTCAGCGTTCCGCCGCAGGCAAGTGCTCGGTACAGAAAGACCATATAGCGTATTCCTTCACGGGTAGGAAACTGCCGAACTCCGCACAGTTTCGGCTTCTCGATGTGAAGCCCGGTTTCTTCCCATACTTCGCGCACCACAGAAGCGGCAAAAGCTTCTCCCGGCAGGATATGTCCACCCGGGAAGGCAATTCCCGGCCAGGAAGGGTCCCGCCGATTCTCTACCAGAACCTTGCCTTTTCCATCCTCCACCATGCACATATTGGTTAGAATCACCCGTTCACTCCGTTCCATTTTTATGCCGCCTCATTTAAAAGTTTGTGATCCGGATACCGGAGAATCTTCATTTCAATCGATAAAACGGATCACTGACCGCCGATCCGGGGCAGAGACTTCCTTCTGTGCACCGTATCCCAGCGCACAGGCCGCCCAGACAATTTGCTGCTGCGGAATCCCATAAGCCTCCAGTGCAGAGCGCACTGCCGGCCGATCACACAAATCTTTAAACTGGTTGATCCACACTGAGCCGATTCCCAGCGCATGCGCCTGTAAAAACATATTTTCCATAGCGCAGGCCACATCCGCTACCGGATTGGTCCCCTCCCGCTCGTTGGAAACCAGAATCAATGCTGCCGGTTTGTAAAAATCATATGCTGCATTTCCCATTTCTTTTCCCAAAATACCGGCCAACCGTTCAATCTCCTCCTGACGGGAAATGACCGTAAACTGAAAAGTTTGCCGGTTCATTGCCGTCGGCGCCCAGGCGCCTGCCTGCACAATTGTTTCCAAATCCGCTTTGGCAATTGGCTGCTGCGTAAAAGCGCGAATGCTGCGCCGTGTACTGATATTTTCAAAAATGCTGTTCTTATTCATATCATTTCCCCCTTCAAATTTCTATTTTCTACTGATTTCCCAGCCTTGCCGGCATTGGTCCCCGATAAACCGAATACTGCTCCGCATCATCAAAATGCCACCATTCATGTGGATTGGGCAAAAATCCCTGTGCCTCCATCAGTTGCTGCAGCAACATCGCATTTTCTCTGGCCTTGGCACTGATCCCCATATAATTCCGGGAAGCCTGCGGTGTAAAACTGTCAAAACCCGTAGGCATTTCCAGCTCCCGACCATCGGCATCCACCAAAGTCAGATCTATCGCGTTTCCCCGGCTGTGGTTGGAATATCCATGATGCGGATCCGCTACAAACCGCGCATCCGGCACGACCTGCCAAAGGACAAACTGCGCTTCCACCGGGCGCAGTGCATCCCATACTTTTAGACCCAAGCCCTGTTTCTGCAAAATCTGCTGGACCGCCGCCAGTTTATCTGCCGTACCTTTACGCAGGCAAGCTTCGGAAAAATCATAAATGACCTTGCCTGTAAAATTCTGTTCTGTTGCATAGCGCAACTCCACCAGAATTCCCGGTATATATTGCTGCAATATTACAATTTGCTCCCGATCTTCCATTCCGCTTCCTCCTTTTTTATTATACTATAAAAAAGCGACTGTTGACAGCCGCTTTTTCTATCTTTTACCAAAACTGTTTGAGTACCTGCATACCGGCGTAACAGCCGCCTGCTCCCAGATCCTGCTCTATGCGCAAAAGCTGATTGTATTTTGCTACACGCTCGCTGCGGTTAGGGGCTCCCGCCTTAATTTGCCCTGCATTGAGCGCTACTGCCAAATCTGCAATCGTCGTATCCTCCGTTTCTCCGGAGCGATGAGAAATAATCGCCGTATAGCCTGCCTGCTGAGCCTGGTGGACAGCTTCCATCGCTTCGGAGAGTGTCCCTATCTGATTGGGTTTGACGAGAATGGAATTGCCGCATTGCATTGCAATTCCCTTTTGCAAGCGCTGTACATTCGTTACAAACAGATCATCTCCTACCAGCTGAATTTGATTACCCAAGCGCGTTGTTAACTGCTGCCAACCCACCCAGTCTTCCTCATCCAATGCATCTTCTATGGAACAAATGGGATACGCTGCACATAGTTTCTCCCAATGATCAATCAACTGCTCGGTAGTAAACAATTGGCCGCTTTTAGGCAATCGGTATTGACCTGCCTGCCCGGATTTCCATTCGCTGGCCGCTGCATCCAACGCCAACAGAAAATCTTTTCCCGGCGTAAACCCTGCTTTTTGGATAGCCGATATCAGATATTGCAGAGCCTCTTCCTCCCCGGAAAGATCAGGCGCAAATCCGCCTTCATCTCCCACCGAGGTGGCCAG
>QANA01000066.1:0-4706 GCA_003149735.1 Clostridiales bacterium | reverse complement strand
AATATTACAATTTGCTCCCGATCTTCCATTCCGCTTCCTCCTTTTTTATTATACTATAAAAAAGCGACTGTTGACAGCCGCTTTTTCTATCTTTTACCAAAACTGTTTGAGTACCTGCATACCGGCGTAACAGCCGCCTGCTCCCAGATCCTGCTCTATGCGCAAAAGCTGATTGTATTTTGCTACACGCTCGCTGCGGTTAGGGGCTCCCGCCTTAATTTGCCCTGCATTGAGCGCTACTGCCAAATCTGCAATCGTCGTATCCTCCGTTTCTCCGGAGCGATGAGAAATAATCGCCGTATAGCCTGCCTGCTGAGCCTGGTGGACAGCTTCCATCGCTTCGGAGAGTGTCCCTATCTGATTGGGTTTGACGAGAATGGAATTGCCGCATTGCATTGCAATTCCCTTTTGCAAGCGCTGTACATTCGTTACAAACAGATCATCTCCTACCAGCTGAATTTGATTACCCAAGCGCGTTGTTAACTGCTGCCAACCCACCCAGTCTTCCTCATCCAATGCATCTTCTATGGAACAAATGGGATACGCTGCACATAGTTTCTCCCAATGATCAATCAACTGCTCGGTAGTAAACAATTGGCCGCTTTTAGGCAATCGGTATTGACCTGCCTGCCCGGATTTCCATTCGCTGGCCGCTGCATCCAACGCCAACAGAAAATCTTTTCCCGGCGTAAACCCTGCTTTTTGGATAGCCGATATCAGATATTGCAGAGCCTCTTCCTCCCCGGAAAGATCAGGCGCAAATCCGCCTTCATCTCCCACCGAGGTGGCCAGGCTGCGGCTTTTGAATAATTCCGCCAAAGCATGATACACCTCGGTGCATTGCTGCAGCCCTTGCGCAAAACTGTTAGCTCCGACCGGCAAAATCATAAATTCCTGCACGTCTATGGTATTGGCTGCATGGGCTCCGCCATTCAAAATATTCATCATTGGCAGCGGTAAGATATGAGCTCTGACGCCCCCCAAATAACGGTATAGCGGCATATGCAGCGCCTGCGCCGCCGCTCTGGCCGTTGCCAGAGAAACAGCCAGCAATCCATTCGCTCCCAGGCAGGATTTATCCGGCGTCCCATCCAGCCGGCAAAGCATCTGATCGATTTCATAAGTCTGCGCCGCATCTTTTCCCAGTAATGCTTCCTGTATGACTGTATTAACGTTATGCACAGCTTTCTGCACGCCTTTCCCGCCAAATCGGCCGGAATCCCCATCCCGCAATTCCAGCGCCTCAAATTCTCCGGTAGAAGCGCCGCTGGGCGCAGCTGCACGGGCTGTCGTTCCATCTTGCAGCAGTACTTCAGCTTCCACAGTAGGGTTGCCGCGGGAATCCAGAATCTCCCTGCCCCATACTTTTACAATGCCAGTTTTCATATGAATGCTTCCTTTCTTACAGTAGAACTTTCTTTGCATAGTATCGGCAGCTTTTATCCTTTTCATTCTGATTGTTTACAAAAAAAGCCGCTCGAATGATTCCGAGCGGCCGGCCTATTCCCTTTTTATTCCTTGCGTTGCCCTTCTTTGCGAAAGCTATGAATTAATATAATGGGATGCTTGCGGTCAGGGCTAAAAATGAAGATTTTATCATAATCCGTGCTGAATCCCAGGACATACATAAGCAGCAGTGCAGTCTGCGGCCAGAGCATTGTAATATCCAGTAAGCCATGTAAAAAGACACATACCAATACAGCAATCGTAAGTGCATAACGGGTATGGCATTGATTTTGCCGATGCAAACGGATAATCTTGCGGATATTGATAAAGAAATACGCAAACAATACCATTGCCCCCACAATACCAAAATCCATAAACAGCTCCAGAATCAGGTTATGGGAATGATCAGCCGTGAATGAACCGTACAGCTGATGGATACGCACATAACTATTATATCCTCTGCCAAAAAGCGGAGCATCCTGAATGCTGCGCAATGCCCCCTCCCAGATATCCAGACGCTTCATGAAATCTTCTCCGATCTTATCCATGCGCGGCAGCAATGGGATATGGCCTCGAAAGGCAATTAACAATGCACAACCCACAGCAAGTAACGCCAAATACAATATCAGCCACCGTTTATGCTGAAAAAATGCCAGCAATACAGGGCAGACAAGCAGCAGCACCACAAAGGTCGTTCGGCATTCCGTCAGATATAGGGCTATCAGATTCATGGGAATCAACAGCAGATAGAGCAGCTTACTCTGCCAACGTCGGCTTTTACTGATATTATAGATACAAAAAAGAACGACCAGCGAGATATAAAACGCATAATAGTTGGGGTTGGAGAATACGGAGGAATAACGTTCTCCCCATATCCAGCTCATGCCCAACTCCCGTTGAATCAAAGCAATGGCAAAGCAAAAGACACTCATCAAACAAGTGAAAGATAGGATCACCCGAAAAATGCGCTGTGTCATGGTATAGGTAATGAAGATCATTGCAATTATGGCAAATACCATAAACACACCGATCAAAATATCCAGACAACTCCCGCCCTGCACAATCGTCACTATCATAGAAAGCAGCCAAAAAATCGCCAAAAAAGTCACGTCTGCCTTGCGACGGAATAAAATAAACATCTGTTTCGTAACCAGCAAATAAATGGGCAGCAACAAAACTACTGCAATTTCCACATAGACAGTCAAAAAAATGGATGCAGTCAAAATCAGCAAAACCAGTTCATTTTTGGTCAACCCTTTCAATGCCTGCCGTATATCAGATATCGTTTTCAGATGAATTTCCTCCGGTCAAATCGAGCACGCTTATATATTTTGCATAAACGACTCATTTTTGAAAACAATTTTCCATAAATTGTTTAAAAGATAGGTTCTATTATAGCATACAATATGAAATCATCTTCTCATTTTTATCTTAAAATTATAGAAATTTTTAATTTTTTTACAGTTATCCGCCGATTGCCGGCAAGGTCAATTTTCTTGACAGCAGATTACCTTCATGCTATGTTTATAATAGTTGTCAGAATATAAAGTTATGCTTTGGCTACAAAAAGTCAAATAAACGGAAAAGCAAGATGTATCCTTGCAATATTTTTTGCTTTCGGTACAAATCATAAGGAGAAGCGATATATGATTAACTTTACAAAACGAAGAAAAGAAATGCTTGCGGATATCGAGGAGCAGTATCTGGGAATCGAGCAGGCTCAGTTGGATGCCTTGGTAGATGCCATTCTGGAAGCTCCGCGTGTGTTTACCGCCGGTTGGGGGCGCGCGGGCAATATCGTCCGCATTCTGGGAATGAATCTTGTGCATTTGGGCAAAACCGTCTTTTGTGTAGGCGACAACAGTACCCCCGCCATTGAAAAAGGCGATCTGCTGATTATTTTTTCTGCTTCAGGCAATACCAAAACCATTACGGTTCTTTGTGAACAGGCAAAACATTTCGGCGCAAAAGTGGCACTGATTTCTCGAGGCGGCACTGCTTCGGCAATGGGGCAGCTTGCCGATTTGAACGTAGTCATTCCTCCGCTTTCCCATTGTGGCCGCAAAGCAGGTTGTGAACCTACCGAATGTTATGGCTTGACTACCTATCAAACCGCTTTTATTGTCAGCGACCTGGTCGAAGAAATGATCATGGATCGCACAGGGCAAACGCTGGATGACATCTGGCGGCATCACAACAACCTGGAATAATCTGATTTATAGGCCGGTATTCCAATAATAACCCGTGCCCTTCGATATAGGCAGTGCTTTTCTCAGTCAATAAGCACTGTCTTTTTATTTATATTACGATGTTTTGCCAGACAGAATTCTACACCAGCTGCATCCGCTTTTGGAATACCAGTAAAATTGGCAACACCAGTCGTCGCCTAAATACCATTCTTACTTTTCTAATAAGAATTGGAAGCCCAAGCTGCATATTTTCCTTGCCCAGGACAAAATCATGGAAAAATGAAACTGCATCCGATTCCTTTTTGCCTTTTGAAACCTTTATAACAACAAACCATCTCAAATGAGATGGCTGACCGAAAATTTGAATTAAACAACAGAAATAGAATTTGCCCAAAATCAGAGAATAGGATTCCCTGCAAATATCGTATTTATCTTACTGAGAACAGCGAATCCTTTCAACTTTTGTGAAAATGCAAATAATAAACTGCATTTGCATCAAGTATGTAAGGAAATTCTTCCACCTTATCACAAGCCATTTTCAAAACTTTCAATAAAAGAACTTTGCCAATTCAAAATTATCTGATGGCTCGCAATCATACTTGTATTTTTGTGCCTCATCGGTATCCAAATTTGCTTATACTATAAACGCGAAAATAAAAGAAAACCCGTTCATTTATCTGAACGGGTTTTTGGCTCCCCCTGTTGGACTCGAACCAACGACATTTCGGTTAACAGCCGAACGCTCTACCAACTGAGCTAAGGAGGAATATACAAAACCGGCAGCTACCTATCCTCCCAGGCCGTCGCCAGCCAAGTACTTTCGGCGTATAAGAGCTTAACTTCTGTGTTCGGAATGGGAACAGGTGGATCCTCTTAGCTATCGCCACCGGAAAATTGTTTTTCTCAGTTAATCGTGTATTTCTTTCTCACAGGCATCAGTATATCACTTCATCCCTACTCTGTCAAGTACACTTAAAACTATATAATAAACTACTTCAACTTACTTCGAAGCTCGCTTCATCTTCTTGAAATTGATCAAGCCCTCGACCTATTAGTATCAGTCAGCTAAAT
>QANA01000038.1 GCA_003149735.1 Clostridiales bacterium | reverse complement strand
AAGCTGTACAGGCATAGATTTATCTGGCCGGTTACGGCATTTGTGGATCGGAGCTGACAAAGAAATGTTTGAAAAACTGAAACATCGTTATATTGCCTGTCTATCCATAATATTTGTAATTTTTTCGCTAATGGCAATACGGCTGTATCGGCTGGTGGCGGCTGGTGAACAAAGCAGCAGCCAGAGCAGTCGGCAAGCCAGCGTTTCTGTGACCGGAAAGCGCGGCGCAATTTATGATGCCAATAACGTATTGTTGGCTTACGATCAGGAAAGCTATGAAGTAACATTTTATCGGGATCCTGCCAATAATGCTTCCAGTGATCGGGCGAATTATACAAAAATTCTTCTGGAAGCAATTGAAATAATTGAAGGCAACGGGGATTCCATCATTGATACCTTTCTGATTGTCAAAGATGAGGAAGGAAACTTTGCTTATGATATCAGCGAAGAGCTGAGCGAAGAAACGCGGAAAGAGCGTATCTCTTCCTGGTGTGCTAATATGCAGCTGGCTGACGATACAATGGAGCCGGAAGATATTTATTACGATTTGCGCAGTCGTTTTCGTATTCCTGAAGAATTGGATTACGAACAGGCTCGAAAATTGCTTTCCATATGGCAGGAGGTACAGATGAATATGTACCAATCGTATGTGAAAGTGACGATTGCTGAAAATGTCAGCCTGGAAACGGTTTATGAGCTGGAAACGCATGCTGATGCGCTTACGGGAATTGAAATTGCCGAAAGTTATACGCGTTATTATCCCAAACAGGATATTGCAGCACATGTAATCGGTTATCTGGGCAGAATTGTAGATAATACAGAGCTGGAAGAAAAGAAAGCTTTGGGATATACTGCAGAAGATTTGGTGGGAAAGGTGGGCATTGAAGCTACCATGGAATCCTATCTTTCCGGTTGCATCAATGAACGGCAGGGGAAGCGCACTTACAGCCTGAATAAGGCTGGCAGTATTGTGAAACAGACGGGGTATGAAGCGCCGACACAGGGCGACAGTGTGGTGCTGACGCTGGATATCGGGCTGCAGGAAGTGACGGAAGAAGCCTTGGCAGCCAATGTGCAGAGGATTCGCAGCGAGCAGGAGCAGGAGTATGCCGAGAATAAAGATAAATATGATAAGCTTCTGGAAGCGCGAAGTGTAAAGGAACTTTCGTTGGCGAATGTAGGTGCGGCGATTGTGATGGAAGTGGATACAGGCAATGTCTTGGCATTGGCCAGCTATCCTTCCTATGATTTGAACTTGTTTACCGGAGGGATTTCCGATGAGGATTATCGGACTTTGCTGGATCAGGAAGGTTCCCCTTTGTTTAATAATGCCATTTCATCTACTTCCACACCCGGTTCTATCTTTAAAATGGCAACAGCTGTAGCGGGGCTGATGGAAGGGGAGATCACGGTCAATTCCACAATTGTGGATACTGGCCCTTATGATAAATATGTCAAGGAAGGCAGTGACGCACCGGCCTGCTGGATCAAACCGTATTACAGCAGCCATGGGCGGCAGAATGTAGTGGCGGCACTGAAAAACAGCTGTAACTATTTCTTCTTTGAGGTGGCAGACCGCCTTGGGATTGAACGCCTGACCAATTGGGTTGGCAAATTGGGCCTGACTTCCAAAACCAATATTCAGCTGACCGGTGAAGCGGTGGGATGGATTGGCGGCCCGAGCATTCTTTACGACAGTTCCCTGCCAATTGATCAGCAAAAAACTTATAAGCCACTTTTGGTATATAACAAATTAAAGACACAACTGGAAGAATTTGGAAGAGAACGCGATGTGATTTATACTGAGGATCAACTATCTACTGCGGCACTGGAACTGATAAAATTAGTAGAGTTGCAGAAGCTCTCCATTGGCCCTGAAATTCGAGAGGTACTGAGCAATACGTTGGATATTCCGGCCAATGTTTCCCGGCAACGCGGTTGGACAAGCGAAATTATGAGCACGCTCATTGAGCTGATCTGGACCAATACGGATACAGCCACACAGGGCATCGGAGCCACGCCTACACAGCTGACGCCAATTGCCATTGCCAGGTACCTTTGTGCCATCAGCAATGGAGGAAAGGTTTATGACGCCAATATCATTGATAAAGTAGTGGATGCCAATGGTAATGTAGTGATGGAAAGCGAACCCAGCCTGGTGGAAGACCTGCAATTACCTAAGGCTTATTCCAAAGCTATCATGGAAGGAATGGAACAGGTTGTGTCCTGGGAAAATCGAGGCACGGCAGGATCTGCTTTTGCAGGCTTTAAATATCAGAATATTTTGGCAGGTAAGACGGGAACAGCGCCTATTTCCAATATAGATTTGGAGGACAACGTCTGGTTCTGTCTGGTGGCACCAAAAGATGATCCGGAAATTGCAGTTGTAATTTTTGTGCCCAATGGGCTCAGTGACTGCAAAGTCTATGATACGGCCAAGGCGATTATTACCTATTACTTTGATCAGAAGGGAGAACAGGCGGATATTTCCTGTGGAGAAGGTGATTTATTTTATTAAATCGGAAAATCCATTGCAGGAAATTTTCAAATACTATATAATTAAATGAATAGAATTGTGAGCGTATTTGGAAAGGGGGATGTCCGGAATTGTTGACGATCAAGAGTTCGGGAGATGTCCTGGAATTTTGGGTAGAAACTGACGCGCCTTATGGGCGTGTATGGGAAACCTTGGAAGAAAAAATGCGTGCAATGCGCGGATTTTATAAAGGCTCAAAATTGCCTGCACATTTTTTGGGGAAAAAGTTTACAGAAATGCAAAAAAAGGAGATCCGCTCCTTTTTACAAAAGGAAATCGGAATTTCTGAGGTCGCTTTTTCTGATGATGAGGATATTTGCATAGCTCCGCAACCGGAAGTTCTGCCGGAGGCATCAGCTCCCAGGGACCTTTTTTTCAGAGGGACTCTGCGCAGTGGTCAAAGGTTGGAAAATGAAGGCAATATTGTGGTCATTGGCGATGTCAACGCAGGCTCTGAGCTGATTGCGGGCGGAAACATTGTAGTATTCGGAAAATTGCGGGGTCTTGCCCATGCAGGGGCATGGGGGAAAAGTGATGTGGTGATCGCGGCAAATAGCCTGATGCCACAGCAGGTGCGCATTGGTGGAAAAATTGCGATCATTCCGCAGGGCAGGGAAATTGAAGGGCCTGAGATTGTGCGTATCCAAGACGGGAAAATTATAGTTGATTTTGTGGGATAAATTTAGTGGAGGGACAGAGCAATATGCAGAATGTAATCGTAATTACATCCGGTAAAGGCGGAGTAGGGAAAACGACAACTTCCGCCAACATCGGTGTGGGACTGGTACGGGAAGGAAAAAGAGTGGCACTGGTGGATACGGATATCGGCCTGCGCAACCTGGATGTAGTATTGGGATTGGAAAACAGAATCGTATATGACCTGGTTGATGTAGTGGAAGGAACCTGCCGGTTAAAACAGGCGTTGATTAAGGACAAACGTTATGATGGATTGTATCTGTTGCCTGCCGCGCAAACGAGGGACAAGATGGCTGTTTCTCCTGAACAGATGAAGCCCCTGATTGAAGAACTGGAAAAGGAATTTGATTATGTTATCATCGATTGCCCTGCCGGTATTGAACAGGGATTTCAGAATGCCATTGCCGGTGCAAAAAGTGCGATTGTGGTGACAGTACCGGAAGTATCTTCGGTGCGGGATGCCGACCGTATTATCGGTTTGCTATCAGCTGGTGAAGTTGATGATGTCAAACTACTGGTCAATCGTATGCGACCGGATTTGGCAAAAAAAGGCGATATGCTTTCTATCGACGACGTAATCGAAATTTTAGGGGTCGATTTGATCGGAGTGATTCCAGAGGACGAGATGATTTTCCGGGCAAGCAATCTGGGAGAACCAGCCGTCGGGGATGAAAAATCTAAAGCGGGAGCCGCTTATCGTGCAACAGTCAAGCGCATTTTAGGCGAAGAAATTCCCATAGGCGTTTATGAAGAAAAAGAAAGCTTTTTCAAAAAGTTTAAAAAGCTGTTTGGCAATTGAAGGATGAATGATGCTGGTCATGCATCAGAAGGAGCAACAAAATGGGTCTTTTTAGCAGGAACAAGACAAAGAGCAGTTCGGTCGCCAAGGACAGGCTGAAGCTTGTACTCATTTACGATAGAGCGGGTACTTCATCCAATAACGCCATGATCGAAATGATGAAAAGGGATATTTTGAAAGTGATCCAGGAATATATCGAGATCGATGAAGAGGAATTCGAACTGGATATTAAAAATTCCAATATTGGCGGAGAAGGAACCACCTCGGAAATTGTGGCAAATATTCCTATCAAGCGCGTGAAGAAAATGTCAAGAAACAGATATTGAGTCAGAAAAAAGTGCCGGCAGGTATTACTGCCGGCATTCTGTTCAATGGGAGGAAAGGAGGCTTTATGGAATTTTCAAAAAATAAGCTGAGTAAGCGAATCGATTGGGTTACCGTTGCCTTGACTTTAGGCTTGGCTGTGTTTGGGGTAATTTGCATTGCCAGCGCCACTTCCGTCGGTTTTGAAGAAGGGCAATCGCTGATGGCCTATATTGGCTCACTTTTTTCGGGAAATGCATTACGACAGTTGATCTTTTTGATCATCTCCATTGGCCTGGCTGTAGGCGTCATGTTTTTGGATTACAATAACATCCGGGATTTTGTTAACTATATTTTCTGGGGGGCGGTTGGCATATTGGTCATTGTGCTGATCTTCGGCTCCAGGCAGCGAGGCATGACAGGTTGGTTCAATTTGCCGGGGTTGAATGTAGGGATTCAGCCCGGAGAGTTTTGCAAGGTTGCGGCCATTATCGTATTTGCCAAAGAATTTGCACATAGAACAGAGAGAAGAACCATCGGGATCACTCGTTTTCGCGAATTGTGGCCGGTGTTATGGAAATGTGGGTTGTTGGCAGGATTGGTTGTTTTACAACCGGATTTTGGAACGGCCATGATTTATATAGCAATAGCTATGGCGCTGCTCTTCATGGCAAAAACCAGCTTTAAGGTGTTGGGGCCGTTAATGGGAGGAGGATTGGCTTGCCTGCCTCTGTTATGGCTGTTACTGACACCCGATCAGAAAAACCGTGTTTACGTATTCCTGGATCCGACTCTGGACCCGGAAGGCGCAGGCTATAATGTGCTGAGAGCAAAGGCAGTCAGCAGCTCGGGCGGTATGTGGGGCAAAGGGCTTTTCTCGACCGATTTGTTGACGCAACGCACGAATTATTTGCCGGAAGAACATACGGATTTTATTTTTTCTTCCACATGTGAAGCAATTGGTTTTTTTGGCGCCTTTTTGTTGGTTGCATTTTATGTTCTGTTGATTGTGCACCTTTTTCGACTGTCGATGCGGGCAAAAGATGATTTTGGTGCTTATCTGATTTTGGGCGTGGCATTTATGCTGCTTTTCCACTTTATAGAAAATGTAGGTATGAATATTGGTATAATGCCGGTAACAGGCATTCCGTTGCCGTTGATCAGTTATGGCGGATCTAATTTGATGACGACCATGGTCGCAATCGGCTTGGCATTGAATGTAGATATGCGGCGCGGGCGTAATAATAAATTGAATTTGGAACTGTGAAATATTTTGCATGGTGCGGCAATATACATAAGTGAGCAGAAAATCTGCACTATGTTGGGAGGAACCGAGCCATGCAGAAACAGTATCACGGAAATTCGTCGGAAAACGGCACTTTTCATGCCTCTACCAGGCGCTCTCATTATGCACGCGTCGCAGCTTCAGCCAATCGGGAAGAGCGGGAAAGAGAACGGAAACAGGTGTTGGAAGAAAGGGAACGCTGGAAAGCTTTTTTTAAAAAAGCAGAATTAATCCCGATTCATTATCGCAAATTGCTTTCTCGCACAGCCGTATGTTTGATTCTTGCTTTGGGGATTTTAGGGATTAAAGTTATGGACTCTCAAGTTGCAGAGCAATTTTCGGGAGAAATTGCTTCGACGGTGAATGGAGAGCAGAGCAAGGAAGAATTGGGGCGTCTGCAATTTGTCAATGGAGAAGGTGATTTTTCCTATAGTCTGCCATTAGAGGGAGAAGTTGTAGAATCTTTTGCCGAAAGTGAAAGGAACGTTTCGATTAAAAGCACCGAACAGGCGGAAGTAAAGTCTATCCTTTCGGGAACGGTAGTTAAGACCTCTGCGGATAGCGTAGTAATTAACAATGTAAATGGAACACAGACAACTTATACAGGCTTGGTACCCGGCGTTTTGGCCGGAGATATCGTAGAAAGCGCTCAGGTAATAGGGGTGTTGAGCGAAGAAGTGCTCTGCCTGGAGACGGTGAGCGGTATTGGTTATCTGGATTCTCTGGATGCCGAACAGCTGGAACAGGCGTCTGCACAAATTGAAAGCTGAATTTCTTGGGAAAAAATGGTCGGTCAGCCTGCTGTTTTTTCCCTTGCTTATATGGATGTGTCTGCGAAATGGCGGCATAGAAACCGCAGCGTTTCTGTTGGTATTGGTACTGCACGAAAGTGGACATATGCTGGCGGCACAAGCTTTTGGCATTGAGATCGAGGAACTTCAACTATTGCCATTTGGCTGTGCGGCCAAAGCGCCCGGAATTTCTTATGGCAACAGCCGCGCAGAAATTCTGACGGCTGCGGCCGGGCCGGGTGTCAATCTGCTGGCTGCTGCTTTGGTGCTGCTGATACAGCAGGAACAGACTTCTGTATTTCTGCAGAGCTTTAGTAAATATCATATCGGGATGGCAGCGGTAAATTTACTGCCAGTACTTCCCATGGATGGCGGGCGGATCTTTTGCGCAGCTCTCAGCCTGCTCGTAGGAGAATGTCGAGCGACAGGGATTACTTCTGTATTGGGAATGTTGATTGGTGCTTTTATCCTGGCGGCCGGTGGATTTTTGCTGACAAGGGGAGACGGCAATCTGACTCTGATACTGTTTGGCATTTTTATGCTGGGAGCTTCCCGGAATTATTATCAAGCTGCTGCGCAGAGCAACATTCAAAAACTGCTGGCGCGGAAGGGACAGATCGGTAAAAGTGGTGTTGCCAGAGTACACGCTGTTGCGCTGAATCGGGAAAAGACGTTAGGGCGGGCATTAACCCAGCTGAATCAACGTGCCTATAATCTGGTGTATGTACTGGATGATGCATTGCACCCGGTCGGTGTGTTGGATGAACAGACGCTGTCTGACTTGGCAGTGCGTTACGGCACGTCTGCCAGGTTCTCTGACATTCCCTTGACAGAGCGGCCAGATAGGGAAACGTCTCAAAGATTGACCACCTGCAGTGAAACTGCTATAATAAAAAAATAATGTATTGCGCATTAAAAAATGAGAAGAGGAGTAAACTTCCTTGATTGATACGGCAAAGCTCGATCGAATCCTTCCCCTGGTGGAAAAACCGGGCAGATATATTGGCAGAGAACTGGGGAGTGTAAAAAAATCTACGGAACTTCCGATTCGTTTTCTTTTTGCTTTTCCTGATGTTTATGAGGTTGGAATGTCCCATCTGGGCAGCATTATTCTCTATCATATGACAAATGCCCGCCCGGATACTTATGCAGAGCGGGCATATGCACCTTTTCCGGATATGCAGGCACAAATGAAACAGGCCGGAATTCCCCTGTATTCTCTGGAAACATATACGGAGGCCAGCGCATTTGATATCATCGGGTTTAACCTTTCTTATGAAATGTGCTATACTACGGTACTTTCCATGTTGGAATTGTCAGGAATTCCCCTTTTGGCTTCAGAGCGCAGCGATGGCCCTATCATTATGGCCGGAGGTACCTGCACATATAATCCTGAGCCGTTGGCAGATTTTATCGATCTGTTTGTCATAGGAGAAGGAGAAGAAGTCAATAACGAACTGCTGGATTTATATGCAGAACACAAAAAGAGAGGATTGAATAAGCAGGCCTATCTGCGGGATGCAGCGGCAATTCCGGGCGTTTATGTTCCTTCGCTGGTGGAAGTGAAGTATCATGAAGATGGCACGGTAGCTGCTGTACAGGGGGAACATCTGCCGATTATGAAGCGCTTCCTGACAGATATGGACAAAGCTTATTATCCTGAACGGCTGATTGTCCCCAATATAGAAATTGTGCACGATAGAGTGGTGCTTGAAATTTTCCGTGGCTGCACCAGAGGCTGCCGCTTTTGTCAGGCTGGTTTCATTTACAGGCCGGTGCGCGAAAAATCTTTGGAGACCTTGATGGCACAGGCTCATCAGTTGATTGCACAGACGGGATATGATGAACTTTCTCTCTCTTCCCTCAGCTCCGGGGATTACAGCTGCATTGAACAACTTTCTATGCGGCTTTTGGATGAACTGAAGGAAAAGCATGTCAGCCCTTCGCTGCCTTCTTTGCGGGTAGATTCTTTCCAAAAGGAATACGCGCAGAAAATGCAGAATGCCCGGAAATCCGGCTTTACATTTGCACCGGAAGCGGGGAGCCAGCGGCTGCGGGATGTCATCAATAAAAATGTGACGGAAGAAGATATTCTGCGCGGTGTAGGCTATGCCTTTGAAAGTGGCGCCAGTACGGTCAAGCTGTATTTCATGATTGGCTTGCCTACCGAAACGGTAGAGGATCTGGATGCTATGGTAGAGCTGGTGGGCAAAATCCGTGAGACATACTATCAATTGCCGAAAGAGCAGCGCAATGGTTCTTTGAAAATCAATGTCAGCGCAGCATCTTTTGTTCCCAAACCGTTTACGCCTTTTCAGTGGGAGCCTCAGAATACAAGGGATGAGTTGATGGAAAAGCAAAACTATCTGAAGGAAAAATTCAGAGCCTTAAAAGGGGTGCGTTTTGCTTATCATGATACGCCGCTCAGTTTTTTGGAGGCAGTATTTGCCAGAGGTGATCGGAAACTGGGCAAGGTATTGCTGTATGCGCGGCAAGCAGGCGCGCAATTCGACAGTTGGCAGGATTGTTTTGAATTGGAAAGATATACGCAGGCTTTTGAAAAAGCAGGAATTGACCCGGCTTTCTATGCCTATCGCCGGCGGGACGTACAGGAATTGCTGCCCTGGGATCATATTCAGTGTGGTGTAACCAAGGAATATATGATGCGAGAATTACGGCGCGCGCAAGCCGGGAAGACAACGCCGGATTGCAGACAGGGGTGCCTGCGCTGCGGTTTTGAGGGGGTGTGCAGCAAGAAATGAGAATCTGTGTAAAATTTTCCCGGGAAGGGTTCAGCAAATATCTGGCACATCTGGATATGCAGAGGCTGTTTGTCCGCGCAATCAAGCGTGCTGAAATTCCGGCAAAATATTCATCGGGATTTAACCCACATATGAATATTTCTTTTGCGTATCCATTGGGTGTGGGGATTGAAACACGCGGAGATTATTTTGAATTCTTTACAACTGAGGAAATTGACGTAGCAGCTGCCGAACAGGCGTTGCGAGCGCAAATGCCGGAAGGATTTGATATTGTGGCGATGGGAGAACTTCCGGAGGAAAGCGGAAAGCTGATGGCTCTGACCCGGCAGGCAGAATATCGGCTGGAAGAAATAAGCCCGCAGTTTATAGAATGGATGCAGGGTTTCCTGAAGAAACAAAGTTATTGTATCACACGGGAGAGAAAGGGGAAAATCCGGCAAGTGGATATTCGCCCTTTACTACAGTCATGTGATTTTTTAGGAGATAAGAGCCTGCGCCTGCAGGTAGAGCATTCCGGCAGTGCCGCTTTGAACCCGACGTTGTTATTGAAAGCGGCTTCGGAAGAATGTAGCAGTGAAATGCAGGCGCGTATTATACGCTTGGAATTATATACGGCGGGAAATAACGATATGGTGCCGTTACAGGCGTTGTTTGCGTAAGAAAGGTTGGTCAGCAAAAAAGTATGCGGAAAGATATCATTGCAGATGTCACCCCACATGAAGCACGCGTAGCGCTCCTGGAGGATGGTGAACTTGCCGAAATACAGGTAGAACTGCGCGGAAACGAGAGGTTGGTTGGAAATATTTATAAAGGCAGAGTGGCAAATGTGTTGCCGGGAATGCAGGCAGCATTTGTGGATGTAGGGCTGGATAAAAATGCCTTTTTATATGTAGGGGATATTCTGGCAGATAAGAGCGACTTTGATTTTGATAATGCTACCAGTACTGTAGATAAAGAATTAAAAGATGTTAATATTAAAGATGTCCTGAAAAAAGGTCAGGAAATCATGGTGCAGGTGCTGAAACAGCCTGGCGGAACCAAGGGAGCCCGGATTACCACGCATATTACACTGCCTGGGCGTACGGTTGTACTGATGCCCACGGTTGATCATGTGGGCGTTTCGCGCAAAATTGAGGATGAAAAAGAACGCGAACGGCTGAAAAACATCATGATGTCTTATAAACCGGAGGGAATGGGAATCATTGTGCGTACAGCTGCGGCAGGGTGTACACCGGAAGAACTGGAACGCGATATTCATTTTCTGGTGCGGTTATGGGAACGTATTCAGAGAAAAGGTAATTTACTGTCGGCACCGCGGCTGATTCATGCAGAAGAAACTTTGATGTTCCGTACAGCGAGGGACATGTTTACCGCCGAGGTCGATAGTTTTGTCATTAATGATAGGGAATGCTATGAAAAAGTATTGACTGTAGCGGAAATCACCCAGCCCGAAATTGCCGATCGCATTCAATTGTATCAGGATCAGATGAACATCTTCGATGCTTATAACATAGAAAATAAGATTGATAAGATTTTCAGCCGCAAAGTTTGGCTGGATAATGGCGCGTATTTGGTAATTGACGAGGCCGAGGCACTGACGGCGATAGACGTCAATACCGGAAAATATATCGGAGAAGACGACCTGCAGGAGACGATTCTCAATGCCAATTTGGAAGCGGCAAAAAAGATTGCTCAGCAGTTGCGGCTGCGGGATATCGGCGGTATTATCATTATCGATTTTATTGACATGGAAGATAAAAAGAATGAAGATCTGGTAGTGGAAACGCTGCGGGAAGCTCTGAAAAACGATCGGACTAAAACCAATGTGATTGGTTTTACCGGATTGGGGCTGGTAGAGATGACGCGCAAAAAAGTGCGCCGCCGTGTTTCTGCGTTGTTGCAGATGCCTTGTGCAGATTGCGGAGCCAGCGGCAGGGTAATGGCCCCGGCAGCGATAGCTATTCGCATTCGCAGAGAGGTGAATCGACTGGTACTCAGCATGGAAGCGGATAAATATTTGGTAGAAGCTTCGCCGGAAACCGTCCGCTATATTGAAGACTGCAACGATCGGGGAATTCCGATTTTACAGACCTATAAGGGAAAGACTTTTTATATCAGCGCAAATAAGAAAATTGGCAAGCAGACTTGTAGAGTCTCAGTCTATACAGAAGCAATGCGAAAAGAGGAAGGACTGCGTGATTCCCGACTGTTTTTCTGAGTTTTCGGATAAAAACGCATAAGAAAGCGGAAAAATCGCGTATAATACTATTGTATCCATGATTTTTTTATGGTAGAATGTAATCGAAACAGTATACTCTTTGAAAAGAGTGGGTAGCCCCCACTCTTTGATTTTGTATAGGATTTGCATGATTTTCAAAAGTGTATGAAGCCGGAGGTAAACTCTATTGTCTAAAAAAATCGAAGAATCTGTAATGCAATTGGTTGCTCCCGCTGCTGCACAGCTGGGATATGAAGTGGTAGATGTGGAATATGTGAAGAAAAAAAATGAGGATTCCGAATTAATCATTTATATCGACCGCGAGGGAGGTGTGGATTTGGATGATTGCGAGGCCTGCAGCATTGCCATCGACCCGTTGATTGATGCAGCAGATCCGATAGAGGAATCTTATATTTTGTGTGTTTCATCTCCCGGAATTGACCGACCGTTAAAACGCCCGCGGGATTTTGAAAAGCATATGGGAGAAGCGGTGGATGTCAAGTTGTATGAAAAACTGAATGGGGAAAAAGAATTTGTTGCGGTTTTGCGCGGATATGATCAGGGAAAAATTTCTCTGGATATTGGCGAGGATGAATTATTGGAGCTGGAAGGGGCAAAGATTGCACTGATTCGGCCGCATATTGATTTTTAAGGAGTGAAAAAGCATGAACGCTGAATTTATAAATGCATTGAATGAATTGGAACAGGAAAAGGGAATTGAAAAGGAAGTGCTGTTGGATGCAATCCGTACAGCTCTGGTTTCGGCTTATAAGCGAGATTTCGGTATGTCGCAGAATGCACGCGTAGATATTGATGATACGACCGGAGTCATTAAAGTCTTTGCTGAAAAAACAGTAGTGGATGACGTGTTCGATGAGACGTTTGAAATCAGCTTGGAAGATGCGCGCAAAATCAATATGGCGTATGAATTGGGAGATATTGTTGAAGAAGAAGTGACGCCTAGATCGTTTGGTCGTATTGCGGCGCAGATGGCAAAGCAGGTGGTTGTGCAGCGCATCCGGGAAGCGGAGCGCGGCGTAATTTACGACCGCTTTATCGAGAAAGAGAACGAACTGATGACCGGAATTGTTCTGCGGCAGGAGCGCGGCAGTTATTATCTGGATTTGGGTAATGCAGAAGGAATTTTGCCTGCCAAAGAGGTGATTCCCGGCGAACAATATGAAACGAACATGCGTATCAAAGTATATGTTTTGGAAGTAAAGAATTCCAGCAAGGGTTCGCAGATCATTGTTTCGCGCTCCCATCCGGGGCTGATTAAACGGTTGTTTGAATTGGAAGTTCCGGAGATCAGCCAAAATGTAGTTACAATTAAGAGTATTGCCCGCGAAGCAGGTAAGCGGAGCAAAATTGCTGTTTATGCGGAAGAAAAAAATATCGATGCGGTAGGTGCTTGCGTTGGTGCCAGAGGAAATCGTATCAACCGTGTGGTAGAGGAACTCAACGGAGAGCGCATTGATGTCATCCCCTGGAGCGCAGAACCTGCTGAGTTTATTGCAAATGCATTGCGCCCTGCACAAGTGCTGATGACAAGGGTCAATGAAGAACAGAAATCTGCAGAGGCAATTGTGGCAGATAATCAGCTTTCCCTGGCAATTGGCAGGGAAGGGCAGAATGCTCGCCTGGCAGCGAAATTGACCGGCTTCAAAATTGATATTAAGTGTCGTTCACAGGTGGTAGACGATGTATTTGAATCCTATGCGGCGCAGGAGGAAGAAGCAGCGGATCATAAGAAGCAGGCGGAGCAGCAGTAAAAAATCGGAGAGAGTGTGATAGGGATTGAAACAGAAAAAAGTACCGATGCGCATGTGCGTCGCCTGCAGACAGGGCAGGCCCAAGCGCGAATTGATTCGGGTTGTGAAAAATAAAGAAGGCGTAGTCAGCGTGGATACTACGGGAAAAGCGCAGGGAAGAGGGGCGTATCTTTGCCCGGATATAGCTTGCCTGGAAAAAGCTTACAAAATCAAGGCGTTGAATCGGGCGCTGGAATGTGATTTTACTGAAGAAATGCTGCAAGAGGCAAAGCGGGTGATTCTGCGCCGTGAAATTGAAAAATGATTTTTATACCATGCTGGGATTTGCGGCACGAGCACAAGCGTGTGTCAGTGGATATACGGCAGTAGAGAAAGGAATTCGCAAAAAGAATATTTTACTGGTAATATTGGATGAAGAAATTTCCGGCAACAGTCTGGAAAAAGTAACAACAATGTGCAAAACGTTTGGAATACCTTGGATAATGGCAGGGCCGCCTGGCGAACCGGGGATGCGTATCGGGAAACCGGCTGCAAAAATGATTGGCATTACCAGGCAAATGTTTGCCGGACGTATGCTGCAGTTGACTCAACAAAACGCAGAGAGGACGGAGGTTGAAGATTGAGTAAGTTTAATATACTGGAATTCAATAAAAATATGAAGATTCACCTAAAAGGGGCGGTGGAAAAAGCAGAGCAGAAAAGCGCACAGGCAAAACAGCGCTTGAGAGAGGCCAGACAGCTGGAAACGGAAGTATTGAAGCGCCTGGAAGAAAAACAGAATCGTGCTTCTGCGAAAGAAGATGTAGATGAAACCAAGGGAATCGTCGAAGAAAAGCCAACAGTTTCGATTGCCTCGGAACCTCCTGAAGTGCAGGAAAAGTCAGCTGCAGAAATAGCACAACAACAGGTAAAAGTATCTGAACAGTCGCAACCACAACAGGTTTCTACCAATAAAGTAAAAGAAGAATTGGAAGGGCAGCCTGAAAAACAGGTAAAAGAAGAAAAAGAGAATATGAAGAAAGCCGTCGGGGAAAATACGGAGAAGAAAGCAGTTACTGCACAGAAAAAACAATCGGAACAGCCGAAAAAAGCAGAAGCAAAGTCGGATTTCAGCGTATATATGCCGGATCTCAGCGCGTTTAAGCCAAAGATCCGGGTAGTACGCAGTGCGAAAGACGAAGAAGAAGAACAGAAAAAAAGAGAGGAAAAGCAGCGTCAGGAGCGAGAGCGTGCGGCAGCAGCCAGTGCAAATAACAGGCAGCAGCGGCAGCCCGCAGAACGCAAAAATGAGCGACGCAGCAATGCAGGCCAGGCTGGGGGATTCCAGCAGCGGCGGCCGGCGGCAGGAAGTCAACCGTATCAGAAAGATGCTGGTTTTGGAAAATTCGATAAGGATGAGGCTCCTGCAGCGACTCCGCCCTCTCGTCGCCCGACTACAAAAAGTAAAAATAATGTTTTTGTAGCGCCTCAGGTACGGGATCGCCATAGCGCAAACAATCATGATCAGAAACGGAGAGTATCCGAGGAAGAATTGGCAGCAAAGCGCCGTCGCAATGCAATGAAGGAAAAAGTCATCATGAGTGGGGATGACGAATTTGTGCGGGGTGCAAGAAAGAATAAGCGTAAGGATAACCGCAAGGGAACACCGGTCATAGAGCCGATCAAGATCGAAAGCGCGGTCATCACCGGCGATATGGTTTCCATAAAAGTGTTGGCTGAGAAAATCGGCAAACCGGCAGCAGAAATTATTAAAAAGCTGTTTATGCTTGGAAATATCTGCACAATCAACTCGGAAATCGATTATGATACTGCAGCGTTAATTGCGGATGATTATGGTATTACGCTGGAGCAGAAGAAGGAACAGACGGCAGAAGAGACGTTGATTGCAGGCTTTGAGGAAGGCGAAGAAGCAGAGGAAAATCTGCAGGAGCGTCCGCCGGTTGTAACGGTGATGGGGCATGTTGACCATGGTAAAACATCGTTGCTGGATGCTATTCGCAAAACCAAGGTACAGCAGGGAGAAGCCGGCGGTATTACGCAGCATATTGGTGCATACACGGTAGAAGCCAAGGGGAAACCCATTACTTTCCTGGATACACCCGGCCACGCAGCCTTTACTGCTATGCGTGCCAGAGGTGCACAGGCAACCGATATTGCAGTATTGGTAGTTGCTGCTGATGATGGTGTTATGCCGCAAACGGTGGAAGCGATTAACCATGCAAAATCAGCAGGTGTGCCGATTATTATTGCAATCAATAAAATGGATAAACCGGCAGCAAACCCGGAGCGCGTGAAACAGGAATTGACAGAATATGGTCTGGTTTCGGAAGAATGGGGCGGCGATACGATCATGGTGCCGGTATCGGCAATCACCGGAGAAGGCATTGATACATTGCTGGAAATGATTCTGCTGGTAGCGGATGTGGAAGAATTGAAAGCCAATCCTAACCGTATGGCTAAGGGTGTTATCATTGAGGCACGATTGGATCGAGGCAGAGGTCCGGTGGCAACGGTATTAGTACAGAACGGTACGCTCAGAGTACAGGATACCATTGTGGCGGGAATGACTTATGGCCGTGTGCGTGCAATGTATGATGATAGCGGTCTGGCGGTTAAGGAAGCCGGTCCTTCTGTTCCGGTAGAAGTAATTGGTTTTTCTGATGTGCCGGCAGCAGGAGATATCATCTATGCGGTAGAGCAGGATAAACTTTCCAAACAGGTTGTAGAAGAGAGAAAAGACCGCCTGAAAGCAGAAAAACTCAAGAATATGTCGCGCGTCTCGCTGGATGATTTGTTCTCCAAGATTGCGGAAGGACAGATGAAGGATTTGAATGTCATCGTCAAGGCAGACGTACAGGGATCGGTAGAAGCTTTGAAACAGTCTCTGGAAAAACTTTCTAACGATGAAGTGCGTGTGCGCGTGATTCATGGTGCGGCAGGCGCAATCAGTGAATCGGATATTCTGCTGGCCTCGACCAGTAATGCGATTGTAATTGGATTTAATGTTCGCCCTGATGCGGCTGTAATGGCGGCAGCAGAGCGGGAAAACGTAGATGTACGTTTATATCGTATTATTTACAATGCAATTGAAGATGTCGAAAAAGCAATGAAAGGTATGCTGGCACCTGAATTCAAGGAAGAAGTGCTGGGGCATGCGACAGTGCGGCAGACTTTCAAAGTCTCTTCTGTGGGCACAATCGCCGGAAGCTATGTGACCGATGGCAAGATTGTACGCAATGCAGAGGTTCGGCTGGTGCGTAACGGTATTGTAATTTACGAAGGCAGGCTTTCTTCCCTGAAGCGCTTTAAGGATGATGCCAGAGAGGTTGCTTCCGGGTATGAATGCGGTATTACTTTGGAAAACTATAATGATATCAAGGAAGAGGATGTCATTGAAGCATTCCAGGTTGTAGAGATACAAAAATAAATATAACAGGAGAATATTTACATGAGTCAGAGAAGAACCGCCAAAATTGACGGGGAATTGCAAAGGCTCCTAGGAGAAATATTTCTGACGGAAATCAAAGACCCCCGTTTCAGTAAAATGGCGGGGGTTATGCGGGTAACAACAACGCAGGATCTTAAGTATGCAAAGGTGTATATCAGCATCTATGATACGCCTGCAAAAGTGGAATCCACGATGGAAGCACTCAGGAGTGCAGAACCTTTTATCAGAGCAAAGCTCAATGAAAAAATCAGGCTGCGCAGGATTCCGAATCTGGAGTTTGTGCACGATACTTCGATTGCCTACAGCATTGAGATATCAAAGCTCATTGATGAGGTTACGGCAAAGGACAGAGAACATGCAAGAAATAGAGAAGAAAATCAGGAATGAGCAGGATTTTTTGATCCTTGGCCATATCAGCCCCGATGGGGATACGATAGGCAGTGGTATGGCGCTTTTGCTGGCCCTTCAGGGGCTGGGCAAAAGCGCCATATTTGCGGTGGACGGAAAATTGCCTGAGAAGATGGCTTTTCTTTCGGATTACGCAAAAGTGTATTCGTTTGCGGAGGTTCCCAAACGGCAGTATGGCTGTGTGATTGCGGTAGATGTCTCTGACCGGGAGCGAATGGGAAAATGTCAGGCACTGTTTGATGCATCTCCTAATACGATTGTCATCGATCACCATGGCACAAACCCGGGTTTTGGAGGCAGTAATCATATTGAAACGGTGGGCGCGACCGGGCTGTTGATTTATCGCCTGTTGCAGCAATTACAGGTTCCGCTGACCAAGCAGGTGGCGGATCTGCTCTATCTGGCAATCTGTACGGATACGGGAAATTTTTCTTACTCCAATACGGAGGCGGAGATCCTTCATATGGCAGCAGAGCTGCGGGAGGCAGGAGCAGATATTCCGTTGATCATTGAAAATATTTATAAGGCGCGTTCCCTGGGCGCGACCAGATTGATCGGGCGTTCCTTGGAGCATCTGATTTTGGCGGAGGAGGGGAAAATAGCGCTCTCCTATATCCTCCAGGAAGATTTTCGAGAACTCGGTGCATTGGTGGAAGACACGGAGGAACTGATTAATTATACACGGGAAATCAAAAGTGTGGAAATTGCCATTTTCTTGCGGCAAAGCGAAGAGGAACAATTTAAAATCAGTTTCCGCAGTAAAAATTATGCAGATGTGGCGGCGCTTGCTTCTGAATTTGAAGGCGGAGGCCATGTTCATGCCTCTGGGGGAAAAATACAGGCTCCTTTGCAGGTGGCTATTGCCCGGCTGCTGGAAGCGGCGGCAAAAAAATTATGAATGGAATCATCAATGTACTAAAACCGCCTGCCATGTCTTCCAATGGTGTGACGGTTTATTTAAAAAAACTGCTCAGCGAAAAACGCGTGGGGCATGCAGGAACGTTGGATCCTGGTGCGGCAGGCGTATTAGTAGTGCTTTTGGGGCGTGCGACGCGGTTGTCGGATTACCTCATGGGGCATGACAAAATTTATCTGGCAGAGATGCATTTTGGTTGTACGACAGATACTCTGGACAGTTATGGAATGGTACGTGAAAAGCGTGCACCTGCACAGAAGATTACGATAGAAGAAGTGCGTCGCGCTTGTGCTGCTTTCGTTGGGCAAATTACGCAGATTCCGCCTGCCTATTCTGCAATTAAAGTGAATGGGAAAAAATCATATGAATTGGCGCGCAAAGGCATAAATATCCCCAAACCACCACGGAAAGTTCAGATTTATGCCATAGAAGTGTTGGAACAGACGGGTGCTTTACAATTTTTGCTGCGTATTCACTGCTCGAAAGGAACGTATGTACGAACACTGGTGGAGGATATTGCCGCTTCTATGGGAGAACTGGCTTACACTTCGTTGCTGGTGCGGGAGCGGTCTGGTGATTATGATATTCAGCATGCCTATACTCTGGATGAGGTGGCAGAAATGGTGCAGGCAGGGGATACTTCTTTTTGTATTTCCCCTGAGCAGGCAGTGGCTCAACTGTCAGCAGTACATTTGGGAGAAGCGCAGCGGTTTGCCATAGAGCATGGACAGGTTTTGACGGCAGAGCACCCCATGCCCTCAGGCCAGTTTGCCCTGTATTGCGGCAATACGTTTTACGGCATTGGAGTGGAAGAGGATGGGCGCCCTAAATTGAAAATACCGCTTTATTAAGGAAAATATATGCAGATTGTAACTGAAAATACTATATTTCAAACGCATACTGTTGTGGCTTTGGGAACGTTCGATGGGCTGCATCATGCGCATTGCCGCATTATAGAACGGGCAAAAGAGATTGCCCGCCAAAAGGGGCTGTGCAGTATGGTGTATACTTTTTCCAATCTTCCTTCTGCGCATTTTGGTGGAGAACAGTATATGTTGTTTACCGAAAAAGAAAAAATTCAGAACTTTGCAAAAATGGGAATCGATTATCTGTGTATCCAACCGTTTGACGGCAGTATTGCGCATCAGAGCAGAGAAGCTTTTATGGAAGAAGTTCTGAACCGGTTACATGCAAAGGTCTTGGTTGCAGGCTATAACTTCCGATTTGGTGATGGTGCGGCGGGAGACGTGGCCTTTTTACAACAATATGCATCGGCGCATGGGGCAGAAGCAGCCATTATAGATCGGGTCGATCTTGAGGGAGATGCTGTCAGCAGTACCCGTATTCGGGCAGCTGTGCGTGCGGGAAAAATGGAATTGGCAGAACATTTGCTTGGATATCCATATGCGATTACCGGTGAGATTGTTCATGGAAGGGAAGTGGGGCGCACGCTCGGATTTCCTACTGCCAACATCTATGCACCGAAAGAAAAGGTAATGCCTCCCAACGGAGTTTACATTGCACGTGTCTGGCTGGAGGGGAAAGCCTTTGGTGGAATTACCAATATTGGCAGAAGGCCGACCTTGCGTAACGGAGAGGATATTTCTATTGAAACCAATATTCTGCAACTGGATGCAGAACTTTACGGAAAAACGATTAGAGTGGAGTTGTTGCGATTTTTGCGGCCAGAGCAACCATTTCATAACTTGCAGGCATTGCAGCAAGCAATTGCCAGAGATAAGGAACAAGCGCGCCTTTTTTTTGAAAAATGAGCTAACGCCTTTTATATAGGCATTTTTTCGCATAAAATGCTCTTTACAATGGGCATATTATATGATACAATGCATTCGTGTTAAACCGAGTACTCTGTTTTGCGAATACCCGACGCGATACTGAGTTATCGGCGATTTTAAATTTTAGGGAGGCATTTATGGAAAAAATCGACAAGAGCGCAATTATTGCTGAGTATGCAACGCATGAGGGTGACACTGGTTCTCCTGAAGTGCAGGTTGCTTTGCTGACTGCGCGCATCAACCATCTCAACGAACATCTGCAGTCTCATCAGAAAGACCATCATTCCAGACGTGGTCTGCTGAAAATGGTCGGTGCAAGAAGAGGTTTGTTGGAATATCTGAAAAAGAAGGATATCGAAAGATACAGAGCTTTGGTTGCTAAGCTTGGTCTTAGAAGATAAGCATAGGATATTATTGGATTGTATTGGATATAGAGCGAGGAGTTGTTCCCGCTCTATATTTATAAACACAGCTTCCGGTGTGATATTATGGTTTTACCCATAAGTTAATTTTGTTTCCAATAAAGGTAATATAGAGATAGCAGGCAGTGCCTGCAGGAGGTAGTAATGGTAGAAAATCATGTATTTAAAATGGAACTTGGCGGAAGAGAACTGATAGTTGAATCCGGCAAGTACTGTGGTCAGGCCGGAGGTTCCTGTATCGTCAGATGCGGTGAAACGGCTGTAATGGTCACGGCTACGGCAGCAAAAGAGCCCAGAGAGGGAATTGACTTTTTTCCGCTGAGCATTGAATTTGAAGAGAAAATGTACTCCGTAGGAAAGATCCCCGGAGGGTTTATTAAGAGAGAAGGTCGCCCTTCTGAGAAAGCAATTCTTTCCTGCAGATTAATTGATAGACCTTTGCGTCCTTTGTTCCCCAAGGGCTATTTTAATGATGTACAGGTAATTGCAACGGTACTTTCTGTGGATCCTGAGATTCCGCCGGAAGTATATGCAATGATCGGTTCTTCTGTAGCGCTTTCCATTGCAGGTGTTCCTTTCCAGGGTCCGACCGGTTCTGTGGTAGTAGGCATGGTCGATGGAAAATACATCATTAACCCTGATTCCGCGCAGCGCGAGGCTTCCAGAATGCACCTTACTGTTTCTGGCACCAAGGATGCCATCATGATGGTAGAAGCGGGTGCTAAGGAAGTAACGGAAAGCGAGATGTTGGAAGCAATTCTTTTTGCCCATGAGGAAATTAAGAAAATTTGTGCATTCATTTCCAATATCAAGGAAGAAATCGGCAAACCGGAAGCACCCTATGAATTGTACCACGTTCCGGAAGAGCTGGATGTACAGGTTCGGGAAAAGTTCTATGATCGTATGCGTTGGGCTATGGATACCTTTGATCGCACTGAACGCGAGACAAGGGAAGCTCAGGTAAAGGCAGAAGCGGCAGAGTATTTTGCTGAAGCATTTCCGGATAGTAAAGCAGATATCGATAACAGCCTGTACGCTGTCATGAAAGAAATCGTTCGGGAAAAGATCGTGAAAGAGGGCGTTCGCCCTGATGGCAGAGGTTATGAAGATGTTCGCCCCATTTGGTGTGAGACAGGCTTGTTTGCCAGAACACATGGTAGTGCCGTCTTTACCAGAGGGCAGACGCAGGTCATGAATCTGGTTACCTTAGGGCCGCTTGGTGATGGACAAACTCTGGATGGCATTTCAGATGAGACATTTAAGCGTTATATGCATCAATATAACATGCCGCCTTATTCTACAGGGGAAGCTAAGCCGTTGCGCAGCGCTAACAGAAGAGAAATTGGTCATGGCGCGCTGGCAGAAAGAGCAATCGTTCCCATGCTTCCTTCGGAGGAAGAGTTCCCCTATGCAATTCGTGCCGTGTCCGAAGTGTTGAGCTCCAATGGTTCTACTTCTCAGGCCAGCATATGTGCAAGCTCTCTGGCATTGATGGATGCAGGTGTCCCCATGAAGAAGCCGGTAGCAGGTACTGCAATGGGACTGATCAAGCAAGAGGATCAGGTAGTTGTACTGACCGATATTCAGGGCTTGGAGGACTTCCTGGGTGATATGGACTTCAAGGTGGCAGGTACGGATAAAGGTATTACTGCTATTCAGATGGATATCAAGATCAAGGGCATCGATAAGGAAATCCTGGAGCGGGCTTTGGCTCAGGCATTGCGCGGACGTCTGCATATTTTAGGCAAAATGAATGAAGTGTTGCCTGAAGCAAAAAAAGAACTTTCAAAGTATGCGCCTAAGATTACGCAATTTACTATCAATCCCGATAAGATCCGTGAAGTCATTGGTTCCGGTGGTAAGACGATTAACAAGATTATTGCCGATACCGGTGTCAAGATTGATATTGAAGATGACGGACGCGTTTCTATTGCGACCGAGGATGCGGCTGCAGCTGCAAAGGCAAAAGCTATTATTATGGGTATTGCCAGAGATATTAAGGCAGGCGATGTATATAAGGGAAAAGTAACGCGCATTATACCTATAGGTGCTTTTGTGGAACTGGCGCCCGGTAAGGAAGGCATGGTGCATATTTCCAAGTTGGCCAAGGAACGGGTCGAGAAAGTAGAAGACGTTGTGAAGGAAGGGGAAGAAATCCTGGTTAAGGTTCTGGGAATTGATGAGAAGCATCGCATCAATCTCATACACCGTGGCGTAACGCAGGAAGATCTGGATCGCTTCAACGCTTCCGAACAGGAATAAAAGGCAGGAAAAAGGCGGCTTATGCCGCCTTTTTTATCACAGAATGAAAAAAGGAGGTTTATATGTATCAACAGCAAACCTTAGCGAATGGGATTCGCTTTTATGGAGAATATATCCCTCAGGCACGGACGGCTTCGGTGGGTATTTGGGTAAAGGCAGGTTCTGCAACAGAGTTGGAGCAGGAAAACGGACTTTCCCATTTTTTAGAGCATCTTTTTTTCAAAGGGACAGAAACGCGTAATTATAAACAAATCGCGGCGGAATTTGATAACCTCGGAATACAATCCAATGCTTATACATCTAAGGAGATGACTTGCTATTATGTAAAAGCCATCGATTCAAAATTGAGTGAAGCAGTAGATATTCTTACAGATATGTTTTGCCATTCTGTTTTTCCGGAAAAAGAGGTGGAAAAAGAACGTGGCGTTATTTTGGAAGAAATTGCAATGTCGTTGGATACGCCGGATGATTTACTGATGGATCGCTTATCCGAAGAATTTTTTGCGGGGACTGAACTTTCGCGGACGATATTGGGGCCGGCAGAAAATATTCGAACCTTTTCGCGTGCACAAATTCTGGATTACCGCAGTAAGCATTACTATGGGGAAAATATTGTAGTGGCAGCGGTGGGAAATTATGACATACAAAAACTGCTTGCTGAGCTGGAAGAAACGCTAAAAAGTGTGCCCTCCAAAGGAGAGGGGAGAAAATATGTGCCGGAGATCGATTGGAAGCCGGTTAAAAAGGAATTTTGTGTTCATAAGGATATTGAACAAGCACATCTGGGCATAGCTTTTCCCGGGCCGGGCATTGGCGATGCCGATCGTTATGCATTTTCCATTTTAGCAAATGTTTTGGGTGGCGGAATGAGTTCGCGCCTCTTCCAAAAAGTCAGAGAGGAGTTGGGTGCAGCTTATTCGGTCTATGCTTATCCCTCCATGTATTACCAAGCCGGTGCGCTGGTGATTTATGCGGGTATTTCGGCAGAGAAAACAGAACTGGTAAAGCAGGCAATTTTGAGGGAAGTACGGGGTTTGAGAGAAAATGGGATTTCGGAGGAGGAACTGGAGCACACCAAGACGCAGATTACGGCCAGCTATATTATGGGGCAGGAAAGTACTTCTGCCAAAATGAATCAGTTGGGCAGGAATGCATTGCTGCTGGAGCGGATTATTCCAGAAGAAGAAATACTGGCAAACGTACAGAATGTCACTTTGAAAGATATGCAAAGGCTTACTGAGCGGGTGTTGCAGGAAGAAGCAATGTGTACAGGCTGGGTGCTTCCTCAGGAATAAAGGCGATACGAATAATTCAAAGATAAAATCTTCAAACTAAGTAAAAAAGGTTTGGAGATTTTTTTATGCAGAAAACACAGCAAATGGAAACACTAACAAACGATAGCGAATCAGAGCAACAAACTGATAAAGATGCATTGCGGGAATTAGGAGCAACAAAGCTGGAAGATGGAATTCGCCTGATTAATATCATCGGCCAAATCGAAGGGCACACGCTGGTGCCTCCTCAAAATAAAGCAACTAAATACGAGCATCTGATTCCTTTACTGGCAGAAATGGAGCAGGATCAGGCGGTAAAAGGAATTCTTATAATTTTGAATACAATGGGCGGAGATGTGGAAGCAGGTTTGGCAATTGCAGAATTAATCCGCAGCGCAGCATGAGTAAGCCCAGTGTTAGTCTGGTTTTGGGTGGTGGACACAGTATTGGGGTACCTTTGGCAGTTAGTTCGGATTATTCCTTTATTGTGCCGACCGCATGTATGACGGTGCATCCTTTACGCACGAACGGCCTGTTTATTACTTCGCCTCAGAGCTTTGAATATTATTTAAAAATGCAGGAACGCATCCTGCGTTTTATCAGTGAAAATGCAAACATTTCTCAGGAACAGATTCAAGCACTGATGAATAACAAAAATCAAATGGCAGATGATATTGGAACGGTACTGATCGGTGCTCAGGCTGTAGATGTGGGAATCATTGATGAGGTGGGTGGCCTGGCAGAAGCGTTGCATAAACTTAGAAATTTGTGCGGGCAAGAATAAAAATATTATAGAGAAAACAAAAACTCCCAAGCTGTTGGGAGTTTTTGTTTTGAGATTTGAAATTAGAAAGGATTAAGAGGGGATACCAACTTGATAACAATATCAAGTGATAACTGTTGATATTATAATAACATATTTTTTTCAAAAATCAATAGGAAATAACAAAAAAAATGAAAAAATTTTCGCAAATTGCTAACAAATGATAACGAATTGGATAATCGGAGATAAATAAAGACTGATTTTACAGTAATTGGAAATTGAAAAAG
Organism: Clostridiales bacterium; assembly: GCA_003149735.1. The sequence goes on along the minus strand of QANA01000038.1, from coordinate 24,733 downwards.
AAAAAAACAGTATTCTTTCATTGTGGGGAGGCAAAGCGGATTGTCATCCGCAAAACAATATGGTACAATAAATTACATGTTTAAAACTAATTTGGTAAGTGAGGGAACATACCGGTGGAAAATAAACAAAAGATGAGTAAGAAGATGTTGGGAATGATCCTGGCAGGCGTGATTGCAGCAGTGGCAATTGTATCCATTGCGTTGGCAACATATATTTCTTCTAAAAATTATGATAAGACCTGGATTGGCAATACCCATGGAAATGTTGCAAATCGATCGATCGTGGCGGAATATGGAGATAATTTCTATTTTGCAGATGACGCAATTTATGAAGTCAATGCCGAAAATGAGTGCAGAGTCATTGCTGATTGTAAAGCAACTGACCTGGTCGTCTATGATGGTTATCTCTATTATGTCAATTATGATGATGCACAATGTATCTACCGTACCAATTTGGAAACGTTGGAAAGTGAATTGGTGAGTGCAATTTCGGGCGGATATATCAATATTGTAGAAGGAATATTGTATTATGCTTCGTTATATGGAACTTCTTATTCCGGTATTTATAAAATAGATTTAAACGGCGAGTTTGATCCGCAGGCGCCTGAGCAAATTACCGTGGACTGGGCATCGAATCTGCTTTATTACGATGGAAGATTATACTTTATTAATCAGGCCGACACCAGCCGACTCTATTCTATGAAATTAGATGGTAGCGATCGTGCCGTTTCGGCTGGAAGAGCAACCTCTGCTTTTATGTTTTATGAAGGAAATCTTTACTATGCCAATGTCTACGGAGTATATCGCTGTAAGCCCGATGGCAGCAATCTTTCGCAATTGAGTGAAATTCGCTCTTCTACGCTGAATATAGCCAATGGATATATTTACCATTGTTTCTATGCGGATTCAAGCAGCACTTATGATCAATCGCTTTATCGTATGGAATTAAATGGAAGCCATGAAACGATGCTGACTTCGGATTCCGGAAGTTATATCAGTTATCTGGATGGATTTATCTATTTCAGAAACGTATATAAGGGACAGGAAATTTATCGCATCAATGAAGAAAACACAATTTTTGAGAATGTTCTCAAATTATATGGTGTGAACTGAAGATGAATCAAAAAAAGAGTACGCTGTGCGTACTCTTTTTTTGATTGCATTTTTTTTTGATGGATCTTTTTATTCCACACAAGCCGGAGTAACGGTGATTACTTCGGTTTTTGCCAGTGCATCGGCGATCAATGCCTCTGAATCCAACAATTTAACTGATTTGAGTATTTTTTCCAGTTTGGGATGTGTTACGGGATGCTTGGGAACAAAGACGGTGCAACAATCCTCATAAGGCAGAATAGAAGTCTCATAGGTATCGATGCGTTTCGCGATATCCATAATCTCTAACTTGTCCATGCCGATAAGCGGACGGAATACGGGCAAATCGATCACGGAATTAGTCACAGTCAGAGAAGCAAGTGTCTGGCTGGCCACTTGCCCTAAGCTCTCTCCGGTAATCAGTGCACCGCAGTTGCGATCTTTGGCAATTTTTTCGGCAATGCGCATCATAAAAACCCGCATAATAAGCGTCAACTGTTCTTCGGGACATTTTTCATAAATAGACATCTGAATATCTGTAAAATGCACCATATGGATTTTAATAGGACCGGTATAAGCAGAAAGCTCCTGGGCCAGTTCTATGACTTTTTGCTTTGCACGCTCGCTGGTATAAGGAAAACTGTGATAATGGACTGCTTCCAGAGCTATTCCCCGCTTGGCCATCATATAACCGGCAACCGGGCTGTCAATGCCACCGGAAAGCAACAGCATTCCCTTGCCGGAGGTGCCTACAGGCATGCCACCGCTGCCCATGACAATATCGGTGTAGACAAAAGCACTTTCGCGTACTTCGATATAGACGGTAAAGTCAGGATGATGTACGTCCACTGATAAACCGGGTACATGTTCGAGAATATAGCCACCGGCTTCAGCGGAAAGCGTCATGGAGTTCATGGGGAAGCGTTTATCTGCCCGTTTGCTTTCCACTTTGAAAGTGGCTGTTTCCTTGCTCAGGGATTTTAATTTCCTGCAAGCCATATCTGCAGCAGCCTGAAAAATAATCTCTAAATCCTTTTCCATTTCCATGGCCGGGCTGACTGAATAGATGCCGAATATTTTAGACATGGCATTGATTGCCTGCGGCATATCCTGAGGTTTTACATTGCGCAAATAGTAGCGCCCCTGCCCTTTATCGACATAGCCGTCAAATTTTTTAGCGGAAGCAATAATAGCATGCAGCAGTACTTTTTCAAAAAAAGGACGGTTTTGTCCTTTCAGGTGAATTTCTCCGTAGCGGATGAGCAACATAGGTGTCATAATGGTTATCTCCTTATAAAGCCCTGGAACTTCTGAAGGGCAGCAATGGTTTTTTGAGCGGTATATTGGATCTCTTCCGGTGTATTATCCGGGCAAAAACTAAAGCGAACAGCACATTCTGCCAGAGCAGGGCTGAGCCCGACCGATTCGTGAACGCGGAAGCTGCGTTTTTTGGAAGAGCAGGCAGAACCGGTGGCAATACATATGCCATCCTTTTCCAATAAATGCAGCAATACTTCGCCGCGCATGCCCTCGAAGGCCATATTGAGAATATGTGGTGCAGAGCATTCGGGCGTGATACAGTAAGCTCCTTTTGCCTGCATCAGGGTGGTGCAGAGCATATGTTTTAATTGGGCCATGTGCGCTAATTTTTGCGCATGGTTTTGTAAAAAATCATGCGCGGCTTCTGCAAAGGCGAGAATGCCGAAGGTATTTTCAGTCCCGCTGCGCAGGGTATTTTCCTGCCCTCCGCCCAGCAGATAAGCTTTAAGGGGCGTTCCTTTTTTAAAAAAGAGAATGCCAGTTCCTTTAAGGCCATGCACTTTATGAGCACTGGCTGTATAGTAATCCACTTTGGAAGCCATCATATCAAATGGAACACGCAAGAAAGCCTGAACACCGTCCGCATAAAACAATGTTTGAGGATTTTTCACTTTTACGGCGTCTGCAATTGCACAGATATCGTTGACAGCACCGGTTTCGTTGTTGACATGCATAATTGCTACCAATGCGGTATCCTCGCAAACCAGTTCTGCCACAGCTTCTGGCGAAATAATGCCACTTTTTCCGGCTTTGACAAAATCCACTCTATGCCCCTGCTGTTCCAATTGACGAAAACATTCGTAAACACAGGGATGTTCATAGGCGGAAGTAATAAAATGGCGTTTGGTGGAGCCGCGTTTCTGCCAACCGTTGAAAATAACGGTATTGGAACCTTCTGTGCCGCAGGAAGTGAAGATAGCTTCCTGTGCATGAATGATATTTTTCAGCAATGTGCGGGCAGCATCCAATTTCTGTTCTGCCTGAACTGCGGGCAAGTACATAGCGGAAGGATTGTGCCAACTTTCTGTGCAATATTGCGCAAACAATGTTTGCAGGCAAGAAGCCGGTTGTGTAGTGGCAGCGTTATCCAAATAAATCATAGTGTCACTTCCAATCTGAAAAGATTCTTTTTATTTTAGCATTTTTTATAACTCTTTTCAATGCGCGGCAACGCCGGAAGGGCGGAAAAAGAGAATAAAAGAGAAAATTTTGCGCACAATAGCCAACAAGAAAAGTATTTGCAATGAGGAGTCGAATATGCAGAACGAAAAAGAATATAAGGAGATTCCACTGGACGATCTTTCCGGTAAGGAAGTGCCCAATCAGCCGGAAATTCGTGCACAGCAGATGGAAAATACGGCTGCTGCCAGAGGTGAAAAAAAGGCATAATGAATATCAGAGAACAGCTTAAAATGGGAAATTATAATGCCTATGTAAAAAAAGAAATGCCGAAATCCAAAGTTGTATCCGAGTGTATACGCGCATTTTTTGTAGGAGGCGCAATCTGCACTTTGGGGCAGGCCTTGCGCAATTTTGCACAATATACATTGCATTTAGATGAAAATGGGGTCGGTGCTTTTACCAGTATTACTTTGATCTTTCTGGGGGCATTGTTGACCGGACTTGGCGTATATGATGTAATTGGCAATTTTGCCGGCGCAGGCAGCATTGTTCCCATTACCGGATTTTCCAACTCGGTTGTATCTCCGGCATTGGAATTTAAGGCAGAAGGTTATGTATTGGGTGTAGGAGCGAAATTGTTTACCATTGCCGGCCCGGTATTGGTTTATGGTATCAGCTCCTCTATCATAGTAGGGTTAGTCTACTATGTTTTAAAGATTTTGGGTATGGCATGAGGAGACGGAATCATGAGTCAAAAAATATTAACGGAAGGAACCATGTTACTGGAGCGGCCGGTCTATATTCGGGGCAAAGGCTCTGCTGTCGGACAAGAAGAGGCGAAAGGGCCATTGGCGGAATATTTTGATATCAAAGCCGAAGATGCTAAATGGGGCGAGAAGAGTTTTGAATTTGCGGAAAAGAAGTTTTTTATGAGCGCCTGCAAGAAAGCAATTGAGGATGCAGGGCTCTCTATCGGCGAGATTGATTTACTGCTGGGTGGAGATTTGCTCAATCAGATCATTACCGCTTCTTATTCTGCCAGGGATCTGGGAATTCCTTTTTTGGGAATATACGGTGCCTGCTCCGGCATGGCCCAGACGCTTGCTATGGGCAGTATGCTGATAGATGGCGGGTTTGGAAAAAATATCCTTTGCGCGGCCAGCAGCCATTATGCTACGGCAGAGCGGCAATTTCGTTTTCCATTGGAGTTGGGAACGCCGAAACCACCTACTGGGCAGGATACGGTAACAGGCGCAGGCGCAACGGTAATTTCTTCTGAGAAAGAGGAGAATCAGGTAGCAATTCGTGCATTGACCGTAGGACGATGCGTGGATTTCGGCATTAATGATGCCAATAATATGGGAGCGGCCATGGCGCCTGCTGCAGCACAAAGTATTTTGACGCATCTGCAGAATCGAGGAACACAGCCGCAGGACTATGACGCCATTTTTACGGGGGATTTAGGCATGTTTGGCAGTAAATTGATGGTGAACATGGCTATGCGCTGTGGTACAGATTTGACCGGTGTACATAAAGACTGCGGAAGCATGATCTATGCAGGTATGAAGAGCAAACGGTGTGGAGCTAGTGGTTGCGGCTGCTGCGCAGTGGTGCTCAACGGATATATTCTTCGGCAATTGGAGCAAGGGGCTTATCGGCGAGTGCTGTTTACGGCAACAGGTGCTATGATGTCTACTACCAGTGTGCAGCAGGGAGAAAGCATTCCCGGTATTGCACATGTGATCGAACTGGAAAGGGTGGATTAACATACATGGATTATGTCAAAGCTTTTTTGGTAGGTGGAGCCATTTGCATAATCGGTCAATTGCTTATCTCATTGACCAATATGACTCCGGCTCGCATACTGGTTACTTTTGTAACCAGCGGTGTAATTCTGACGGCTTTAGGTATTTACAAACCTATTGTAGAGTTTGGTGGAGCCGGTGCAACAGTGCCGTTGACCGGCTTTGGGTATTCCTTGGCTAAGGGCGTATTTAAAGCAGTAGACGAACAAGGGCTATTAGGTGTTTTTTTAGGAGGTGTTACAGCGACTGCAGCAGGCATTGCCGCGGCAGTCTTTTTCGGGTATCTTGTCTCTATTCTTTTCCAACCGAAAGTTAAGAAATAGATATCTGCCGAATGAAACGGAAGCATTCTTGCGGGATGTATTTTACAAACTGCTGCAAACAGCCCGTTACGGATATACCATTGGCACTTTGAGTGTTTTGTGGAAAATCATACTGGTCTTATGGGATAATCTGGAAATCAGGTTGCCTGAAAAATTGCAAAAGCTTGTAGATCGATATAAGAAAAGATAGCCGTGTGCGCACAGGGGTGCCGCGCGGCTGTTTTCTGTTTTAAAAATATGGAAAAGTTGCTGTAACCGTAGTAAAATAAAAAATCGGAGGAAACAGATATGAAACACATCAAAGCGGAAATTTTATGCGTAGGAACGGAGATCCTGCTGGGAGATATCGTCAATACCAATGCGGCTTATCTGGCTGCAGAATTGGCTGCGCTGGGGATAGAAGTATACCATCAATCGGTAGTGGGAGATAACCCTGGCCGTCTGCAGGAAAGTTTGGTGCTGGCATTTTCCAGGGCAGATATGGTAGTGATGACTGGCGGACTTGGGCCAACCTATGATGACCTGACAAAAGAAACGGTGGCTGCATACTTTGGGGAAAGCATGCATATAGACGAATGCTCCCGGCAGCGAATTGCTGATTTTTTTATGGCGAAGGGAATGGAAGCAACGCCCAATAATTTAAAGCAAGCACAAATGCCGGAACATGCAGTGATTTTTCAAAATGATGCGGGAACGGCACCCGGGCTTGCTTTGGAAAAAGATGGAAAGACGGCGATTTTATTGCCGGGTCCTCCCTTTGAAATGAAGACGATGTTTGAACGCTATGTGCGGCCCTGGCTGGCACAGCGCAGTGATCATGTGCTGGTTTCCCGGACGCTGCATCTTCATGGGATTGGGGAAAGTGCGGTGGAATATCGCTTAAAAGCATTGATGGAGCGTAGTGACAACCCTACAGTTGCCCCTTATGCGAAGCAGGGGGAAGTACAATTGCGTATTACCGCATTGGCAGAGAACCGGGAACAGGGCTACCAGATGATACAGCCAATTGTCGAAGAAATCCAGAGAGAAATGGGAGAATATATTTACGGTATTGATATCGGAAATCAGGAAACGGCATTGGTGAAACTGCTCCGGGAAAAAAAAGCTAAAATTGCTACGGCTGAAAGTTGTACGGGTGGATTGCTCTCCAAACGTATTACAGATGTTGCCGGGGCTTCGGAAGTTTTTGAGTTTGGCGTCTGCACATATGCGAACGGAATGAAGGAAAAAGTACTGGGCGTAGATCATACGGATTTGGAACGATTGGGGGCGGTTTCTCCAGAAGTGGCAGCTCAGATGGCGAAAGGTGCAAGGGTTGTTTCGGGTGCGGAAATCGGCATAGGAATTACCGGAATTGCAGGCCCGGGTGGCGGCACACCGGAAAAGCCGGTAGGACTTATCTACATCGCTGTGGATTCGGATCTTTATTGTGAAGTGGAAAAATATCTTCCCGGGCATAACGGAATGAGCAGAGATGCATTGCGCTTTGCGGCAACGCAACATGCGCTGCGGCTGGCCATTCAAGCGGCGAACCTGTTAAAGACTGAGAGGAAAGCGTAAGGCGGAAATATGCGCCAGTCTGACTGGAACTCATAGCTTCGAGAATGATGATCTGTTCTTGGAAAATTTGTTAAAATAGAAAAACGCCCACCCTGTATTGGGTGGGCATTTTTTTGACAGATAAATAGGAAAAAGTTACGTTTGAAAAGTTTGAAGCATTTGCATGGCTTGCATCAGGTTGGAACCTGTGTGCATGCCGGAAAGCGCATTGGCCATCGCCATGGCTTTTTGAAGCTGGGCAGCAGAACCGGTGCTGTGTTTATCCAGCAATGCAGCGATATCCGGCAATGTAGAGGCATCCAGGCCACAGTTTTTCATGCGCAGCAATTTTTCCCGTAAAAGAATGTATTTTTTTAACTGTTCGAAAGCACGTGCACTGTTTTGACCGCCATACTTTTTTAAAGTGTCCAATAATCCCAATAAACGTTCATTTTGAGTTAACCAGCAACGCTGCGGTTGTGGCTGAGGGGATTTCAGGCAAGGGTGTGCGGCTAATTCCCGCGCGGCATCACCTGCCTGTAGCAGATATCGCGCAGCCTGTGCGTCTTGTTTGCCTAAATAGGGAAGAATATCACGGATCATACCAATAGTGGCCTGATTGACAAAACCATCTTTATACACATAAGAAAGCAGCATCAGTAAAGAAGGGGAAAAACAAAGCTGTTCCGGTTCGGGAAAACAAGCTTGTTGGGATGGACGAACCTTGCATTTGTTGGAAATGACACATTCCTGATGGGGATGTGGTGGGCGACGGGGGTATTTCACGATATTTTTCTCCTTCCATAATTATAAACTCATATCATCCTATGCGAGGCAAAAGAATAATGTGCACAATTCTCCCACCGATGCATACAATGCTTATGAGCGATGGATTGCAAATCTTAAGGAGGGATAGCAGATGGCAAAAAGAGATTTAAAGAGTTTTGCAAATCAAAAGACACCCCAAAAGGCCAGCCCGAAGCAACAGGCGCAGGCAGAACAAATATTGAAACAGGCCGAACAATTTCAGGGAAAAAGCGATGCACAATTAATGGCGCAGCTGAAAGCGGAAATCAATCGGGGAAAAAAGGATGGTTCTTTTAATCAGGAAACCATGCGGAATTTTATGGAGCAAGTGGCACCTATGATGAATGCAGAGCAGAGAAAGAAATTGGAAGCAATTGCTAAAACGCTGATGTAAAATAGAACCGCGAAAAAGATAGGAAAAGTTCTAAATAAAGAGGATACCAGAAGCCGACACATTTCGCCGGGTATGCATGTTGTAATAAAACCATTCAAATAAATATATTTGGTTGGCAGGTGGAACGGGTATGCAAAAAGATGAACGGAATCAGAGGCGGCTGACAATCGGTATCAGCAGAAACAGTGCAATTCGGCTGTTGGCCGCCTTTGCAGGCGGTATGCTGATCGGCAGAGTCAATATTGAACAGGTAATTTATCCATTTGGAATCGCCTATATGTTAGCTGCTTACCGCAATGCAGGGGCTGTAAATCCCTATATGGCAGCAGGCGGTGTATTTACGGCGCTGGCTTTGAGCGCAGGCGGTATGCAGCAGCCTGCTTATTGTTTTTCTGTGGTTGCAATCTGTGCAGCTCTGATTATCATGGCAAGCTGCCTTAAGCTTCAGGAATCCTATTGGTTATGTTGTGGAATTGCCTTGCTTGCTTATCTGGCAGGTACGATTGCCTTCCGATTGCAGATGCTGTTGGCAGTAGCAGCATCTTTGCTGGAATTGATCATTACGATATTGATGGTTTTGGTGATGGACAAGGCTTTTGGCGCGCTTGGCAAGGAAGAACGCAGCCGGGTTTATAGTGACGAACAGCTGATCAGCCTATGTTTTTGCGGCTTGATTTGCATTATGGGGTTGGGCAATCTGGGACTCTATGGCATATATTTGAGGGAAGTATTGTGCGCCTGTATTGCTTTTACGGCCGGTTATGCTGGCGGAGCAGCCATTGGAGCGGCTGCCGGAGCGACGGCGGCGTTTGCCAGCACTATTGCAGGGACAGACGGTCTATATATCGGTTATATGGGTATTCTGGGTATGGCGGCCGGAATCTGCAGAAATTATGGAAAATGGGCTTGTGCAGGAGGAGGAGCAGTTGCCGGAATCTTAGGTGCGGTATATATCGGTTATGGGCAGATTTCAGTTCCGGCATTGATCAGCATCGGAATTGGTACGTTACTGTTTGTGTTGCTGCCCGGGCGACTGCTGAATCATCTGGCAGAATATGTAGATGCTAATATGCTGCAGGAGCAGCAATGGAATCTGAAACAGCAGCGTTTTCGAGAATTGACCTTTGGACGCCTGACAGAAGCGGCGGGCATTTTTGCTGAAGCGGCAGAATTGATTTCCGAAACGGCAGAGCCGGAAAAAATTGAAAAGATTTCTTATTCTATTGCAGATATTCCGGATATTGCCTGCCGGGGTTGCACTTTTTATAAAGGTTGTTGGCATGAGGATTTTGATCATACGTATGAATTGATGCAGAAGCTGTATGACGTTTATCGGGAAAAAGGCATTATCCGGGAAAAGGATTTGGGGCGGCTGGCGAAAAAATGCCTGCGTGCTTCCAAATTGCTGGCAACAGCGAAAGAAGTCTATGAACGATTTGAAATTAACAGCCGTTGGGAAAAGCGCTTGGTTGGCAGCAGAGAAGCAATTGCATTGCAAATGAAAGGAACCAGCAGCGTTATACAGAATCTGGCGAAAGATATACAAAAAGATATCCGTTTTTCCAAAGAATTGCAGGATGCAATACGGTCGGAATGCGATAAAGCTCTGCTGGACGTACGAGAAGTTGCAGTTACTTCAGAACAGGGAATTACCAGGGTAGACATTTTGATCAAGACTAATCGCCCCGAGGCTGCGGAATATAATGCACAAAAGGCGGCGGCAAAAGCCTGCGGGCAACAGCTGCGTCGGCTGTGCATACCACTGCGCCAGGATGATAAGGGGAAAATTTGGCGATTGAGCTTTGAAACAGCACGCACATTTTCTGTGCAAATCGGAGCGGCTTCTGCAGCCAAATCGGGCAGTGAAATTTCCGGCGATGCTTATTCCCATGAAGCTTTGAAAGATGGGCGTTATATGCTGCTGTTATGTGATGGCATGGGCAGCGGAGCTCGGGCAGCCAGAGAGAGCCGCATGGCGGTATCATTAATGGAAGATTTTTATAAAGTTGGGTTTGAGGAACAGGCGATTATTGATATCATCAATAAACTGCTGATTTTGAGCAGCAGTGATGATATTTATTCTACACTGGATCTGGCAATGCTGGATTTGGTGGAGGGGACAGCACGATTCATTAAGATCGGAGCTCCACATTCCTATGTAGTGGGAGAGAGAGGCATGCGAAAACTGAAGGCGGGAAGTCTGCCGATGGGCATTCTGGAAGAATATGAACCAATCGTTTATGAAGCAAAGCTGGAACCGGGAGATACGATTATTATGTTTACTGATGGAATTGCAGATTTGGAAGATAAGGATGATGAACTGCATGAAGCGATTCGCCGAGCTGCCCGGCTGCGCAATGCTACAGAAGCAGCAGAAATGATTCTTACTGCAGCGCAGCAATCAAGTGGCGGATTGGCCGGTGATGATATGACAGTGCTGGCGGCCCGTATTACCAAACCGGTTAATAAGGTTTAAGGCAAATTATAAAACAGGAAGAATCTGCTTGACGAGGAATCTGCAAAATCGTATAATGTTAAAAATGACAAAGGGGTCTGCAATTTTTGCAGCCCCTTTTTTTAGAGGTGAAAAAATGAATCTGTTTCACATCTTGGGGCCTGTGATGATCGGGCCATCCAGTTCGCATACGGCAGGTGCAGCAAGAATCGGTTATGTTGCACGCAAACTCCTTGGTGAAGACCCTGTACAGATAGAAATCCGCCTCCATGGCTCTTTTGCTTCAACGGGAGATGGGCATGGCACGCCGATGGCACTTGTTGGGGGAATGCTGGGCATGAAACCGGATGATGAACGGCTGCCTCAAAGTTTTGAAATTGCGCGGAATTTGGGAATTTCCATCGTGCGTAAAAATGTCTGCTTGCGGGATGCGCATCCCAATACGGCAGTATTAATCGTGCAAGGAAAACAACGGCAGTTGGAAATTCAGGCGGAATCCTTAGGAGGCGGCTCTATCCGCATCAGTAAAATTGACGGAATTGATACAAACTTTAATGGAGATTATCCAACATTAATTGTACATAATCTGGATGAACCTGGGCACGTGGCGGGTGTGACGGCTGTTTTAGCTGCGCGGCAAATTAACCTGGCAACGATGCAGCTCTATCGCAATGCCCGCGGCGGATATGCCGTAATGATATTGGAATCGGATCAATGTATTCCTGACGATATCGTCAAAGAAATTGAGCAGATGCCGGGTATTATTAAAGTGACATATCTGAATATGGATGTATGAAGGAGAGACTATGGCATTTACTAAAGTCGAGGAGCTATTGGAAAGATATGCGCGCCAAAGTGAAACCAAGGAATTTTGGGAATATATCATGGAGGAGGATATGCGCGATCAGCAAATTACCCGTGCACAATCGATGGCGCACATGCGAGAACTGCTGCAGGTGATGCGGCAGACGGTAAAGAGCTATGATGCAGCACAGTGTTCTGCCAGTGGATTGGCGGGCGGAGACGGAGCAAAACTTGCGGCAGCACAGCAGGCAGGTCATACCCTGACGAATGGCTTTGTGACAGAAGCAATTCGCATTGCACTGACGATGGCAGAATGTAATGCCTGCATGAAGCGCATTGTAGCAGCACCGACAGCCGGCTCCTGTGGTGTGTTGCCGGCTGTATTATTGGCATATGAAACATATTTCGGAGGAAGCACAGAGGCTTTTGTGGAAGCGTTGTACATTGCAGCTGTCTATGGCCAGATTATTGCCAATGGAGCAAGTATTTCTGGGGCACAGGGCGGATGCCAGGCTGAAATCGGGACAGCTTCAGCGATGGCTGCTGCTGCATTGACCTATCTGCATGGAGGATCACCGGAACAAGGAGCAAATGCCTGTGCTCTGGCGCTTAAGAATATGCTGGGTTTGGCGTGCGACCCTGTAGCAGGGTTGGTTGAAGTCCCTTGTATCAAACGAAACGTCGCGGGAACGGTCAATGCCATTGCAGCGGCCGAGATGGCTTTAGCCGGAATTGTCAGCCGGATCCCGGCTGATGAGGTGATTGGCGCTATGGAGGAAGTGGGAACGTTGTTGGATAAGCGCTTGCGTGAAACGGGAGAGGGAGGATTAGCAGCAACCCCAACGGCCAGAAAAATACAAACACAACTGCGGGAATTGGCAGAAAAGAATCGCTGAGATGCATGTGCAAGCGTGTAAAGAAAATTTCTGCCGTATACTTTAAAGCGGCTTTGGCTGCTGCGTCATGTATAGAAAGATTTGCGATTTTGTCATATTCTGTTCGCAACTTTTGTTTATAGTGAATAATATAAATCAAACGGGATATGCAGATTGCATACCCCGTTGATTTATCAGGAATGAGGAACGATTTTGGAAAGATCGTAAGGTGTTTCCTGATAGACGTAATAGTTGAGCCAGTTGCTGAACAGCAGATTGGCGTGCCCGCGCCAGCGCACGACAGGCTGGCGGCTTGGATCATTCTCCGGGTAATAATTGCAAGGAATCTGCATATCCATTCCTTTGGCGATATCCCGATCATATTCATATTTTAATGTCTCCGGATCATATTCGGAATGCCCGGTGACAAATATCTGGCGGCCGTTTTTGGCCATAACAATATAGACGCCGGCCTCTGCGGAAGAAGCGATAATTTTTAGTTTGGGATTTTGAGCAATTTCCTGGGCAGAGACGGTGGTATGGCGCGAATGGGGAGCATAAAAGATATCATCGAAGCCACGGGTAAGTTGAGTACTTTTGTCGTTTACCGTATGAGAGAAAACACCAAAGATTTTCTGAGCACAGGGAGATTTGTGAATGCCGTAATGATAATAAAGCCCGGCCTGTGCAGCCCAGCAGATATGAAAAGTGGAAAAAACATGGCTTTTGCTCCATTCCATGATCTCGGCAAGTTCATCCCAGTAATCTACCTCTTGGAAATCCAATGTTTCTACCGGAGCGCCGGTAATGATAAGACCATCCAGATTGGTATTGCGAATATCATCAAAAGTTTTATAGAAAGCGTCCAGATGGCTTTGAGGTGTGTTTTTGGAATCATGACTTTTGGAACGAAGCAAAATGATTTCCACCTGCAGCGGCGAGTTGCCGATTAAGCGGAGCAGCTGTGTTTCGGTGATGACTTTAGTCGGCATGAGGTTAAGAATAGCAATGCGCAGAGGACGGATATCCTGGCTTTGTGCACGCTCATCAGTCATAACAAAGATGCCCTCCGCGCTTAAAGTTGCATAGGCGGGCAATTTTTTATCGATATTGATTGGCAAAGCAATATCCTCCTTTTTTGAAATTTGAATAGTTTGACTTTTATTATACTTTATTTTAAAATGAAAATATAGCAGAAATGATAAAAAAATTTATGAAATATACGGAGTTTTCATGGGCAGTATCATTGAATTTATGAGATATCGTTCTCAAGATCTGGCAGATGAACTGGTGAATATTAATTCAAAGCAGCTGATGCGTGATACGATCAGCGGTTTTGGTATGAAAGCGAGAGTCATCGAGCTGGCCGAGCATTTGAAGGCAGCACTTTTTCCTACGCTTTATGAACGGGAAATTTCGACTCCCGATCATCTTCCTGCCATTGTGCTTGATCGGGTGAATACGGCGGTTATGGAATTGAATGGTATTTTGGAAGATGTATTTATCAATTCCTGCAATAAACAGGAGCGTGCCGGCTGCGATGCCGGGCAATGCCGTCGCCGGGCAGCGGATATTGCGGTGCAGTTCATGGAAAAATTGCCATATGTGCGGCAAATGCTGGGGTTAGATATGAAAGCTGCTTACGACGGGGATCCTGCGGCCAAAACATATGATGAAATACTGCTCAGTTACCCTTCTATGGAAGCGATAACGATTTATCGTATTGCTCACGAACTGGTACTGCTGCAGGTGCCATTGATTCCCAGAATTATGAGCGAATATGCGCATCAATTGACGGGAATAGATATTCATCCGGGTGCGACGATCGGAAAAAGCTTTTTCATTGATCATGGTACAGGAGTGGTGATCGGAGAAACAACAAAAATCGGAGATCATGTCAAACTGTATCAGGGAGTCACATTGGGGGCAAAGAGCTTTGAATTGGATTCGGATGGCAATCCTGTAAAAGGAATCAAACGGCATCCGAATATTGAGGATGACGTGGTGATTTATGCGGGAGCTACCATATTGGGGGGAGATGTCACAATTGGCAAGGGAAGTGTAATAGGGGGAAATGTATGGTTGACAGTATCCGTTCCACCATATACGACGGTATATAACTCTACTCCCAAACCAATTATGAAAATAAAAAAGGATTCGTGAGGGAAATGGCGAATATTTATAATGACGAAATTTGATTTCCCTGCCAGCAGGGAATAAGAGATACCATGATAAAAGATACGAAGGGATGGTAAACGAGTATGATCCAGTTGATTTATGCTTCGAAGGGAAGCGGGAAAACCAAAAAATTGCTTGGAATGGTAGCCGAAGAGGTAAAGGGCGCAGAAGGAACAGTCGTATTTATTGACGATGATAAGCGGTATTTGCGGGAAGTGCCCAGTAGTGTACGCTTTGTGGATATTTCGGAATACGGCATTGACAGCGCAGATGGTCTCTTCGGTTTTATCTGTGGTATGTATGCACAGAATTATGATATTGGTGCATTTTATATTGATGCGTTCTTGAAAATTATCGGTAAGCAGCCGGAAGAAGCGGAATGCTTTTTCAAAAAGTTTGCAGATTTCTGCGAGAAGAATCAAGTGCATGCAGTACTCAGTGTGAGTGCAGATGTAGCGAATGCTCCCGATTTCCTCAAAGGTTGGATTATCTGAATTATCTGATATTAAAAAATAAAGAAGCCACAGAGTTTACTCTGTGGCTTTTTGTTTATGATTCGGTTTTTTCGGAATCGGAATTTTCCTCGCTGTTTTCAAGAGGAGCATCCTGCTCAGCAGCGTTTTCTTCTTCAGCAGTATCTTCCTCAACAGTGGTCTGGTTGAGTTCCTGCTCCAATGGGGCAACGGCTCCTTTGAGCAGTTCCACCCGTATGTGATCCGGCTCAAGTTCCAGTACAACGGTATCTTCATAGACGGCGACAATAGTGCCGATAAAACCGCCGGCTGTGCGAACTTTTACGCCTGCGCGCAGGCTTTCCATCATCTGCTGCATTTTTTTCTTTTGCTTTCTCTGAGGAATGATCATCATGAGGACAAAAACAGCCAGAATAATGATCCAATACAAATATTCCATTTACTTTTGATTCCTTTCAAAATTATAATTTTACAGTAAAAATAATTATAACATTTTGGAAGCGGTCAGGAAACCCAATTGGAAAAGTTTACAAAAAATTCTTTCCTAAAGGCTTATTTGTAAAAGATTTGTGTTATTATATATTCGTTATAAAATTGGCGGGTTATGTAAAAAATAAGCAGGAGCGATTATTGAATAGGAAAAAAGGAGAATTATGATGATATTAGTGACTGGAGGGGCCGGATATATCGGGAGTCACACTTGTGTTCAGCTGCTGAAAACAGGCTATGAAGTGTTGATTGTAGATAATTTTGTCAACAGCAAACCCGAGGTACTGCGTAATATTGAACGGATTACAGGCCGACAGCCGCGCTTTATAGAAGCGGATATCTGCGATGAACCGGCAATGGAGAAGATTTTTTCCCATTATCCAATCGAGGCTGTGATGCATTTTGCAGGATTGAAGGCTGTGGGAGAATCGGTAGAAAAACCTTTGAAATATTATCGTAACAATTTGGAAGGAACTTTGGTGCTGCTGGAAGCCATGAAGCGGCATAACGTGAAAAAAATTATTTTTTCCTCGTCGGCAACAGTCTACAGTGCGGAAAATGCAATGCCGTTGACAGAACAGTCGCGAACAGGTGACTGCACCAATCCATACGGCTGGACAAAATATATGATTGAGCGGATGCTAATAGATCTTTGCCATGCGGATCCGGAATGGGGTGCGGTATTGCTTCGTTATTTCAATCCCCTGGGTGCTCATAAAAGTGGTTTGATCGGAGAAGATCCGCAGGGGATTCCAAATAATCTGATGCCGTATATTTGTAAAGTGGCATGCGGCGCCTTGGAAAAACTATCTGTCTATGGCGATGATTACCCGACTCCGGATGGTACCGGTATACGCGATTATATCCATGTGGAAGATCTGGCAGATGGACATCTGAAAGCACTTGATTATATACAGAAGCATACAGGAGCTTCGGCTTTCAATTTGGGCACAGGAAAGGGATATAGCGTTTTAGAGGTAGTGAAGGCTTTTGAAAAAGCCAGTGGGCAAAAAGTACCATATGTTATTGCGGCGCGGCGGGCAGGCGATGTTGCCGTATGCTATGCAGACCCTGCAAAAGCAAACAGGGAGTTGGGATGGCAGGCAAATTACGGAATCCAGGAAATGTGTGCTGATTCCTGGCGGTTTGCATCTGCGCAGCAGGAGAGTGAAACATGATGTCATTCCTGAAGAAATTTACACCACAGAATTTTAGAAAAGGCATTCTGATCATAGAAAAGCTGTTGATTCTGTTGGCGACGTCGGCGGCCTATTTGGGGATGTTGGAATTGTTTTATTCGGCTGTCTGCACCGATTTTTCCAAGATATTGATTCTTGTCCTGTTGTATTTGGTAATTTTTGTTTTGCTGTTCAGCGCATATGGATGTTGGAAAATAGGAATTTTGCGGCTTAAAGAGTTAATTTTTTCTTTTTTGTTATCAGCTTTTCTGGCAGATGGAATTTCTTATTTTATTGTTGTGCTGGCAGCTGGGGAGATGTTGCTGATATGGCCTTTTGTGGGCTTGTTTGCAGTACAGGCTGTGGTAGGAATGGTGCTGTATATTATCGCCAATAAAACCTATTTTTCTCTGCGGCCTGCTTACAATACAGTTGTAATTTGCGCGAATAATCGATGGGAAGAAGAAATCATCGGTAAATTTCGACGTATTCCCGAGCGTTATCATATCTCTCAGGTGCTGTATGAAGATGCTTCTGAAGAAGAAATGTTTTTTGCGATTGATGCACACAGCAATGTGATTTTGGGAGATATTGCAGCTGCCAAACGGGAAAAAGTGCTGAATTATTGTTTTGAAAACAATCGCCGTATCTATATTTTGCCGACTGTGCAGGATATTATGCTGAATAGTGCTGCAGTGACTCAGATTGGTGATACAATGGCTCTATTATGCAGAAATCGGCCGATGACAATGGAGCAAATGGCAATAAAGCGTCTGGCGGATATTTTGATTTCGGCCATTGCACTGATTGTTTTATCACCTGTTTTGGCAATCGTAGCTCTGTTAATCAAGCTGTATGACGGTGGCCCGGTATTGTTCCGGCAGGATCGGTATACACGCAACAATGAAATTTTTACCCTTGTGAAATTCCGCAGTATGATTGTAGATGCGGAAAAAGACGGTGCGCAGTTTACGGTGCCGGGGGATAAACGCATTACACCGATTGGGAAGTTTATTCGCGCTACCCGTATTGATGAGCTGCCGCAGCTGATTAATGTACTGAAAGGCGATATGTCTATTGTAGGGCCGCGGGCAGAACGTTTGGAAAATGCGGATGCCTATACGGAAATGATGCCGGAATTCCGTTACCGGACTAAAGTAAAAGCCGGATTGACCGGCTATGCGCAGGTTTATGGAAAATACAATACCAGCTTTGAGGACAAGGTGCGTATGGATCTCTATTATATTGAGAATTATTCGCTGTTCATGGATTTTAAGTTGCTGCTTTATACCATTAAGGTTATCTTTATGAAAGAAAGTACCGAAGGGTTTGAGAATGAGACGCTGAAAGAAGAGTTCCGTCAGGAAGAAAAATGAAATATGCTTTAAAAGGAACTTTTCTGTCCGGAAGGTCAGAAAAGTTCCTTTTTTCATACAGAGAAGCACTTTTTGGATACAGGAAAAAGGATATAAATTTGTGAATAATGTGAAATTGCATTGAAAAGGCATGAAAAAACGAGTACGATAGAAAAAATATATGCTATAATAAAATGAAAACTTATAGACTGATATTCCAGAAAGGTATCAACGAGGAAGAACGAGGAAATATAAAATGAAACAAATGCATCGTAAAATTTCCCTGTGCTGTGTGCTGATGCTGTTATGTACGGTATTGTTAATTCCTTTTTCGGCAAAAGCTTATGAAGAAAAATGGGGCGTGATTAACGATACAGTTAATTTCAGAGAAGGGCCGGGAACTGAATATACTTCGATTACGAAGTTGGCTGCGGGAGACAGCGTTTATATCATCGGAGAGGCAACGGCATCTAACGGCGGTCTCTGGTATCAGGTGAAATGCGAAAAAAACGGCTCACAGCTGACGGGTTATGTATTTGCAGAATATGTAACGGTCAGCAGCAGCGATTTTATTGCTTATCTGCAAGAGCAGGGATTTCCGGAGAGTTATTACGCGGGCTTGATTGCCCTGCATGAACAATATCCTTCCTGGCAGTTTAAAGCTGTAAAAATAGAGCCTTCCTGGAATGAAGTGATAGCGGGAGAGACGGTGATCGGGCGTAACATGGTTTATTATACCAGTAACCCGGCTTATATCGACCTGACTGATGTGGATGAGAATGGCAATCAGATTGGCCGGGACGGCAATTCCTGGGTAACAGCTTCCAAAGCCGCAGTGGAATACTATATGGATCCGCGCAATTTCCTGAATGCTTCCAATATATTTATGTTTGAATGTCTCTCCTATACGGAAGGTGCATATACAGCTGCCGGAGTTTCTGCAATTCTTTCCGGGACTTTTATGTCTGGCAATTATACCTGCCCTGATACCGAAGAGACGCTGAGCTATGCTGAAACTTTCCTGACTGCCGGGCAACTGTCGGAGGTCAGTCCATATCATCTGGCTTCCAGGGCAAAACAGGAGCAGGGGGCTAAAGGAAATGCGCTGGGGAACGGCACGGTTTCCGGATATGAAGGGTACTATAACTTCTTTAATATTGGAGCATATGCTACTTCAACCGGTGGTGCAACACTGAACGGTGCAAAATATGCCAGTACTTCCGGATCCTACGGACGTCCATGGACAAATCAATATAAATCCATTACCGGAGGCGCTCAGTTTTTGGGGACGAGCTATATTAACAAAGGGCAGGATACCATTTATTTCCAGAAATTTAATGTAGTGAATCAATCCAATCTGTATAATCATCAATATATGTCTAACGTAAAGGCGCCGGCTTCTGAATCTACGATTATGAAAAAGGCGTATACAGATGAAATTCTGCAGGGCACTCTGATCTTTAAAATTCCGGTATATGAAAATATGCCGGCACAGGCGGTACCCAAACCGGAAGACAGAACAGAACAACCGGTAGAGCCTGAAGAGCCGGAAACGCCGAAAACTCCTTCATTCAGCACTTCTTATCGTATCAGTGGCTCTGTGTTGACAGGAGTGGCGGAGAGCACGCAGGTCTCGGCTTTGCTGGGTAAATTTTCGGTGGAAAACGGAAGTGTGGTACTGTATAACAAAGCGGATCAGAAAAAGAGCAGCGGTAAGGCAGTTACAGGAGATATACTGAAAATTTTAAAAACCGATGGTTCTGTGTACCAGAGCTTTGAAATTGTCATTTATGGCGATATCAATGGGGATGGGAGTATTTCTATTGCAGACCTGGTTTTGACGCGTAAACATTTGATGGAACTCTCTGCTTTGTCGGATAGTTATTATACAGCGGCGGATATCAATAAGGATGGAAAGATTACGATAGCAGATATGGTTTTCGTACGGAAACATCTCATGGAATTGTCGCAAATTACACAATCGTAAGGAAAGGAATGGATATGAAAAAATTTTTGAAACATATTGCACTATATATGGCAATGTTGCTGCTGCTGGCAATTCCGATGCCGGTTTTGGCAGCAGGCAGTGCAGGCATTTCACTCAGTTCTTCCTCTGTGACAGTAGGAAATACAGTGAAAGTGACTTTTTCCTTTAATGGAGGAGGCACTTATCTTGCAGGAGTAAAGGCTTATATTTCTTATGATGCCTCTTTATTGAAGTATTCGGGTGCCAGTGGCGATGGCGATGCCAATGTGGCCAGTGGCAGTGGAACAGTAGTTTTGGAGACCAGCTCTACCAGTAAATCTGCGCTCAGCATCACTATGACTTTTCAAACAACTGCTGCTGGCAGCGCCAAAGTGAGCGTGACAGGCAGCGATATGGTGGATTGGGATGGAAATACAATAGGAAATCCTACGGCCAGCAAGACAATTACGATAAAAGAAAAAGAAGAGACCAAACCTGTTGACAACACAGATAAAGAGCCGGAAAAGGAAACGGAAAAGGAAACGCAAAAGCCGGAGGAAAGCCAGATTTCAGAAGCTATACAACCTACGGATTTGGAGACAGCTATAGAAGTGCAGGTCAACGGCAATACGCTATATCTGTGGAAGAGCCTGCAGAATGTGAATTTGCCGGAAGGCTTTACTGGCAAGACGATTGTCTATAACGGAGAACAGGTACAGGCAGCGAATCGTGAAGATTTAGATATGACGCTGTTGTACTTTACCAATGGAGAAGGCGCAAATGGGCGGTTCTTCGTATATAACGGTTATGATGCTTTTTATGCCTATCAGGTATTGAATGTAGGGATGAATACCTATATTCCGATGCTGCCTGGCGAAGAAGTGGTCTTTCCCCAGGGCTATGAAAAGGGTGAAGTGTTAATTCAGGATGAAGCTGTTTTTGCGTGGATCCATGAAGAAGATGGTGAATATGCTTATCTTTATCTGATGAATCCATCTGTGGGGAAAGCAGGTATTTATCTGTATGACCGTCAGGAAAATACGCTGCAGCGGGTAAATCAGCAAATGTACACATTATTGCTGGAAGCAGAGAACCCGCAGGAAGATGTCCCTGTGATCGTTCAGCCAGAACCGGAGCAGCCTAAGAAAGGTGTAATCGACCGTATTTTGGAAGACGATGGCATTATGATGGTGGTAGTAGGAATAATGGGCGTCAGCCTGCTGTCAATTGCTGTTATGGGCAGTATTCTGATTGCTTCCAAAAAGAAAAGAAACGCGCAAGCGCAAGCAGAAACAACGGAAATACTGGAAGAGGCTTCGGAAGAAGCTATAGCGGCGGATGGAAACGCAGAAATGCAGCCTGCTGAGGAACATAATACAGATACGGCGCAGGATGACTCGGAACAATAACGAATCTTTTTTCTGCCGCATACCATGTTTTTTATGATATGCGGCAGAAAAAGAAAAAAAAACTTGACAAGCATTTGCGGATTGTGTATTATATAGCATGTGGCACGGAAAACGGCCCCTTGGTCAAGCGGTTAAGACATCGCCCTTTCACGGCGGTAACAGGAGTTCGATTCTCCTAGGGGTCACCATATTGGGAGCATAGCTCAGCTGGGAGAGCATCTGCCTTACAAGCAGGAGGTCACAGGTTCGAGCCCTGTTGCTCCCACCAAAACTCGCTGGATAAGCGAGTTTTTTTTTGTGAAATTTTTATATGTTGCCGATTATGGATTTCTGCTTAGATCCGAGCTTGATTGAGTTGCCAGGTTGCGGAAGGGGCAGAGCCGAAAGACGGTAATTTTTAGCTGTCGGCAGGTTTAGTGCCGGATAGAATGAGCGGTTAAAATATACTGAGATATCGACGAATTTAAGCCGGATACATTTTAGGATGGAATTCTCCAAATACGAAATGCCTGGACCAATCTGGTTAATTTTAAAATCATTTGCATTAATAAAAATGCTCAGTAGCGAATGCTTTTTTTGAGAATGACCTTCGACATTTCCTTCGACGGACGAGAAAATTAGGCCATTTATGGCCAAATTATGAAGTCGTTTTTATGTATTTTAAGTCTTTTTATGTCGAAAAGGTAGTAAAATGAAATAATTCATGTATGATAGTGGTTGGAAAAGTATGTTTCATGGAGTTTAAAATGAATGAATCAGAAAAAACAATTCGCAGAATACTTGGACCTATGCAAAGCGATATTCGCCCGTTTTTGTGTGCTGTAGAGCAAATCAGAAAATTGATGTTTGAAGACGGCATGAATCTCAGTGATATCGTATTGTCGAGAGATGTGTATCCTGCAGTGGCAGTCATGCTGAATAAAAGCGATGCAGCCATATCCAGGCAGGCACTCAGAATAGCAAATATGTGTTGGGCGCTTTTTGACAAAAATGATGTTCTGAAAGAACAGTATATCGGTAAAAATATCAGCGATATCAATGCGCCTCGAGATATGTTTTTCTATTTTGCATACTATCTCCAATATGACCAGCCGTTCTATAAGATTTTGGAGGAGGATCATAGGAAAACGCTTGCAAAAGAGATATAGTATTTTTTTCTTTTATCTTTCATGCGATAGAAGAAAATGGAAGGCGACGAACCTTTCCGGTGAAGGCCACCAGCAGCAATAAGGCCGGAATTTTATTTGTGTTTTTCATTGCTTTCAGAAAGAAATGCAGGTAAAAGAATGGATATGCTATGCGCCGAAATCCATTGAGAAAGAATTTGGCTTGATTGTGGAAGAAAAATGTTTTATAATCTGAAAAGAGTAATTTTTGTGATTGTAAAAGGCTTCGTAGAACTTTGCGCAATAGTTGTTGCAACAAAAATCTCGCTTTATAAGCGGGGTTTTTTATTTGCAAAAGTAATTTGCATTCTGGTCTGTGACGAAAAATAAGACGAAAATTTTGTAAACTTCGACAAAATTGAACACCGTAAATTGTTTCGTATATGGAAAATGGTTTTACGATATGATATGATTGTAGCGATTAAAATGATAGAGAACGGACAATTTATGTTATGAATCGATCCAGAAATTCCATTAGGAATATTATTTTCGGCATGGGTGGCCAAGTGCTCAATATGTTGATGAGCTTTGCTTATCGAACTGTTTTCATGCATACGCTCAGCGATGAGTATTTGGGCATCAACGGAGTATTTACCAATATCTTGATGGTATTTTCTCTGGCAGACCTGGGTGTCGGTACGGCGATTATTTACGCACTCTACAAGCCGATTGCGGAAGACGATACCGAGAAAATCAAGTCATTGATGAAAATGTATGCAAAAGCATATGTTCTCATTGGGTTTGTGATTATTGGTATGGGGCTGATTTGCTTGCCCTTTATCGAGCATTTGATTACAACTAAGGAAACGATTCCGCATGTAAAACTGATCTTTATGATCTTTGTAATCAATACGGCTTCTAGCTATTTCTTTGCTTATAAAGGCACGTTGATTACAGCCAATCAGAAGCATTATATTGTTTCCAGTGTAGTATATGGTACGTCTGTGCTGTGTTATGCGGTACAGATGCTGGTTATGGTGTTGACCCATAACTATATCCTGACCCTCTCTATTCAGGTAGGCACCAATATTTTGCAAAACCTGATTACAATGCATATAGCAGATCGGATGTATCCATATCTGAAAGAAAAGAACGTGAAGCAGCTCTCACTGCGTGAAAGACGACGTATTTTTCGCAATATGGGGTCGCTGATGTTCTATCGGACAGGCCAGGTCATCATCAATGGTACAGACAGTATCATCATTTCAAAATTTCAGGGTATTGTAGAAGCGGGTATCTATTCGAACTACTCGCTGGTAACTACGACTATTAAAAATCTGCTGCTGCAGGTGTTTAACGCCATTACCGGTAGCATCGGCAATTTGGCGGCTGTTGAATCCGAAAAAAGAAAGTATGAAGTTTACAACCTGATCTATTTTGGAAACTTCTGGATGTTTGGTTTTTGCTCAGTCTGTTTGTTTGTGCTCTTTAATCCATTTATCACAATTTGGGCGGGTGCAGATCGACTGCTGACAATGCAACAGGTGTTTTTTATTGTACTTAACTTTTATCTGGTCGGTATGCGCAATGTCAATCTCACCTTCCGCGACACTATGGGGGTGTTTAAAGAAGGGCGCTTTGTTCCTATTATTTCGGCGATTGTCAATATCGGTGTTTCGATTCTGACGGCCAGCAGATGGGGATTGATTGGTGCATTTGTGGGTACGACGGTTAGCATGATTACTACTCTGGTGTGGATAGAGCCGGTGATTTTGTTTAAATATGGCTTTAAACGCAGCGTATGGCCATATTTCGGAAAATATCTGTTGTATTTTGCTTCGACAGTATTGGCAACGATTGTGACGTGGTTCATTGCAAATATACTGCCTGCGTCCTTTATCGGCTTTATAGGAAAAATGATAGTCTGCCTGATTGTTCCGAACGGGATTTTTCTGCTTTTGTATGGACGTACGAAAGAGTTCCGGGAAGTTTACCGAAGGGTAATCAGTGTGGTTTTAAAGAAGTTTAAGAAGAAAGAGGTGC
>QANA01000074.1 GCA_003149735.1 Clostridiales bacterium | reverse complement strand
AATGCAGCCTAAAATCGGAGAAGTAGCATTGCATAATATCCGTATCATTGACAAAAATGAGTTTTTTATCGGTGATTTTTGTATTCTTCCGATTGAACTTAGCCACGATGCGGCTGACCCGGTTGGTTACAGCCTGATGGCCGGCAATCGTAAAGTCAGTATTTTGACGGATACCGGCAAGGTCACGCCCAAGATGCTGGATGCCACAGCCAATTCTTCCATAGTTTTACTGGAATCCAACCATGATGTTGATATGCTGAAAAACGGCTCTTATCCTTACCGGCTGAAAAATCGTATTCTTTCCACACGAGGGCATTTATCCAATGTTTCCGCAGGAGCCGCCGCCATCGAGCTTTACAGACGAGGAGTACGCGGTATTCTGCTCGGCCATATCAGCAGTCAGAACAACGTAAAACAGTTGGCCTACGATACGGTTTCTGCTCAATGCAGAGAAGCCGGCATTGTCATCGGCAAAGATTTGGCACTGGCCACCGCTAATCGCCGCAGCATTACCGGCACCTTTCAATTAAAGTGAGGTTTGCCATGAAAATCCGTATTATCTCTGTTGGAAAAATGAAAGAAAGCTATTGGAAACAGGCACAACAGGAATACTGTAAAATGCTTTCCCGTTTCTGTACTGTGGAAATAGTGGAAGTAGCTGATGAAAAAACACCGGAAAATGCGTCCGAAGGAGAAATTCACGCTGTTTTAAAGAAAGAAGGAGAGCGCGTCCTTGCCGCGCTCAAGGGTTGTGACCGCATCTATGCCCTAGCTTCAGAAGGCAGACAAGAGGATTCTCTCTCTTTTTCCAAACGTATACAGCAGGAAAACGACAGCGCTCGTTGCCTCGCCTTTCTCATTGGCGGTTCTTTTGGGTTAGCAGAAGAGATAAAGCAACAGGCTAATGGCCTGATTTCTTTTTCTCCCATGACTTTTCCGCATCGATTGGCCCGCATCATTTTGTTGGAACAATTGTTCCGCGCTTACAAAATCATGCGCGGAGAAACCTACCATAAATAGAAATAAAATTTGAAAAAGATTTGAAATAACAAAATAATAATAGAGGGGATTTGATTATGCACAAAACATCTGTAAAACAACGATTGCCCCTGTATATTCTGCTGTGTTATATTCTCAGCTTTTATACAGGCTTCAATATGTCAGCCGCACAATTTGTGCTATTAGACATGAAGACGGAATTTGCCATCAGTAGTACTTTAATGGCGGCAATTTCCTCAGCCCAAATGATTACCTCACTGGGAATGTCTCTATTGTTCAGCGGCCTGCTCGACCGGCTGGATAATAAAAAAGTCATGTTGGCCGGCTGCTTCTGCTCCATTCTCGGTTCTATCATTGCCGGATTTTCCAATGGACCGATCATGACGCTGATTTCCTATATGGTAAGCGGCATTGGCGGCAACATGCTGCTGGCAACTCCTTTCCCTGCTATGACGAAGCTGGACCCCGCCCGCATTACGCTGCATGTCAACCGCCAACAGGGTGCTCTTTCCTGCGGTGCATTTATTTCTCCGCTGCTGATGGCTCTTTTAATCAATGAAATCGGCCTCGGTTGGCGGTGGAGTTACCATATCAGCACTGGTATGCTCATCGCCATCACCATTTTCTTCTGTTTTGCCCCTTCTCCCGGAAAATCCGGTGAAGTCGCAGGCGTTGCCGAAGAAACTCCCGAAGAAAGAAAAGCTCGCCGGCGCATTATTCTGACCCCCGCCTTCATCTGCATGGGCCTGGGTCTGGCTTTATACATGTTTATGGAAATCGGCCTTTTAAGCTATGCCAAGGATTATTTTATGGTTGGCCTAAACGATATCCTGGGTGCCTCACTTTGCATCTCGGTTGTGCGGGGCGGTATGACGCTCAGCCGGCTTTTTGGTGAACGTCTGATCAAAAATCGAGTTTGGATGAGCATTGGCACCATGGGCCTTTCCGGCCTCTGCCTGTTGCTGATGGCGATATTCCGGCTGCCTGTTGTTTCATTAATCTGGTATGCATTGTTTGGTTTGGTTGCAGGACCCTGCTGGCCTACCATTCTCAGCATGGGGCTTTCATTGGATACCAAATCTTCCGGCAAACTGACCAGCATTCTCATGTTGTTCAACAATGTCGGCAATAATCTGGGCAACCTGCTGATCGGCGCTTGCGTCGATATGATGGAAGTTGGCAATGCTTATTATGCTGCTGCCGGAATCTCTCTCATTGGCGTTGTCGTATTGCTGATAGGAGTCCGTTCTTTCCGCCGGCTGGGGCAGATCCCGGAAGGCCCGGAATGGAGCAGCGCGCAACAGCAGGAACTTCCTCTTGCCAATTAAATGCTTATACATTCATTCATAAACGTGCGGCATATATACCGCACGTTTATTTATTTGCCGATATTGAATTTCTATTCATCTTCTATTATTTTACATTCTGTATAAATATCCAATACTATGCGTCACAGAGTTTTATTAAAAAGCTTTTATAGCGTGATATTTACATATCTCTCAAAAAATATTTATATTTATTCAAATAATTGTAAAAAAATACTTGACAAGTATTTTTCTATTGATATAATTATACACATAAATTGTATATTACTTGCGTTTTATGCAACAAATAAAGCATATTCATTCATCGCAAGTTTTAAATTTTTATGAAAGAGGATATCACTATGGCAAAACTACTCAAAACAACTTTTACACTGTTCCTCGCTTTGGCTTTTGTCTTTTCATTTACCTCCTGCAAAAAAGAAAAAGCCGAAAGCTCCTCCGCCACCAGTTCTGGCAATGTCTCCGAAGCCTGGATATGGGAAGGCCCCGACTATGAAACTTTAAAAGAAAACCCGGGCAAAGCGGAGATAACCATCAGCAACCCAACTGGAGTCCTTGCCAAAGTCATCGATTCTGGGGAACTTATAATCGGCACTTCTCCGGACTACCCTGCCGCAGAATTTGTCGATGCTGCTACCGGCGAAGTGATGGGCTGCGAAATTTTGCTGGCGCAATATATCGCCAATAGCCTTGGCGTAGAACTGAAAATCGAAACGATGGACTTCTCAGCTGTCCTCACAGCGCTGGACACAGGCAAAATCGACCTTGCAATTTCCGGGTTCGGTTATAAAGAGGATCGTGCAGAACAATACGAACTCTCGCACGGGTACGAAGCGCAATCTTCTGTCTCTCATCACACTCTTGTAGTTCGGGCAGATGAAATCGATCAGTATAATGCCCTCAGCGACCTCAGTGGCAAAAAAATTGATGCACAGGCCAGCTCCCTGCAGCAAATGTATGTGGAAGATCAAATCCCCAATGCAGATTTGCAGCTGATCACCTCTCTGGATCAGGGAGTACTCGACCTTCTCGCCGATAAAATTGACGCCATCGCACTGGACGCTACCACTGCCAAGAACTATGCAGAAGCTTCGAATGGCCAGCTCGTCTCCCTCTATACCGAAAAAGAAATTGAGTTTGACCTCAGTATGTATAGCGATTACGCCGGCAATGTCTGCGCTGCCAAAAAGGGAGAAACTCAGTTTATGGAAGTAATCAATGAAATCATCGATCAGGTTCTTGCCACCGAAAATTATTATGAGGAATATAACCTCTATGCCACTTATTACTATGCCGCTTGCGAAGCTGCCGGCATTTCTCCGGAAGAAGAGTAATCAGAGGAAAATACTATGGGCCCCAGCATTATCGATGTACTGCTTGAATACTACCCGATTTTTCTGAAAGGTGCACTGGGCACACTGAAAATTGCCGCTATCGCTGTTGGTTTCGGCACTTTGTTAGGGACTATTTTCGGATTTCTGCACCTTTCCAAGAGCAAAATCATTCGCAGCTTTGCCTCCCTCTACTCTACCGTGCTCAGGGGAACTCCTCTGTTGGTGCAGATGTATGTCGCCTATTTTTTCATCCCCATGGCCTTTCCGGCGCTGAACTTCCTGAGCAAAGAGCAATGCGTTATGCTTTCCCTAATTCTAAACTCCAGCGCCTATGTTTCCGAAATCATCCGCGGAGGAATCTCCTCCGTGGAAATCGGGCAAACAGAAGCTGCAAGAAGCTTAGGTATGAGCCCTTTTCACTGCATGACGCGCATTGTTCTTCCTCAAGCTCTGCGCGCTATCTTACCCTCTTTAGCCAATGAATATGTCTCCATGATCAAAGAAACTTCTCTGGCCGGTTCTTTTATGATGTATGAATTGATGTACACCAAGACTTTGCTTGCCAATAAATATCTTGTCTGGCAGCCACTGTTCATTATTGCCGGTATTTATTTGATTATGACTGTAGCATTATCCATATTGATTCGGTTCTTTGAAAGGAGGCTGAATGCAAGTGCAAAAAAATAATTCCGACATTTTGATCAAAGTCGAAAATTTACACAAACATTTTGGAAAACTGCATGTTTTAAATGGCATTTATACCGAAATTCACAAGGGTGAAGTGGTATCCATCATCGGGCCGAGCGGCGGCGGCAAATCCACCTTTCTGCGCTGCCTGAACTTATTGGAAAAACCAGACCAGGGATCTGTTTTTTTTGAAGGAACAGACATCACAAAACTCAAAAATGAAAAAGAATTAGATCAACATCGCCAAAAAATCGGCATGGTATTCCAACAGTTCAATGTTTTTCCACACTTAACCGTTTTGAAAAACATGACAATTGCCATGACCTTAGAAAAAAAGATCAAAAAAGCAGAAGCAGAAGAAACTGCCATGAAACTGTTGAAGTTGGTTGGTATTGCCGAAAAAGCCCATGAATACCCCGGCAAACTTTCCGGAGGGCAAAAACAGCGTCTGGCCATCGTTCGCGCATTGGCTATGGAACCAGATGTTATGTTATTTGATGAACCCACCTCCGCACTCGACCCGGAAATGGTAAAAGAAGTGCTGAATGTCATCAGACATTTGGCAGAGGCCGGCATGACCTGTGTAATCGTCACCCACGAAATGGGGTTTGTAAAAGAAATCTCCGATCGTATTCTTTTTATCGACGCCGGCATCATTCAGGAAGATGCCTCCCCTGAGCAAATCTTCAACAATCCGAAAAGCGAACGCGTAAAAGACTTTTTAGGAAAGGTTCTATATTGATGAAAACAACATTCACTTATGATCATTATTATCTGCAGGATGAAATCAAACTGCATATCCAACAGTTGAAAGCAAATTTTCCCTCTCTGCTTTCCTATGAATCATTATTGGAAACACCAGATGGTCATCACATCTTTGCTGCTACACTGACAAATCAGGCGACAGGCGCAGCCTGCGATAAACCCGCTTTTTACATCGATGGCAATACGCATGCAGGCGAGGTTACCGGAATGATGGCTGCCATGCATACCATGGATTATCTGCTCACCAACTACGGGACAGACGAAAAAGCCACTTTTATATTGGATCACTTGGCAGTATATATCATCCCCTGTGTTTCACCTGACGGGTCGCAAACTTATTTAACCACACCCTATACGCTCCGTTCCGTCAATCGCCCGTATTATGAGAAAGAAAGCGGTTTGGAAGAAGAAGATATCGATGGAGATGGCGTGATTCGCATGATGCGGATCAAAGATGCCAACGGCGCCTGGAAAAAGGATCCCCAAAAGAAAGATCTTATGATTCGTCGTAAGCCGGATGATGTATGCGGAGATTTCTACAGTATTTATAGTGAAGGACTGTTGGGCTCTTTTGATGGCCTCAACATTCCGATCAACCAGGAAAAATGGGGGCGTGATTTCAACCGCAATTATCCTTATGGATGGTTTCCCGAGGCCCGTCAGCCCGGCGCGGGGGAATATCCGCTTTGCAACCCGGAAAACAAAGCCATTGTCGAGTTTATTCTCGCCCACCCCAATATCGGTTCAGTTGCTACCAACCACACCAGCGGTGGCATTCTGCTCACCGTTCCCGGGACCTATCCCGAGAAAAAAGCTTCCAAACAAGATATGAAATTAATGCACTTGTTAGCCGACATGGGTACCGAAGTTACCGGTTATAAGCACATCAATATATTCGATAGCTTTATGATTGATCAGACTAATTATTCTTCCGGCGCGTTTGATGATTTCTGCTATGAAACGCAAGGGCTTTATGCAATGACTTTGGAATTGTGGGATCTGGATCTTCGCTGCGGCATCAAACATTTCTGGGAAGCCGATCCCAGGGTCAATACCGAAATGGAAGATTTCTCTAAGCGGCTCGCTTGGATTCAGGAAAATGCAGATCCGGAAGATTTTCTCCCCTGGTCAGAATTTGAGCACCCTCAGCTGGGCAAAGTTGAGCTTGGTGGATTTAATTATAAATTTACAATACAAAATCCTCCCAGGCATCTGCTGCAACAGGAATGTGAAAAAATTACCGCTTATATGGTTCGTTGGGCGCAGGCCATGCCGCGTTTAACCATTGATGATATTCGTCTGAACGACTTGGGCAATGATATGTACCAAATCGAAGCCGTCATTTCCAACGCCGGTTTCTTGCCCACTTACCTTTCACAAAAAGCGCAGCAGCTCAAAATCAGCAAACCCGTTCTCGTTTCACTCGATTCGGATAAGGGCCTAATCTGTGGCGAGCAGTGTCAAAATATCGGAGACCTTTCCTCTTATGGGCTCTGCAATACCTCTACTCATTTTTATGGCAATATTGTCACCGGCAATAGTGAAGCCGTCTCCAAAAAGGTCTCCTGGATCTTCCGGGGCAAGCGAGATCAGATCACCGTTACTGCCGCAACACCCAAAGGAGGCAAAGTTTCCAGGACCATCTTCCTCAGAGAATGTTAAAGAACCAAAAAAAGAGAGGCACCATGCCTCTCTTTTTTTTGGGTATATCCATCTTGCTTATTTCTTAAGCACACCTCTGGAACCCCATTCGGGATATTCCTGGATATTTACATAAGTATCGTCCTTAGCAATGCCGGCTTCCTGCTCCAAAACATCGAAAATCTTCGCTGTCATCGCAGCTTTATCTTCAAAAGCAGCCTCATCTTTGAGGATTACCTGTACAAAAGCACAGGAGGCTTTCTCTTCGCCGCGGAAGAACATATTTTCGCCGTCCTCAATGGACATCATCATTTTCTCTTCCTTCTTGCCGGGAATCAATTCGACCGCCTGGCCCATACCGGCTTTGACAGCCAGCTTCTGAGAAGGAGTTAATTTATTTGCAGTTTTAATTCCGATAAAAGGCATATTACTTTCTCCTTACTTTCCTAATATTACAGATTATAAACGTGCTCAGGGAAGACGATGCCAGCCTGCTCACGGATCTTCTCCATAGTTGCAATAACTTCTGTTGTCAGCTTCTTGGACTGCTCGTAGCGTTCCTTGGTCCCTTCCTTATCCGTAATGAACTTATAGAACTGCAGAGCCTCGCCGCCCATGTTGCTGAAAGAGGTATCTCTCTTGGTGATAACTTCTCTCGTGCCATCCACGTATTCGATATAGCTATTATCGAAGCATTCCATGGTATCTATATGCAGCACACCCAAATCACCCATAATCAGGTTGTCATGCTTAGAAGTGCTCGTCTTGCCATAGCTGATGGTAACCTGGATATTCTTAAAGGCACCATTTTCTTCTCTGGGAGCGCAGTTGAAAAGTACCGTACCGCAGGCATCTGCGCCGGTAGACATCATAGAAACATCAGCCTGAATTTTGTTGGGAACGCCAAACCAATAGAGGGCCGGATAAACCAGATAAATACCCATATCCATCAAGCCGCCAGCTGCCATAGCCGGGTTGAAGATGTTGGGGAATTCGCCTGCCTTCAGAGCGGGCATCTTGGAAGAATATCTGCAGAAGTCAAACTTCGCCATATGAATTTCACCCAACTTGGAGAACGCTTCGGTCAGCTGATGAATTTCGGGCAAATACAAGCCTTTCATAGCTTCCATGAAAATAACACCCTTTTCATCAGCGATCTCATACAACTTTTTCAGCTGTGCAGACGTGATAACAGAAGTCTTCTCACAGATAACGTTCTTGCCATGCTCCAGCAAGGTTTTTGCCGTGGGGTAGTGGAATGCGTTGGGGTTAGCAATATAGACTGCATCAATATCGCTCTCGCCGAGCGCATCCAAATCGTTATAGATTCTGGTGATACCGTGCTTCGCGCCAAATGCCTGACCCTCCGCATCGCTGAAGGAATAAACCGCGGAATGCACAAAATCCGGTGCATTCTCCTTTGCGCCTTTGAGGAAGGAATCAACTATCCAACCAGCGCCGACTGTCGCAAATTTAATCATGTTACTCTCCTCCTTGCCCTATTAGGGCATCTATCAAAAAATAAACCTTATACAAGGAACTAAGGCTGTCAAATTTCCTCCTTGCATACATTATTAGTTTAATATATTTTGCACATTTTGAAAATACTTTTTGCGAGGTTTCTTATTTTATTTATATTTCTTTATCAAAATCTTCCATTTCAGTTTCCGATATCGATTTTATTTCGAGGTGCAATCAAAATCCTCCTCCCCAATATCGCTCCGGGAAAAATTCGTTTTTAGCATTCGTGTGTCTTTTGCAATATCGCGAAACATTTCTATTAATAACAATACACCTATCACCCCGCAACCTTACGCCTTCTCTTATTCGACATTGTTTCCACATCATCACGTTTTCCATTTTCTTCTCATTTTAATCTCTGGACTCCTTTCCTTTTTGACTTTATAACGGAAAATAATATCAATTTTAAGCGAGTTTTCACTTTATCATGACAAAAAAGCATTCTTTTATTCTCTTCGGCAAACGCTTCCCATATTGTTCGACTATATTTTCTTAGGCATTGCCTTTGGCATTTCCCTTCAGTAAGCCGGCTTTCGTTGGCTCTGGGCATTGGGCATCAGTTTGTTGGTTTATGCCAGTTCCATGCAGTTCATGTTAGTCAGTCTGTTCTCTTCCGGCGCTTCGCTCCTTGCTGCCGGCGTAATGACTCTGGCCATCAACAGCCGGCATCTTTTTTATGGGCTCAGCTTTCTTACCCGTTTTCGCAAGATGGGCGCCATCTATCCCTATATGGTCTGTTCTCTTACAGATGAAACCTATTCTCTGCTCTGCACTTGTTGCCCTCCTCCGGATATAGACAGCCGGGCAGCAGATTTTTTGATTTCCTTATTGGATCATTTCTATTGGGTAGCCGGTTCCGTCCTGGGTTCCCTGGCCGGTCAATGGATTCCACTGGATTTTACCGGCATCGATTTTTCCATGACTGCTTTATTTGTTGTCCTCTTATTAGAACAATGCAAAGTACATCGGCACCTGCTGCCCGCTTTAATTGGGCTTTTCTGCGCACTAATTTGCCTGCTGCTGATAGGCGCTTCCAACTTCATGATTCCTGCTCTATGTGTCTGCACTGCCATGCTCCTGCTGTTCCGCAGCCATATCGAGCCTTCCGAGGAGGAGAAAAAGTAAGATGTCCTCTACTGTTCATGCTTTGCTTTTAATCGGAGTAGTCATTCTCTGCACACAATTAACCCGTTGGCTGCCTTTCCTGGCCTTTCGCAATACACGCAAATTACCTCGCAGCATCGCTTTCCTGGGCACCTATCTACCACCGGCACTGATGGCTATTTTAGTTATTTATTGCTTAAAAGACGTTTCCTTTCTGCAATACTCGGCCTTTGTTCCGCAGCTTTTAAGCGTAGCAATTGTAGTTGTGCTGCATCTTTGGAGGCGCAGCACGTTACTCTCCATCGGAGCAGGAACCGTATGCTATATGTTGCTGATCCATCTGTTTGCCTGATTTCTTTTCAAATAAAAAAGCGGTGCCAATTGCACCGCTTTTCTTATTCTTTTCTTAAAATACGTTTTAAGAATTCACGTGTACGCACTTCTTTCGGATGCTCAAAAATGACTTCCGGCGTCCCTTCTTCCAAAATGATGCCCTCGTTCATAAACACCACCCGGTCAGAGACATCTCTGGCGAATTCCATCTCGTGCGTCACAACCAGCATGGTCAGCTTGCCTGTCTGGGCAAGCCCTTTCATCACGGCCAACACTTCTCCCACCATCTCCGGATCCAGTGCAGAGGTTGGCTCATCAAACAACAGCACTTCCGGATCCATGGCCAATGCACGCGCAATTGCCACACGTTGCTTTTGCCCACCAGAGATCTGCGTAGGTTTGGCATCAATATAATCGCCCATGCCTACCTTTTCCAAATACATGATTGCCTTTTGCTCTGCTTCCTTACGGCTACGCTTCAGCACTTTTCTCTGCCCGACTACACAGTTTTCCAAAACCGTCATATTATTGAACAGATTAAACTGCTGAAAAACCATGCCGACTTTGGCGCGATATTTATTGGTCTGCACATTTTCTATATCCTGCCCGTGATAAAATATCTTGCCGCCAGTCGGTTGTTCCAACAGATTAATGCAGCGCAGCAACGTAGATTTTCCCGAACCGGAAGAGCCAATCATGCAAACAACTTCTCCCTGGTACACGCTGAAATCAATATCTTTCAGCACCACATGTTCCCCGAATTTTTTCTCCAGATGCTCTACCGCAATGATTTTTTCCCGTTCGCACATTGCTCAACCCTCCTTCGGAATACGAATTGCCCGTTGATGTGCCTGAGACCCATGCACCACATAGGAATCAGGGCCATCCAGTTTCTTTTCCAGCAAGCGCAGCAGACGAGAAAAAACAAATGTTAAAGCCAGATAAATGACTGCAATGATAAAGAAAGTCTCATAATAACGCAGATAAGTACCTGAAGCTGACTTGCCCTGGAAAAACAGTTCCGAAACGGAAATGACATTCAGCACGGAGCTATCCTTGATATTGACAATAAATTCATTGCCGATGGAAGGCAGTGCGTTGCGGATAGCCTGCGGCAGTATGACACTCGTCATAGTCTGCCAGTGTGTCATCCCAATCGCCTCGGCAGCCTCTTTCTGCCCCTTATCAATCGCCAGAATCCCGCCTCGCATAATTTCCGCCATATAGGCACCGGTATTCAAAGAGATAATGAAAATGGCTGCCCCCATTGCCGGGATATCTACCGCCAGCAGTTGCATAGCGCCATAATAGATTACCATCGCCTGCACAATCATTGGCGTTCCGCGAAACACCTCAATATAAATGCTGATGATACAGTTGACAATCCGAGCCACTATTTTTTTCAGCAAATGATCCTTTTTGGAAATCGGGATTGTGCGCAGCACTGCCACCAACAATCCCAGAGCAAATCCAATTACCGTCCCTGCTATTGCCAGAATCAGAGTATTGACTGTGCCTTTCAGAAATAGCGGCGCATATTCTTCCCAAATGAATTCAATCCATCCAAAAAATGTTGTGGGTAATTCCATGTTGCATTCTTCCTAACCTATTTTTATTATATTATTCCGAAAGTGGCTGATCTTCTGTCGCCGCATCCATAATCTGCTGGCGTGTTTCCGCAGAAATGCCCGCCAGAATCTCATTGATCGGTTCCGCCAGCTCGCTTCCCTTTTTCAGCCCGATCGAGACAGCGATCTCATCCGGCCTTGTCTCAAAACCTTTGCCCTCTTCGAAGCTGACAATTGCCAGGTCGCCATTTGCTTTCAGTGCTGCCTGCGCGCTGTTGGTATCCGCAATATATCCATCAATAGCTCCCGAGCGCAATGCCACAATCATAGAAGGAAAGTCGGCCATGGCGCTCTCTTTTTCTACGCCTGCGATCTGATCAATCACAGTATAATGATACGTGTTCATTTGCCCGGTGATCTTTGCCCCGGCAAAATCATCCAGAGAATCCGCAGCCGCGTATGTAGAATCCTTTTTGACTACGATGACAACACCTGTTTCATAATAGGGATCGGTAAAATCAATCGTCGCTTTACGCTCCTCAGTCGGGCTCATGCCTGCAATAATGGCATCAATTTTGCCGGACCGCACCGCCAGCGTAAGGCCATCCCACTCAATCTTTTCGATCACCAGTTTTTTGCCCAGACCATCGGCAATCTTCTGTGCAATGCGCACATCATAGCCATCAGCATAACCGGAACCATCCGCAATCTCTACAGCCGTCTCGCTGGCATTTGTCTGCGTCCAGTTAAATGGCGCATAGTTGCACTCCATACCAACCACAAAAGTATCATCTTCCGCAGTACTTGCAGAACTGTTTTCTTCCTGCTTTTTGCAGCCTGCCACACAGAACAGCATGAGCCATGCGGCCAGTAAAGTAATAAACCTCTTCATATTTCCCTCCAGATAAAAGTATTTAAAATTTTATAGAAATAAAAAACCGAAGCTGCGCTTCGGTATATTCTATCCTGCCTACATGCGTATGACATCCAAAACTCCCCGATAGCTCTCCACAAACGGCAGTTCCACAGCTTGCGACAGTTGCCAGAATCTTTTTCGGACAACCAACTGCAATTTCCCAAACAAAACTTGCAATTTCGGCAAATTCCCCTTTCCTGCCGTTTCTTCACCCGTTTGGTGGGCTCCCCGGCCATACTCATGATCATTCGCGCCTCTATCTTCCGGTAATTCTCTTTAATTAGTACACACAATATATCCCCTGAGCATCTGTTTGTCAACACTTTTTTTTGTGATTTAAACCAATTTTTTATAAAAAATTATGAAATTCCAAAATTTATTTCCGTCGTTTTTATTCTATTCTGTTTTTGAATTTTAAAAGTCTGTTCATTGACTTTATCCGTTTGCTATCTTATAGTTATAAGTAACAGACCAACGGAGCAAAAAAGATGAATATAGCTTTTTTTCTAAAACCCAAACACGAAGTTGCTTTCCTCTATGAAGATCAATCCCTGCGTCAGGGATTGGAAAAAATGAAGCATCATGGCTATTCTGCCATCCCTGTGATCACACGCGAAAGCAAATATATCGGCACTGTCAGCGAAGGGGATTTTCTCCGCTATCTTCTGCGTGAAGAAGGGCGCACATTATCTTCCGCAACCATGCGGGAACTGGAGGATGTCACCATTCGTCAGGCGCTCTTGCCGCACGCTGCCAAAAATCCCGCTGTACGCATTACTCAAACAGCCGAAGAGCTTTTATTACAGGCTATGAGCCAGAATTTTATCCCGGTAGTGGACGATTTCGACTCATTTATCGGCATTGTCACCCGTAAAGATATTCTTTCTTATTTTTATCGGGAAATGGTACACCCGCAGGAAACATCTTAACTGCAATCCCACGCTTTTTGATCGTTCTGCCTATCCTGCCTGCAATAGCTCTATCGTGCAAAACGATCATTCATCAAGAAAAGCATGCCACACACAGCTTTATCGCTGCATATGGCGTGCTTTTTTGCTTGTTCCTATTTTCGTTTGCCTTTTCTGTGAACTGTCAGAAACATGTGCTCCGCCGATCAAAGGTGCGTCCCAGATACCTGAGGGCCGGTCATTCACTGCTTCTAATCATAGCACCCTGGGCAATGCCAGAGTCGGTTGCAAGGCGTCTGTCCTTTTCTTTGGCGTCATCCATCAGTAGCATATAGACTGCCAAAAGCGGCAAAGCCTCTCCATTCATTCTGTCGAAAAACAAAAGCGGAGCGTCCATCTCTATGGTGCGCCCCGCCTCATGAGTACAAAAAATCTAATCAATGAATGACTTACTTGACAGCAGCAAAGCCCTTTTCCAGATCAGCGATAATATCATCGATATGCTCAGTGCCGATGGACAGGCGGATGGTGTTGGGCTTAATGCCCTGATCCAACAGTTCCTCGGGGCTCAGCTGGCTGTGAGTGGTAGTCGCAGGATGGATGACCAGGCTCTTCACATCAGCCACGTTGGCCAACAGGGAGAAGATTTCCAGGTTATCGATGAACTTGTGGGCTTCTTCCTGACCGCCCTTGATTTCAAAAGTAAAGATGGAGGCACCGCCGTTGGGGAAGTACTTCTCGTACAGGGCATGATCCGGATGATCGGGCAGGCTGGGGTGGTTGACTTTTTCCACCTGCGGATGATTAGAGAGGAATTCTATCACTTTCTTGGTATTTTCAGCATGGCGTTCCAGACGCAAAGACAGAGTCTCAGTACCCTGCAACAGCAGAAACGCAGCAAAGGGAGAGATGGTTGCACCGGTATCACGCAGCAGAATTGCGCGGAT
Organism: Clostridiales bacterium; assembly: GCA_003149735.1. Next base: position 53,941 of record QANA01000074.1, on the reverse strand, counting down.
ATAGGTGGCAAAAGCAGCCTTTCCAGCGGCCTCGGTAAATTTCACGCCGTGATAGCTGGGATTGGGTTCAGAGATCCACGGATACCGACCCGAAGCTGCCCAGTCAAAGGTACCGCCATCTACGATGACACCACCCAGAGTAGTGCCGTGCCCGCCGATGAACTTGGTGGCGGAGTGAACTACGATGTCTGCGCCGTGCTCAATCGGGCGGATCAGATACGGAGTACCGAAAGTATTATCGATGACCAGCGGCAGACCATGTTGATGGGCAATAGCCGCAATGGCATCAATATCAGGGATATCAGAGTTGGGGTTACCCAAAGTTTCCAGATAAATTGCCTTGGTGTTGGGCTGAATAGCGTTCTCCACTTCCTCCAGATTATGGGCATCCACAAAGGTAGCAGTCACACCGTACAGAGGCAGCGTGTGAGCCAACAGGTTGTAGCTGCCGCCATAAATGGTCTTCTGAGCCACGATGTGATCACCCTGCTGAGCCAAAGCCTGAATAGTATAGGTAATAGCAGCGGCACCAGAGGCTACAGCCAAACCGGCCACGCCACCCTCCAACGCTGCAATACGTTCCTCAAATACTCCCTGCGTGGAGTTAGTCAGGCGACCATAGATATTGCCCGGATCAGCCAGGCCAAAACGTGCGGCAGCATGGGCGGAGTTGTGGAACACATAGGAAGTGGTTGCATAGATAGGCACCGCACGAGCGTCGGTGGCGGGATCGGGCTGCTCCTGACCAACATGGAGCTGAAGGGTTTCAAATTTATACTTGCTCATAATATATACCTCTTTCATTATTTAAAATTATTTGAATTATTTGAAGATTTGTTTTCATTGATTTTGGCACGAAAAAAGCCGGGGCAGATTTGCTCCCGGACTGCGTATGGCCAAATAGAGGTTCACTTATGAAAAATTCACGTGAACAAAGGGCTCACCAAAGTGCCCGGCCATCTCATCAGCCCGGGAGTTCGACATTCGTTCACAGTAGAAATTGGTCCTCAACAGTTCAAAGAATACGTTCTTCATCTCAATTCGCCCTCCTTGCTCAAATTAACCTATCATTCCGCTCGGTTTAGTAGGATTATAACGCCATGTTTTTTTCTTGTCAATAGTTTTTTGAAAAAAATTATAATGCGTTTTATTCGGGATTTTTGTATGTGACCATGGCATTTGAGATGCTTTTTTGATGAGAGAACCACATATTCGAAATGGGGGTAGCCCCTGACTCTGCAGGGTCCCTCTTTGATATAGCAGCGCTAGCTATACTTTCGTATACAGCATGAAAAAATAAAAATTTTTCGACTGTGCTTCGGCAAAAAACAGCCGTCGGGCATGGAGATATAAGCCCAAACAGTCATGTCAAAAAACATCATTTGCCAGCCGCATCAATCATGATGCGATCGCGCAATGTTATCTCACTGAATAAACTGATAAAAAAAGAATGGCGTGACTTAAATCACGCCATTTCCCTAATTTTCGTTTTACCATTTCTGTATCACTGACTTGCCTTCCCCTCAATCCGTTTGAGTATCTGCGCTGATCAGAGAAAGCTCCGTTTCCTGATATCCGCCATTGCGCCAATATTGAATATTCACAGTACTGCCTGCCTCTTTTTTCTGCAATATGTTTTTAATATCCGATTCAGAGGCAATAGCCGTACCATCTATCGCCGTAATAACATCTCCGGCAACCAGTGTCCCGGCATTGGCATTCGTCACTTCGTTGACATAAAAGCCCTCTTTCAGGCCATAACGGTTGGCAACCAGGCTGTCAATCATCATACCGCTGACTCCCAAACGGCTTCTTCCTTTGACCTCTCCGTACTCCTTCAAGTCTTCTATAATTGGCAGTGCTTCGTCAATTGTAATAGAGAAGCCCAGCCCTTCATAACCGGTCGCCACATATTTGGCAGAGTTGATACCCACCAGCTGACCATCCATATTCACCAACGCGCCGCCAGAGTTTCCGGGATTAATCGCCGCATCTGTCTGAATCGTATTCATGGTGTAGCCGCCGTCAATATCCAGCGGACGGTCTTTTGCCGAAACAATGCCAAATGTCACCGAGCTGGAGAATTCCAATCCGCCCGGATTGCCCACCGCCATCACAAAATCGCCAATCGCCAACTCGCTGTAATTACCGATTTCAATAGGCGTCAGGTCATCCGCCTCAATTTTAAGCAAAGCCAGGTCGGTATCCTCATCTACTCCCACCAAGGTTGCTTCATAGATTTCATCATTATCCAGCACTACCTTCAAAAGCGAACTATCAGCCACCACATGGGCATTGGTAATAATATAGCCCTCTTCCGTATAGATAATCCCCGAACCTTCCGCTGCCAACGTCAACTGCTTATCTCCTGAAAGAGTCTGCGCAAAGGGATATCTGCTCTGTGTCTGCTGGTAGTTCTGAATGCAAACAACCGAGGGAATGACTTTTGCCGCCACCTGAGAAGGAGCTATATCAAAATCATACCCTGAAATTTTTATGGTTCCTTCATTCGTTTTCGTTTCGTCGGATTGCTGCTCTCCGGAAAGCTGCTCGGAAGAAATTTCCGGTTCATTTTGCCCGTTCCGCTCCGCTATCAATTTATAAATGCCAATAGAAGAGAATGCAACGACAGCCACCATAGCCAGGACCAGCAAAACAGTCAGTACTTTTTTTCCCGCGCCGCCTGATGGTTTTGCTCCATAAAATTTATCCATATAATCATTCCTCCAATTTTATATTGTTTCCTTTTTGAATTCGTTTTTTATTATATCCCGCTCTCTGCTTTTTCTCCTTAGATAATTTGTGAATATTTGTAAACAAAAATTAATTTTTATATTTTATATTGCCTTTCTTTGTCGATTCTATCCATTCTCAGAAAGCAACATCGTGCCATTCTCCATACTCTATATTATAAATATCCCATATTTCTGCATTTTTTCTTTTTTCGATCAGGCACATAATATGCAAAAACGAACGGATACCTTGCATAATGGAATTTTCTCCGTTTGGTTGTTATTGCTTTTCCCCTCTTATCTGGCTCTTGGAATTGCCGGCCAATTTTGACAGCCTTGTTTTATGGCTGGCCGCCCAATATCTAACTATCTGCCTTCTGCATTACGGCACTGATGCTCTCTGTTTGCAGCATACTCATCTATCTGGGTAATCGCTTCCTTAGCCTGCACAAAGCAAGCCTGTTCGGCAAAGAAAAGCACCGAGTCACTCTGGCTTTGATCTTGTGCACTGCTCTATATCTTTTTTATTCTGCAACTAAGAAATAAAAAAAACCGCAGACTGTTATCTGCGGTTTTTCCCTTATACTTAACTTACACTTTCTGCAAATCCACCGTCACACGATATGCATCGGGCGTAGCTGCTGCAATATATGCCTGCTGGATATCTTTCAACGGGATCATCTTGCCCAGGCTTTCCAAAGAATAGCTGGGATCAACGATCTTATGAGAGATCATGAATGCTGCATCTGCAAAGTCTGCCACATCACCGCTCATCGTGCCGATAATCTCAATACGGCGATAGTGGATCTCATTGGGATCGATTTCCCATTCAGGCTTCGGATAGCCAGCTGCAAACAGCAGGAATCTGCCTTCCACTCTCTTAAGCATTGCATAACCCTGCTTATAAGCAACACCCAGGCCAACTGCCGCGATTACGGCATCTGCGCCATAACCGTCTGTCAGACGCATGACTTCTTCCACCGGATCTACCTTGGTAGCATCAATAACATCCGCAAAGCCCATTGCTCTTGCTCTCTCCAATTTCTTCGGAGAAAGTTCGGAAATGATTACTCTTGCACCGAACGCATGTGCAACCTGTGCATTGGCAATGCCCATGGTGCCGGCGCCGATAATCACAACCGTTTCGCCCGGCTGCACGCGCAGTCTCTTCATACCACATACGCAGGTAGCAATCGGTTCAATGAACCCTGCAACCTGAGGATCCAGATCGTTGGACAGCTTTACAAGAGCCGTTTCAGGTTCCACACCATAGTTTGCAAAACCACGGCCACCAAGGAAGCCATTTACGGGGCCTCTCTTTTTAGCCTTTGCAGTGCAGGCAAAAGAATGACCTCTTCTGCAATTGACGCATTCGCCGCAGCCGCCATGTACCGGCCCGACACGATCGCCGACATTCAGGCTGACTACTTCTTCGCCCTTGGCAATGACAATAGCCGACCATTCATGGCCGCCAGCCATGGGGAAGCCCTGGTGCTCTCTCAAGCCCAGCCAATGCTGATAGTCAGTCGTGCAGATCTGGCAGGTTTCCATTTTGAGCATGACATCCTTGGGACCCATTTCAGGCATCGGCTCCTCATGGATTTCCGCCACATGTACGTTTCTTACTTTACCACCGATTTCTTCATCGGTTCTTGCTTCCATAATGGCAGCAAATTTTCTTACTTTTGGCAATTCCATAATGAAATTTCCTCCTCTTAAAATTTCTAACTCCCTATCGGGAAAAGCTTTCGCGAACATCTCAATTCCCTCTTATTCGCTTTACTTTTATTATATCATAACTCTTTTGAAATTCAAGAAAAAAGCTTTGTTATAGCTATTCCACCTTTTTGCATTTCCGCTGTTTCTGTGATATATTTGAGAAAAACTGCTGTTTTTCGGTGCCTTTATTCATTCTTTTCCGCATGGTTTCCGTGAAATCAACAGGCAGTTTTCTCAAAGGAGTTGCCATTCATGAATCCACTTTCCATATGCGGATTTAGTAAAACCGGTCAATGGTACAAAGGCAATCTTCATTGTCATACCACTGATTCCGACGGTTGCCTGTCGCCTGCTCAGGCAGTGGAATTGTTCCGAAGCCACGGCTATCATTTCCTCTGCCTCTCTGATCATGATATTTATAGCGATTATCGTTCGCGTTTCAATCGCGAGGATTTTATCCTGTTGCCCGGAATAGAAGCTTCTGCCGTTCTGGTTGAAGCCGATGGCAAGCTGCGCAAAAAAGTGCATCATATGCATGGCATTCTTGGGACAGCCGAAATGCAGGCTCAAGCCTCTCAGCCGCTCTTTCACCATAAAGAGGAGCTTCCTGCCCTTCGACATTACGGCACCTGGGATGGCGCCAAAGTTGCCCAACAGCTGGCAGACTCGCTCTCTTCCCGCGGTATGTTGGTTACTTACAGCCATCCTGTCTGGTCAAGAGTCGAAGAAGCAGAGTTTCTCTCTACGAAAGGGCTGTGGGCCTTGGAAATTTATAATTACGGTACCGTCAACGAAAGTTATACCGGTTACGATGAACTGCATTGGGATAGCTTTCTTCGGAAGGATCGGCGTCTTTTTGCTTTCGCAGCCGACGATAACCACAACGAAGGCGTTTTTCCCGATACATTCGGCGGATATATCATGGTGAAATCTCCGGAGCTTTCGCATGAAGCTATCGTGCAAAATATGCTTTACGGAAATTTCTATGCCTCTTCCGGCCCGCAGATTTTTGACTGGGGCATCCGCAAGGGAGTGGCTTACGTCGATTGCAGCCCTGTTTGCCGCATCGATTTTATCGCCGGCAATCACATCAACGACGGTTGTTCCTGCCTCAGCCCGTCTCCCGTTGATACTCTGACGCATGGCGAATATCGGTTAAACGGCTATGAAAGTTACGTGCGCGTCAGATGTTCGGATGCTTTTGGACATACCGCCTGGAGCAATCCCATTTTTCTGAATGAAGCACAGTCCCTCTCTGCTTACTGAAAGGAGTCTATATGCAACAACCTTATTCCACGCATTTATTTGCGCCTGATCTTACCATCATCGAAGAGAACGGCGTCCGCATGTTTCTGATTCAGGGAGAATCCCGTGCCATGCTGGTGGATACCGGTTTTGGTGGCGGCGATTTACCTGCGCTCATCCGCACATTGACCGATAAACCCGTTTTCGTCGTCAATACGCACGCAGATGGCGACCATATAGGAGCCAATGCCTGTTTTGATCTGACTTTCATGCATCCTGCTGAAATGCACCGCTATTACGAGAAAGCTGCGCCTTCTCACCGCCCGCAACCGCTTTTTGACGGCGATTGCATCGATCTCGGGAGCAGCCGTTGGGAGATCATCGCTTTGCCCGGTCATACGCCCGGCAGCATTGCCCTTTTTGAGCGCAGCCGTGGCCTGTTCATTGGCGGAGATACCATCCAGTTTGGCCCCATTTATATGTTCGGCAGCGATCGCTGCCTTCCGGCCATGATCGCTTCGTTGGAGCGCCTGCAATCTATGGAACTGCCTATTCGATGCATTTTACCATCTCATTTTTCCCTGGAATTGCCGCAGGATATTATAAAACAAGTTCTTTCTGCCACACAAGCTTTGCTGGACGGCAGCCTTACTCCGGAAGCTCCGGAGCGCCCCTTGCCCTGCAAGCGTTATCAGCATGGCAATATTTCTTTCTATTATGGTGATGAACATTGATTTATTCTTATTTACACAAAGTACAATACTATGAAACAGACCGCATGGGGGTAGTGCACCATTCCAACTATTTCCGTTGGATGGAGGAGGCACGTGTTGCCTGGCTGGCAGAATTGGGCTTCGGTTATGATGCATTGGAAGAGCAGGGTATATCTTCTCCGGTCATACAGATCACCTGTTCTTATCATCGCCCCTTCTCCTTTGGCAGCACAGTGTGCCTGCAGGTTTCTCTGGCAGAATACAATGGCGTCCGGGCATGCGTTCATTATCAGATGCTGGATGCGCAAAGCGGCGAACCGTATGCCGAAGGTGAATCTCTGCATTGTTTTTTGGGAAATTCTGGTCGTCCGGTTAATTTGCGTCGAGCACTTCCCGCTTTTGACGCCATTCTGCATCCATTGGTCGCTCCTCCCGAGCCCTCTCAAAAATGAATAATTTCATAGATTTTGTATTCATTTTTAGGAGATATTCCCCCTATATTCCGGATTTCCTTTTATAAAAATGAATTATTTAAAAAAATAAATTGCAAAAGATATAAATTTTCTATTGACAAACACCCTCTCGAATAGTAAACTTAACCACATCAACAAAGGCGTTTGAGGAACCCTTCTTAAGGTTCTCTGACGCCTTTTTGACTATTAAAAAATGCAATTTGTCTTTTATGTATCTGCAGAATACGTTTAAATAAATTTAAAATTTGAAGTGAGGGTAATGGTATGAAACAGTTTGCAAAAAGAATGGTTTGCCTGTTAACAGGAATCCTGATGGTTTTAGCTATATTAACCGGCTGCAGCGGCACTCCCAAAGATGAAAAAAGTGATTCGTTGGTTCCTTCTTCCACAACGGAAGAGAGAGGCGTTCTGAGAATTGGCATGGAATGCGCTTATGCCCCCTTTAACTGGACACAGAGCACAGCGGAAGTCGCCAATGGCGATACCGCCGTACCGATTTACGGCACAAATGATTATGCCTACGGTTATGATATCATGGTTGCCAAACTGTTGGCAGAAGAGCTGGATATGGATCTGGAAATTCATAAAGTTGAGTGGTCCAGCATTGTATTGGGCATGAATGCAGGCGATTACGATATCATACTGGCCGGTATGAGCTATAGCACCGAGCGCGACCAGAGCGTCGATTTTACGGAGCCCTATTATGTGCGGGATAACGTCATTATCGTCAATAAAGAAGGCGCTTATGCAAATGCTTCCGGACTTTCCGACTTTACCGGTGCCTCCTGCACGACACAGATCGGTACTTCCTGGGTGCATTATGTGCCACAGATTCCGGAAGTTGAGCAGCTCACTTATTATGAAACAACCGCAGAGGTCGTCATGGCCGTTTCTATGGGGACTGCCGATTGCGGTATTCTGGATGAACCCACCGCGCTTTCCGCAACGCTAGCCAATGATAACATTGCCTATATAAAGTTGCCGGCCGAGGATGGCTTTACGGTACCTGAAGGAACGTCGCTTAACATCTGTATTGCGGTAAAAGAAGGAGAAAGCGCATTGCAGAAAACATTAAACGATGCCCTGGTTGCCATCAGCCTCGACGAAGAAAAGATGGCAGAGCTGATGAATACTGCCATCGAAGTACAGCCTTTGGGCGATTAATCACGACAGAAACAGATTTGTCCGCTACAACAATAGAATCATAAAAATATACATAGGGGCTTTTAACGGCTCCTATGTACATTTTTTAAGGAGTACGCATTATGGAAAAAAACTGGATACAATGGATCATTACTATATTGGAGGAATACGGGCGCAACTTTATCACCGGCACTTTCGTTACGCTGGAGATTGCAATTTTGGGAACGGTGCTTGGTTTCCTGCTGGGCTTTGCACTGGGCATCATCCGTTCCACACCGATTTCCTCCGAAGACGGCTTTATCAAGCGCTTTTTTTATTGGATATTCAAGACTATCAGCACTACATACGTACAAATTTTCCGTTGCACACCGATGATGGTTCAGGCCATGGTTCTTTTTTACGGTTTTTCCACATTGGGCGTAAAAATTCCTCCTTTTACTGCAGCGGTTCTTGTCACACTGCTCAACACCGGTGCCTATATGGCAGAATCGGTTCGCGGCGGTATTGCAGCGATTGATCCCGGACAGTTTGAAGGTGGCAAGGCAATGGGAATGTCACACTTCCAGATCATGCTGCACGTCATTTTACCGCAAGCCTTCCGCAACCTAATCCCCGAAATGGGCAACCAGCTGATTACCAACCTTAAAATGACCTCTGTGCTCAACGTCATCGGAGTAGGCGAATTGTATTTCGCTACCAAAACTGCCGCCAATGTTTATTACCGGTATTTCGAAGCCTATCTGATTACAGGGCTCATCTATTTTGTGCTCTGCTATGTCGCCAGTAAGTTGCTTGGCCTGTTGGAAAAGAAAATGCAGGGCAAGGCAGACTACGAATTGGCTGTGGAATATATGCCCGACTAAGGAGAAAATACTATGGCAATTATTGATATACAGCATTTAGGAAAATCTTTCGGCAATCACGAAGTATTGAAAGATATCGATTTCAGCATTGAAAAGGGAGAGGTCATTTGCATCATCGGCTCTTCCGGCTCAGGAAAATCTACGTTGCTTCGCTGTGTGAATATGTTGGAGACTCCCAGCCGCGGCAGCATACAATTTCACGAAGAGGCAATCGGTGGAAGCCAGAAAAAAGTCAACAACTATCGCTCCCGCGTCGGCATGGTATTTCAGTCTTTCAATCTTTTCAATAATATGACGGTCCTGGAAAACTGCATGGCCGGCAGCCTCTATGTCCTCAAACGCAGCAGAGAAGAAGCAAAAGCAACGGCTATTCGCTATTTAAAACAGGTAGGTATGGCTCCGTATATTCATGCCAAACCCGGCCAGCTTTCCGGCGGCCAGAAGCAGCGCGTCGCCATTGCACGAGCCCTTACCATGGAGCCTGAGGTACTGCTTTTCGACGAGCCCACTTCCGCATTGGATCCGGAAATGGTAGAAGAAGTACTGGCCGTCATGAAAGAGTTAGCCAGGGGAGGGCTGACCATGATGATTGTCACTCATGAAATGGCTTTTGCCAAAGATGTTTCCACAAAAACCATTTTCATGGATCAGGGAGTTATCGTCGAAAGCAATACTCCCGAGCAATTATTTACTCATCCCCGCAACCCCAGAACTAAAGAATTTTTATCCCGCTTTATCAACGGATCACAGGAGGAATCTATATGCGATTAAAAGATACCGGCCTCACCGCCGCAGAATTGAAAGAAAAAGTCAGCAAATACATGATTGAAACGTATGAGCGTTTTGACTTTATTGCCGAAACGGCCAAAGATATGTACCTGTATGATGAAAACGGCACACCTTATCTGGATTTCTATGCCGGCATTGCCGTCAATAGTGCCGGAAACTGCAATGAGAAAGTAGTCGCTGCCATCCGCGAACAGGTAGGCGATATTATCCATACTTTCAACTATCCATATACCATTCCGCAAGCATTGTTGGCTGAAAAGATTTGTACCACCATCGGCATGGATAAAATTTTCTTCCAGAATTCCGGCGCCGAAGCCAATGAAGCCATGATTAAAATGGCCCGCAAATACGGCGTGGAAAAATATGGGCCTCATAAATATGAAATCATTACGGCAAAAATGTCTTTCCACGGCCGTACCTTCGGTTCCATGAGCGCTACCGGCCAGCCGGATAACGCCTGTCAGCTCGGTTTTGGTGATATGACGCCTGGGTTCCGTTATGCAGCATTCAACGATCTGCAGGCTTTCCGAGATGCCGTCAGTGAAAACACCATTGCCATCATGGTAGAGCCGGTACAGGGCGAAGGCGGCGTACATCCTGCCACCCCGGAATTTCTTACCGGCTTACGCAAGCTGTGCGATGAAAAGGGACTTCTGCTATTACTTGATGAGGTACAGACCGGTTGGTGCCGTACCGGCGCTGTGATGTCCTATATGCATTATGGTATTTTGCCGGATATCGTTTCCATGGCGAAAGCCATGGGCGGCGGCATGCCCATTGCTGCCATCTGCGCTAAAGCTGAGGTTGCAAAAGCGTTTACACCCGGTTCGCATGGCACAACCTATGGCGGCAATCCGGTTGCCTGCGCCGCTTCTCTGGCACAAATCGGTGAACTGTTGGATCGGGATTTAGCAGGTAACGCCAAAAAAATGGGAGCCTATTTCATGGAACAATTACGCACCCTCCCCCATGTCAGGGAAGTGCGCGGTCAAGGGCTGCTGGTTGGTGTGGAATTCGATGATACCATCAGCGGCGTCGATGTCAAGCATGGCTGCCTGGAACGGAAGTTGTTGATTACCGCCATCGGTGCACATATCATCCGCATGGTTCCGCCGTTGATTCTGAATCAGGATGATTGCGATAAAGCGGTCACCATCATTCGCGAAACAGTTGAAAGCCTATCAACAAAGGAGGCATAAATATGTCGGATCATTTCGTCATCACTGTCGCCAGAGGTTTTGGCAGCGGCGGCAAGGAAATCGCTTCCAAGCTGGCGCACGATTTGGGAATCCACTGCTATGAAAATCGCATTCTCACGCTTGCTTCTCAAATGAGCGGTCTCGATGAGCAACTATTTGCCGAAGTCAACGAACGGTTGCGCAAAGATAAATACTCCGGCCTGCTGCGTGGACTGCCTCGTTCCCTGAAGCCCAAAGCCGAAGAAACCTTTGTCTCCGACGATCATCTGTTCGCCATACAGAAGCAGATTATCGAGCAGCTGGCCGATACGGAATCCTGCGTGATTGTCGGCAAATGCGCCGACTGGGTATTGAAAGATCGCGATCATGTAATCAGCGTCTACATCGAAGCACCGCGTTCCTTCTGCCTGCCCCGCATCATGAAAAAGATGCAGGTCAGCAGCGATATAGCCAATCTTTCCATCACCAAAACTGACCAGTATCGCGCCGCTTACTATGAATATTATACCGGCGGTAATTACTGGACAAATCCGGTCAATTACGACCTCACGCTCAACAGTGCCCGCGTCGGAGTAGATAACTGTGTCACTGTTATCAAGCAATATTTAAAACTTAAATTTCCGGAATTTTTCAATTCCTGAGGCGGTTATACAATAAAAGAGAGGTCTTTTCCAAGAAAAGGCCTCTCTTTTATCATTCCTTAGTAGACTTTACTGTAATCCACAAATTCCCGTTTCATCACTTTGCGAATAAAGGGGAAGCTCAGCATATACAGCGCTACTGTCGCCACCATCATCAACCCCGTAGCTATATAAAAGCTGCGGATGCCCATGGATTCAATCATCAGTCCACCCAGCATGCCTCCGATAATGCCGGCAATGGACATCGTCGAACCAACCAAGGTCTGAGCCGTTGCTTGCAGCTCCCGCGGCGCCAGCGTCAATACAAAACGCGCCGCTCCCGCCTGTGTAAAACCACTGGCTATACCGGAAAGTGTTGTAACAACAATCATCATGCCAAAGGAATCTACCACGCCGTAAAGCAATGCCTGCGCGCCATAAAATACCGCAGAAAGAATTACCATGGTACGGTAGGACATCCGCTTATCCAGCTTGTTGGAAAGCAGCAGCGTCGGAATCTCAAAAGAAGCACGATATGCCTGAATAAAACCAACCAACGCCATATTACCGCCTACCTCTTTCACCAGATACGGCTGAAATGTGCCGACACAGGTTTCCGGAATATAGCGTGCGATCGAAAAGATTACATATGCAATAAAATAGGGATTTTTAAATAATTTCCCGAAAGGCATTTCCCGAAAAGAAATCGGTTTGCTGTGTATCTGCATACTGTCAGATACTTCCCGCAGTTTATATAAATAATAGACACACGGCAACAGGAAAATTGCCAGCACATAAAAAGTCAAATACGAATTCTCTTCTACAATCACAGCGCCCAGCACCAGGTTCATGACCACAAAGGAGAAGGATCCTGCCGAGCGCACCAACCCATAAAAAGAACCTGTTTTATTACAGCCGTTGATCACCGTCGTATCCAATAGCGGCCAGGTCGGTCCGCGGAAAAATTGCCCCAGCACAATAAAAATCAGCATAACCGGGAAGCCAAACAGGTGCATATCGGCTGTAAGCGGGATCAGAATAAACATCACTACCATACAGACCAGGCAGATGGAGAGCGCCTTGCGGGAAGAGCGCAGTTTATCGGCAAAGGTTCCTCCAAGAGGAGTAGAAATAATCGCCACGCCCGAGTTCACCGAGTTAATCAGGCTCACTTGCGCCACACTGTATCCATGGGATTCCAAAAAGATCGTCAGATAATTATTGGCCGCCAATGCAAACCAATAGAAAAACTCTACCGCGCCAAAACGGAAGCTCCATTTGCGCCGTTCTTTCGCCGGCAATTCGTCAGGCACACCCGGGGCAAGAGATGGTTCTGTTCGTTCTTTCATAAAACATACCTCTTTCCTTGTTAATTTCAAATCCAATCTCTTATCTATCATATCATAGAGTTCATAGTTTTTTAACAAAAAAAGAGAGAAAAGCATTTACTTTTCTCTCTTTTGCATAAAATTTGTCAAATTCCGGTCAAATCAAAATCCGGAATAAATTCCTGCGTCGCCGAATCCAGCTCCTGCACAAAGCCATCTTCAATTCCCGAGTCAAAAAGATACTGACTGACCTTTTCATATTCCTGCACACTCAAAGTGCGCTGCAATTCCTCAAAGGGCGTTGCGACACAGGGCGTATATTGACTCATCAAGCTGAACAATATTTCTCCCGGCGCAAATTGCCGCGCCACCCAATCAATAACACGATAGGTATTTTCCAAATTTCCGGGCAGCACCAAATGCCGAATGAGCAATCCGCTTTGCAGCATCCCTGCCTCATCCAGGCGATAAGGCCCTACCTGTCGGTACATTTCCAGAATAGCTGCCTGCGCTGTCTCCGGATAATCAGGAGCGTGAGAATAGCGATTCGCCGGCTCCGTTAGGGCATATTTAAAATCCGGCAGATAAATCTGCACCTTCCCCTCCAGTTGCCGCAACACCTCTATGCGTTCATAGCCGCTGCAATTATATACTACTGGCAGCCCCACCGGCTGTTCCAGTGCCTGCGCTATGGCCGCCGAAAAGTGCGTAGGCGTCACCAGATTGATATTGTGCGCACCGGCTGCCTTCAGTTCCATAAAAATTTCCCGCAGTCGCTCAATAGAAATCACTTTGCCCACTTGTGGCTGCTCCCCGCTGATTTGTCCATTTTGGCAAAAGACACAATGCAGCGGGCAGCCGCAAAAAAAGACAGTACCGCTGCCCCGTTCTCCGCTGATACACGGTTCTTCGCCAAAATGCAACGCCGCCCTCGCCACCATCGGAAGGCTTCCCATGCGGCAAAAGCCATTGCCTGCATATGCACTGCGCGCCACACCGCATCGCCGTGGGCACAAGCGGCAATACTCCATACCAAAATCCTCTGACGCCATAGAACATTCCTCGACCATCAGCAAATCTGAAATACAAAAAATTTTAAATAGTTTGTCTCATCTACACCCCAGAGAATGGGATGATCCGGCCCCTGCTGCCGCACTTCAATTTGCCTTAAAGAAACATTTGCATCCCGCGCTGCATTGGCCAGCATTTTCTGGAACATTGCCTCAGAGGCAAAATGCGAGCAGGAACAAGTCGCCAGATACCCTCCGCGAGGCAGCAATTGCATAGCACGTTTATTGATTTCCCGATATCCGCCCATTGCATTGAGCATTGTCTTGCGGCTTTTGGTAAATGCCGGCGGATCCAGGATAATGAAATCATATTTTGCATGTTCTGCAATCAGTTGGGGAAGTAAATCAAAGACATCTGCGATTACAAAATCCATTCGCTTCTCCAGCGCATTTTGGCAGGCATTGTGCTTGGCCATTTCAATGGCTGTCTGGCTGACATCCACAGCCGTCACCCATTCGGCACCGCCTTTTGCCGCATTAAGCGCAAAAGAACCGGTATGCGTAAAACAGTCCAGCACCCGCTTGCCCTTTGCCAATTTTCCCACCAGCGCGCGATTATATTTTTGATCGAGAAAATAGCCGGTCTTTTGCCCGTTTTCAAAATCCACCGTATAGGTAATTCCGTTTTCGCAAATCTGTGTCCTCGTATTCTCCGGTATTGCAATTCCTTCCAATGGGAACCAGCCTCTATACTGTGTCAAACCCTCCCGTTCACGGATAGCTACATCATTGCGCTCGTAAATTCCCTTGAGCGGGATTCCATCTTCCCGCAAAATACGGAATAGCATGGGAAATAACAGCGGCTTCAATTTATCAATCCCCACGCTCAATGTTTGCGTGACCAATACATCCTGAAACAGATCCACTGTCAGCCCCGGAAAATAATCCGCTTCTCCGAAAATGATGCGGCAACAAGAGAGATCCTTGCCCATGACCGTCTTTCGATATTCCCAGGCATGCCGCAGCCGGCGCTCGTAAAAAGCCGCATCAAATTTATCATTTGTATTTTTGGATATGATGCGAATGCGTATTTTGGAATGCAGGCTCAAGTAACCCGTCCCCAGATATTTGCCTTTTTGGCTTACCACATCCATCAGTTCTCCGTTTTCAGGGAGCCCGGTCGTTTGCGTAATTTCCTCCGCATACACCCACGGATGCCCACTTTCAATTGACGCTTCCGCTTTTTTGCTGACTGTTGCCCGATAATAATTGCGCTCTATTTTCATCTGAAATCTCTTTTCCTGAAAGTTGCGAAAAATATCGCATAATGCATTATAGCATTTCGCCATATCCCGAGCAATGAAAATGCGCTTTGATATGCATCTCCTCCTACTGTTTTTCCTTCGCTTTATTTCCGGCTGCTTGCCTTTCCTTTTTTCAGCCTGTATAATAAAGACAAGTTAGCATAAAGCAACCAAGGAGAACACCGATGAAACAATTGGAATACCGCTTGCGCAAATTTTTGCAGGAAATGGGCGCCGACCTGATAGGCGTCGGCGATGTGGCGGATCTTGCTCCCGATAGCTGCCCCCGTGTTATCGCGATCGCTAAAGCTCTGCCTCTTCACGTATTGGAGCAGGAAGTTCCAAATGGCCCTACGCAGGAATATGTCGATTGTTATCGCCAAATCAATCATCAATTGGATGCCATGGCCGATGCGGCAGAACTGATGCTGCAGCAGGAAGGATATCGCGCGCTTGCCCTTTCCCGCAGGAATATCAATTGGGATCGGGTCGCTTTTTCCACGCCGCTTCCTTATAAGACCTGTGCTACCCGTGCAGGCCTCGGCTGGATTGGCAAATGTGCTCTGCTGGTTACCCCGGAATTTGGTTCCGGAATCCGTTTGACTGCCGTTTTAACGGATGCACCGTTTCCTGTTGCAGAGCCCGTTCTCGAATCCAGATGCGGAGGCTGCACTTCCTGTGTCGACATATGCCCGGCAGGTGCTATCACCAATACGCTCTGGCATACAGGGGTTTCCCGTGCTGAACTGGTAGACGTATACCGCTGCGACCAGATTGCCCGTGATATTGCCGAAGAAAAGTTGGGAGAGCGGACAACCATGTGCGGCAAATGTTTTGCTGCCTGTCCTTACACCAAAGCCTATATTCGCCGTGCAAAGGTCCATTCTGCGTTTTGATGCTCTTCGGATTCCTATTTCCCGGGAATCAAAAAAGCGTACTCTTACAAGCACGCTTTCTTTAATTATCCTTCAATATCGATGCACTTGAGCTGCCCCTTGTTGAGCCATTCGCGAATCAGCTCACGCTTATCTGCTCCGATTACCGCAATTCCCTTCACTTGGCAATCAAAGCGCTCGCACAGGCTGATCAGTGCCTGCACCTGACTACCCGTTTTGATCCAGTCATCCACAATCAGCACGCGCTTTTCCTTTGCTTCCCAGCTCAGCGGGACGCCAAAACTTCTGCGCTGTTTCTCATGATCCATGAAGATCACCCGGCAGATATCCTGATTCATATACACGCTGTTTTCCAATTTGCGCACACCGGCAAAACCTGCGCCCAGCTTGGTGGCTACCGCCGCACCCAGCACCCAGCCCATTGCTTCAGGGGCGACCACATAATCCACCTGGCCTTCGTACCCGGCTGCCAGTTCTTCCACGATCTCGGCAAATAAAGCCGGATCTGCATAGACCGGCAGAAGATCATATTTACCATCTTCGCTTTTGGTTAAAACGGATTGCAGTTTTTGTTTGAGTTCCAAATTCGTCATAACAATTCACCACCCGAATCATAATTTATTATGTTTTTATTATAACATGTCTGCCCGAGCCATACTATCCGGTAAATGCAAATTTTTATCTTCTCTTTTGAAAACCCACCGCTTCCTTCTGCGAATATCCTCGATCAATTTCCCTGATGGCTGCTATTTCCCGCAGCTGCGCAAAATGCTGCTCCTCAAGGTATAGATGCCGTGGAAGGCACCACATTCTTCCACGGCGACCAGAAAGGTGCTATCCCGAACTGCTGAAAATACGGAAGAAATGCTGAGCAACAAAAACATCACCAATGCGATGACCAATATCACGATCAGAGCCTGTTTTTTTCGATAGAACATCATGGAAAACGCCTGCTTGAACATAGAATCCCTCTTGATATATCTGTTTTTCTTTTCCTTTCTCTATCTCTATTCCGCAAAACGAATACAGGAAGAAATACTCTTC
The DNA here is from genome assembly GCA_003149735.1 of Clostridiales bacterium. Next base: position 36,863 of record QANA01000074.1, on the reverse strand, counting down.
TTGAATACGCTGCGGGTAATCAGCCAAGCAAGCAGCGTAAAAATCAACAATAGTCCGCCGGAAAATACAACCGTCTTTGCAGCTACCTGCCATAATCCGTCTGCCGAAATCACGGTTCCGGTTACTTCCTTGGAAAATTTTTTCACACAGGGCATTGCCAACAGATAAGTAAGCAGAGATATAAATGCCCAGTATACCCCCAGTTCCAGCCAGACCGTTCTGAACAGCTGCTGTGCGCGATACCCGGTCGCCCGCAGAATGCCGAACATGCGCTGCCGCTGCAAAAGATTGCCATATACGATCGTAAACAACGCCACCAGAATAAATATACTCAGCACTGCAAAAAGAACTGTATAAGCGACACCTGTCGCATCGGTCAGCCGCTGCGCGAACTCCTTTTCCTGCATATAGTTAGTGATCATCGCCCCCTGCCTGGTCATGGCAATGCGGTAAAATGCTTCCTCTATCTCCGTATATTCTGTCTCCGAAATATCCGGCTTCATATAAACATGAAAAGAAAGCGCATGATTTAAAAAGCTCAGCGTCCTGGCTGTTTCCTCCGTGATTACAATGGTAATCCCCCAGCCATCCTTTATTTCATACCCGGTATCCAAAAAGAATCGCTGATCGTAATGCTGCGTCAACTGCAGTGTTTCTTCCCGATATTGAATCGTTTCCGGGTGTGCCAACAATTCTTCAAAGGAGCTTTCTCCACCCTCCAGCATGCCAAAGCGCAAGGTATCTCCGTTTTGGAACGCACGATTTGTGATCGCAGATACCGTTCCGCCGGGTGTTTCAAAAGGCATGCTGAACATGACCGCCTTGCCCAAAGCCAAATCCTCTTCTATATTGACCTGTGGATATGCTTCTTTAAAATAAGGCGTATTCCACCGGTCCAGCACATAGAAGGAATATCCTTCCCTCGCCGCGCGGATTCCTTCGGGGATCGCGGTGACCTCCTTCGCTTCCCGGTCTATAATTTCATGCTGCTGCAGTTGATTATAATATTCGCTTGGCGTATCCGGGAAAATCAGGCTGGCCGGCTTCCACTGGTATTCTTTGACTATCCCCAATATGCCGGCATATGCCCCAAGGGCATTGACCGCATCCAAATCATAATATTCGTTCTTGGATGCTATTTCAAAATCGCCATACATGGCAAACAGTTCTCCCATTTCACTATGTGCGTTCAGGTAGGGAGTCCCTTCCAGCATATCTCTTAACCGCGCTTTCCGATCGTACTGTGTACAAAACAGAACCGTAACCATCGCCACTATCAACAGCCCTACGCCCGCCATGCGCTTCCAATTCTGCCGCACATGGTGCGCTGCAAGAGGCGCCACCGTTCCTTTGCGGATGGTCATGGCCGGTTCCTCTTTCTGCCGCTTTCTGCTCTTCCACAATTTTCTCTTTTGAATACCAAATAGATAATAAAGCACTGCCACCACCAGAACACCCGCAAATACAAGGATCATCTGCGGCCATTTATGCAGCGGGTTGATGGAAATCTGCAGAAGCGGCTGTGTAATCCCGGAAAACGCAAAGCAAAGTATTATTCCCAGCGCAATGCCACAGAGCGCCAAAATGCTGCTCCACAGCAATAACTGCAGCAGCACATATCGATCCGATGCCCCCAACTGCTCCAAAGTCTGTGCAACCGGCTGATAAGTCCGGAAATGGGAGCAGAGCGCAATATACAGCAAAACCCCCGACCCCAGCAAAATCAGCAGAGTAAACAGGCTTTTGTAGGAATTCACCGAATAAATCATCATTGGATAATATATCCAATAGGTCGCGTCGTTAAAAACCATATATTTCCAATCAAGATCCCCAATTTCATTGGAAATCTGCAAAATGGTTTGATTGGGGGCTTCCAGCTTGTTTAGCGTATGCAGATAGAGCAGCGCATCCGTCGCTACCTGTGCCTCCGGCATTGCGCCCTCGGCAAGCAGCGCCGCGGGGTAATCGTTTTTTCCCGGAATTGTAACATCCAGTCCACTCCACATCGCGCTGTAATTTTCAATAAACCCGCATATGACAAATTCCTTTTCTCCTGCCGGCGTTTCAAATATAATCTTCGAGCCGACCCCTGCTCCCTCCGGCAGCAGATAGCGAATATATTCTTCCGGCGCAATTTCATTCTCCGCCTGCGGATAGCTTCCTTCCATCAGGCGGATGCTGCCCAGGGAAAGAGCTGTTTCATCAAAGCTACCTAATGTAATACTGTATTCCGTGCCCTTGATTGCATAGCTCCCATAATTTTTTACGATACCGATCTGATCGACGACCGCAGTTTGTTCAAGTTGCCGTAATTGTGCCTCCGTCAGGTCAAAAAATACGGCATGGTGCCTTCCCGTCTCCTCCACAAAACCCTCAAAAGTGATATCAATAATGGCGGAAAAAAGCGGCGCAATGCTCATCATCAGAAATGCGACCAGCGCAATTAACAAAATCAATAAACCTGAGCTCTTTTTCCGATAGGTAAACAACGAAACCGCCTGACGCAACATGTTAACTTCCTCCTGCCTCTATTTATAGACCATTTGTTAAAAAGCGGGGTGGCTCGCCACCCCGCCTCTCCTATGCAATGCTCAGCTGTGAATATAGGTCAATCCATCCACAATATCTGTATTGAGTGTGGAATCGACGCGCCAGGCATAAGTGCCCTCGTCATGCCCTTCATAATATGTTCCTCTAATTGATTTCCTCGATAGGGTTCCCAAATTACACTTGACCTGGCTTGCTGCACTTCCGCCTGCACTGATCGCAACCTTATAATAGGTATCCTCTGCGCGGAGTTTTGAAAGCACGTTGTTCCTATTCGAATCATTCTTTGCATCATTAACTCCTGCATATCACCAATTCACTTCCTGTTTTTATTTAATGCTTATCGTATCTCCTCGATCAATTGGCTGATTTCTTCTGCTGTAAGCTGCGTATTGCGCACATGTTCCAATCTATGTTTTTTCCCGATAAACAGCGTATAGGGGAATTGCTCTACTCTCATCAATTTGCCCAGATTCTGTGCGCGGTCGTAATATACCGGAAAAGTATATCCTTTTTCCCGAATCAGCTCCTCCGCGTCTTCCATGGTATCCGAAACACCATCAAATGCATTGATCATCAGAAACTGCACTTCATCTCCATATTTCTCATAGGCCTCCTGAAAAGCATCCAATCCTTTCACACTGATCGGTGAACGCGTCGCCCAGTAATGCACGACCAGCGGTTTTTCAAACAATCCCTCATCAATTAATTGAAAACTTCGCCCCTGCGCATCGTAATACATGCCGCTGCCGACATAGGATTTTATTCGTTTAATTTCTGCTTTTTCCCATTCCTCCAAAGAAGGCTCCTGCTTTGCACAGGCTGCCAATAAATTGCACAGCAGCAGTGCTATGATACCTACAGCCAAAAAACGTTTTCTTTTCATAAAATACTTCCTTTCCATGCAGTAGTTTTGCTCACTCCGCAAAGCGGATCACTTCACTCACACTCTGCTTCCAGATCTGATTCGTTAACAGCCATGCAATGCCCATAAACAGCGCCAGCACCCCCAGCAAAATGATGCCGATTTTTCCGGCCAACGGCCACAGATGCGCAGCCTCCATATAAACGCCTACTACATTGACGGAAAACCGATAGCAGCCTCTCAAAACGATCCCATAGCATAGTACGATCATTCCCATCCAATAGACCAGCAATTCCGCCAGAATCATGCCAAACAACTGCCGCCTGCGCAGCCCACTCGCCCGTAGAATCCCAAACATCCGCCGCCGTTGCAGTAGTGTACCGTACAATGTTGAAATCAATGAAATCACGATAAACCCGCCCAATACTGTGCAAAGGATGCCAAAGGCCGTTTGATGCGCATACTGCATTTTTTTCCAAAACGCCTCCTCTTCCCTCGAAGAATAATTATTGGTGCCGCTGATACTATACGCGATTCTGCTAAACGCTTCTTCTACCGCTGCGTATTCCTCTTCGGAAATATCCTCATGCATATACACCTTAAAATCAAAGATGCCGTTGATATATTCCACCTGCCGGGCAGTCTCTTCCGAAAGAAGAATGGTCAGCTCATAAGCCTTATCCTCTATGGAATATGCCCGTTCCATATAAAATGGCTCATTGAGCACAGCCGAAAGTGGCAGCTGCGCTTCCCGGTAGCGAATCTGATCCGGATTGGCTACCGCTTCATTGAGCGGCAAATCCGATTCCAGCCAGGCCAGCAGCAGCGCATCACCTGCTTTTACCGACTCGTTATAGACAACGCCACCCGGCACCGAGCTGTAATACTCCCCAAAATGAACTTGATCTTCCTCAAAATATATTTCATCAATCGGCGGACAAAAGAGAATTGCCTGCCTATCGGCCAGCAGCTTTTGCACCTCCAGCTGCGGGTATACCCGCTGCAGCCATTGCTGTTCCTGTTCATTCAGCACCATAAAGTTAAAACCAAACCCCGTCGCACGCTGCTCCTGCGGAATGGATGGAACTTCTGCCGGGTCATGAAAAGACATGCCGCCCCCGGCGTTATTCTGCATAAAAATTTCCCAATACGCTCCCTGCCCCCGCGGCACCACCAGGCGTGCATTGCTGTCATATCCTTTATATACCTCCCAGACGCCCGGCAGCGAAGCGATTTGATCGATGCGCTGTCCATCGAAAAACTGATGCAGTGCCGAAAGGGTATAGGGGCCGTAATCAGCTTCTGCCCACTGTGTTGCCGCCATAGAGGAGAACGTGGGCGCTTCTCTGAACCATCCTGCCGCCGTTTGCTGTATATCCCATTGTATACAAAAAACCATGGTCAACAATACCGCTGTCACCAGCAGCGGTGCCACCAGCCTCCTCCAATTGGCCTGCACATGACGCGCCGCCAAAGCAAACTGCAAATGTTTGCCGATTTCTTCACTCTCTTTTTCTTTTTTCCGTCGGCTGCTGCGCTTCTCTTGCTCCCGGGCGGAATAGCTTCTTCCATGCAGGGGGCGCAGCTTCCACAGATAATAAATGACGGCAATGGCTAACACTGCCAGTATCACAATGCCTATCTGCCAGGCTTTTTGCAGCAGAGGCAGCCGGCTGCCTATCGCACGCTTCATTACAACCGATAAAATGGCCGTGCCCCCAAAGCCAAGCCCTGCCGCCGGCAGGCACAGAATCAGGCTGTTCAACAGAAGCAATCCGCACACGGTATACCGGGGTGCTCCTATGGTATACAGCGTATAGCTCATTTCCCTGAAATTGCGGTAATATCCGAACAGCACTCCATAGAGGATCATCCCGGCCCCTGCCAGAGTGAGCAGCACAAAATATTTTTCATACCACAGCGACATCCGCAGACGGAACCCCTGTATCTGTGAATACAGATTTTCATTTGATTTAAAATTGAATATATCCACACCGTCATTTCCCAAACCAAGCTGCTGATGATAGATGGTTATCTCAATCCCAAACGGATCATCCTGCATCTTCAATGTATGGAAATACAGCATGGCGGATTTCACCGGGCTTTCGTTGAGCCCCTGCCCGTTATAAATAAAGCCGGCCGGCAAATCATTGACGCCTTCATAAATATATTCCGGTACACTCCACTTGCTCCGATAATCCTTTATCACGCCGCAGATCGTATACTGCATTTCTCCGCCCGGCGCCTGTACGCGCAGCGTACTGCCCAGGCCGGCTCCTGCCGGCAGCTGATAGAGCACGTGCTCTTCCACGGCAATCTCGCCTTCCTGCTGCGGCCAATGCCCTTCCAACAGTTTGAGCCTGCCGAGAGCAAGCGCCGTTTCATCAAATCTGCCCAGTGTGATATTCACTTCTGTGTTGCAAAGAGGATAATTCCCATAGTTCTCAATGATCCCGATTTCCCTGATAGCTGCTATTTCCCGCAGCTGCACAAAATGCTGCTCCTCAAGGTCATAATAGATGCAGTGAAAAGCACCATATTCTTCCATGGCGACCAGAAAAGTGCTATCCTGAACTGCTGAAAATACGGAAGAAATGCTGAGCAGTAAAAACATCACCAATGCGATAACCAATATCACAATCAGAGCCTGTTTTTTTCGATAGAACATCATGGAAAACGCCTGCTTGAACATAGAATCCCTCTTGATATATCTGTTTTTCTTGTCCTTTCTCTATCTCTATTCCGCAAAACGAATACAGGAAGAAATACTCTTCTTGAATACGCTGCGGGTAATCAGCCAGGCAAGCAGCGTGAAGATCAGCAGCAGACCTATGGAAAAAACGCTGATTTTTCCGGCCAGCACCCACAGATCTGCCGCCTGCATCACAGGGCCTACAATTTTTAGAGAGAATTGATGATTCACATACAATGCAATTGGATAACTGAGTATTGCGATCACCACCCAATAGACCAACATCTCCAGCCAGACTGCTTGAAACAAATATCTTTTTCGATATCCTGTCGCCCGCAAAATGCCGAACATGCGCTGCCGCTGTAAAAGATTGCCGTATATCACAGAAACCAGGATAATCCCTGCAAATGTACCTAAGACGCCCAAGACCACTGTGTACGATAGTCGTGTCGCCTCATGTAACAAATCATTGAATGCTTCTATCTCTTTTGATCTAGAAATGAGAGCCCCCTGCGTAGAAAATGCGATTCGATTAAATCTCTCCTCAACATTTTTGTAATCCGCATCGCTGATATCCTTTTCCAGATAAACAGTAAAATTATTGATTCCGGACAAAAATTCCGTCGCCTTAGCAGTCTCTTGCGACACAACTATTGTAATCTGGTAGGCGATTTCTTCGTTTCCATAGGCCCAGTCCATATAAAAACTCTGATTCAATACTTCCGATGCGATTAAAGTTTCCTCTGTATAAGTGATTAAAGCAGGATTTTCTGTCGCTTCCAAAAATGAAGCCTCCGACTGCAATCGACCAAACCTTAGCGTATCACCAGCTTTTATTGTTCGATTTCCTATGGCGGTTACATAGCCGTCTTCGATCTGAATGTCTGGACAGAACAGAATTGCGGCACCCTTACGCAGCGCTTTTTCCACATCAATGAACGGATACTGCATTTGGAATCGCTCTTGATCCTCCTGATTTAACACGATAATACCATACCCCTCTTGCGTTGATTTTATATTTTTAGGCGCGTCCGCAATCAAAGCAATATCTCGATCAAAACCAGTTGTTGTCGTCTGTTGATAAATCCAGTTTGTATAATCACTGACCTCTTCCGGGAAAATCAAATTGGCGGAACTTCCATAATGCATTGCCTGTATTCCTAAAACCCCCGGAAGAGAACGCAAACTTTCTACATCTTCGATCGCATATGTCTGTCCCTTGCTTAAAAACTCAAAATCTCCATAAAAAACCAGTGCCGATCCCTCTTTACTATACGCAGTCAGAAAAGGATATTCTCCAACATATCCCATTCCTCGATGTTCTTCATCATGCTTTATGCAAAAAAAGATGATAAGCAGCATGACAATCATTAGTGAAACAGCAATCAACTGCTTCCAGTTTTTGCGAATATGTTCTGCCGCCAATGCTACAGAAAAGTCTATTTTCCCATTCAATTCCCTGATTTTAGTCTGCTGTTTTTGCTCGGAAATTGAACAATCCGCCAATTTACGTATTTTCCAGAAAAAGAAGACACCAGTAATCAGCAAAATGACGGCGATTAGTACTACCACTTCCTTCCAGCGCCCCACCAATTCTATGCCGTATCCTATATTTTGCTTTGCCCATACAGAAAAAGCACTGCAAAATCCAAACCCCAGCAAAGTACCTGTACCCCCAAGTAAAACGCTCCATAGCAACAGCCGCGCCCATACAGCTCTATGCGTTGCTCCAAGGGAATACAGCTTCATGGCGACATCTTCATAGTGTCGAAGATAGGAAAATAGTGCAGTATACAACGCCGCCCCGACGCCCAGCAAAATCAGTAAAGTGAATATGCTTTGATAGGTATGAATCGGCCGCAACATTGTCATTGCCACATTTGTATAAAGCCCATGATTAAATAAAAGGTATTCTCCTTGCTGATGAAATCCGGAAACACAGTTTACCAATGTACTTTCCGGCGCTTCCATTTTATTGATTGTATGCAAATAGAGAAGTACATCCAGTACTTCCTGTCCCTGCAGCCGTTCTCCATTCAATAAAAAGCCACTGGGTAAATCCGTTCTGCCCGGGAGCACAATATCCTGCTCACTCCAGTTCGCTTTGTAATCCTTCACAAACCCACAAATAGTGAATCCTACCCGCTCTCCATTTTCTTTCAGCAAAAAGATCTGCGAGCCAATATCCGTCCCCTCCGGGAGTTGATACCGCACATGGTTTTCCAAAGCAATTTCATCAGAGCTTTCTGGTAATCTTCCCTGTGTGACAGAGATCGCGCCTAAAGCCATCGCTTCTTCATCAAAATTGCCTACTGTAAGAGTTTGTTCCGTATAATCCAGCCGATAGTTTCCAAAATTTCGGATGATGCCCATGCGCGCAATTACCGGATTTTCTTCCAAGCGCTGCTTTTGTTCTTCCGTTATATCAAAAACAATACCATGGTATATTCCCAGTTGCTCCGCATATACGGAAAAAATTTTATTCCGTATTGCTGAAAAAAGGGGCGCAATACTCATCATTAAAAATGCCGCCGTTGCAATCAGTGTAACCATCAGGCAGGTACTCTTTTTGCGATAGCTTAATAGACTGGCCGCTTGTTTTAACATTTTTCCCTCCCTGTTCCAAAAATACTTAGTAAGTTACACAGGCAAAACTGCCTGTGTAACTTCTTATTTCACTTATCTGTTGTAGATATTAGTCAATCCATCCACAATGTCCGTATTGAGCGTGGGATCTACTCGCCAAGAATAAGTGGCATAAGTTCGATCCTTCGTAATTGCCATGGCAATCTCTCTACGGGAAAGATACCCGAGGTTGCATTTGACCTGACTGCATGCAGCTCCGCTTTCATTTAAAGCGACCTTAAAAAAGGTGTCTTCCGCACCAACCTGCACGGTATTCGCCTTTGTATCAATATACACCTTTCCTACTATTGCACTTTCCTTCGCTTTCCATGAATGCTCTCTCGATCTCTGGTTCGCTCCGGGGATCGTCCAACTCACACCCTGATGGAATGTTATCGCCATCGCCGTTGTCATCAGCATAGCCATTACCAACAGCACTGCCAAAATCACCGAAATTCTTTTTGCCGTTTTACTCATAATTTTCTCTTTAATAAATCGAGCTCATTTGCTAACCAACCGACCGGGTACCCAGCCCATGGGAGACACCTCCTTTTCGCCTGATGCAAATACACGTTTTATTAATTCGGTCAATTCCTCAATCCTGCCGGCACAGAGTTCCGTCCCGCATCTGATAAGTATGCTCCGCATAGCGCAGCAAATCCAGGTCATGCGTCACCATAATGAGGGAGGCGCCGTATCTGCTGCACAGTTCCATCAGAAGTTCCAGCACAATCCTGCCGTTTTCCTCATCCAGATTGCCCGTCGGCTCATCGGCAAAAATCACATTGGGCCGGTTGACCAGCGCCCGCGCGATCGCCACCCGCTGCTGCTCTCCGCCCGAAAGTGCCATTGGCCGCCGCTTCAATTTATCCCCCAAATCCAGCGCCTCCACTACTTCCAGGAAGGTCGAGCGATCCTTATTCTTATCGAAGCGCAGCGGCAGGGTGATGTTATCCTCCACCGTAAATTCCTGAATCAGGTTGTAAGCCTGAAAGACAAAACCAAAATCATGGCAGTGCAGTTTTGCCAGATCCTGCTCCTCATAAATGGATTTATCCTGATAGAATACTTTGCCGGAGGTTGGTTCTTCCAACCCGGCCATCATATGCAGCAGCGTAGATTTGCCCGAGCCGCTTTTGCCGAATATGAAATGGATTCCCTTTTCAAATTCTATGGTCGTCGGGCATACCGCCTCCACCTGCCTGCTGCCTTGCCGAAATATTTTTCCGCATTCCTCCAAACGAATCAAACGCATCGTATACCTCCTTTTGGTTTTTACAGGATACAGCTGTGCATAAACCATAAAATAAGTATAAAAAATACAGTTTCCAAATTTTACTCATCAAAGCCACGCCTTCTCTACCATATGCCATGCTAAGAAAGCTGCCATCATTCTATAAAATTTGGAAACTGTATTCTTACCTTCATTATAACATGAGATGATTGCATGTCAATCATTTTCTTAATTTTTTTTATAATTTCTTTATAAAAGTAAAAAAACTCCGCAAACTGCGAAGCTTTTTTACGCTATTCTTTTTGCGTAGGGTCTGTAATACTTTGCAGGAAATCATCGATTACCCTGGTACTTTTCTCCGGGCAGGAGGTCGCAATACAAATTATGGCTTTTTCCAGTCGGCGCAGATAGATGCGCTGAATGACGCTATCGTTGACTTCCCAGGTATGGCAAATATATGCCTGCCCGCCAATGCTCGCTTCTTCTTCCCCGACATAGGTATATTGCGCCGCTGTCAGCCGATCGAAATTCTCTATCAGCATTTGCGCATATTCCGCTTCTGTGACGTTTGGCAAATCACTTAGATTTTCATAGATCAGCTGTACCGAGCATTGCTCCTGCTGCAGCAGCAGAATACAATCGTAATACAGGCCGGCCTCCTTCAATTTCATTTTCTGTGCCGGATCATTATAAGCGGCAGCTTCTGCATCATTGGTCCATTCCCGCATCTGCTCAGCATTCAGGCTGGTGCATCCTTCCGCAGAAAAGCGAATCTGCGCCCAGGAATTGGTAAAAGTATCCTCCTGCCAGGTGCCCTGTTCCATTGTTTTGCCGCAAGCGCTCAGCAAAAACAGCAGCAGACAGCTCAGGCAAATCAGTTTTGCTCGTTTCAAAATGCACCTCCCACACTTTTGTTATATATAAATAATATACACTTTCATCGTATATGCAAAGCTATTTTTTCTTCTTTTTTTGCTATTTTTGCCGCATGATATTTGCCTTTTATGCAAAGGTATGCTATATTTTCATTCGGTGAGTTCGAAACCTTCCTCACCTAAAACAAAACTAAAGGAGATTTTATTATGAAACACAAACAACTCGCTCTGTTGACGCAGGGTGCGCTAATTGCCGCACTGTACACTGCGCTCACCTACCTCATCAACTATTTCGGGCTGGCCAATGGCGCCATCCAGGTGCGCATTTCCGAAGCTTTGACCATCCTGCCCGCATTTACACCGGCGGCAATTCCCGGCCTTTTTATCGGTTGCCTGCTTTCCAATTTACTGACCGGCGCCGCCATCTGGGATATCATCTTCGGAAGCCTTGCCACTCTGTTAGGTGCTGTTTTCACCTATCTGCTGCGCAAACATGAAAAATTAGCGGCTATTCCACCCATTCTCAGCAATACACTCATCGTTCCCTTGGTTCTTAAATGGGCTTATGGCGTCCCGGATGCACTTCCGTATCTCTTCCTGACTGTAGGTTTGGGCGAGGTCATTTCCTGCGGCATATTCGGCATGATCCTGCTATATGCGCTCAAGCCACATGCCAAAACGCTTTTTTCTCAAAATTAAAAGATTTTTTCTCAAAAAAAGGAGACTATTTTCATAGTCTCCTTTTATAATTCGATCCTTTTCCGCAAAGTACGCATAGCTCCCAAATATCCGCAGCGCGCATACAGGCGCTGCGCACCTTGATTCGCCTCCAGCACGCCTAATTCCATATATTCCGCGCCCCGTTCCCTTGCCCAGCGTTCCGCCTCCTTGAGCAGCAGCGTTCCAATCCCTTTGCCGCGCCGTTTTTTCTGTACTGCCAGATCAAAAATGTAGCAATAACGGTGTGGCTGCAGACAGGCATACGGTGGCGTCTGCATTATTTTCAGCGCCGCAAAACCGACTACTTCCTCCTGCTGCAGCGCCAGCAATAGCTCGCTATCCGGTTCCTGTATCAATCCGCAAAGGAATTCTTCTGCCTGTTGCCCTGCACGGCAGGCATAGGGATCCAATTCCGCCATACGTGCAAACAACATACTGTAAAGCTCCTGCACTTCCTGCAAATCTACAGGCTCGGCCGGCCGCACCCGGCAATTCATTCGATTACCTCCGCCGCTTCCAGCTGTACCTTGCTGCCGCCTACAATATTTTCCATCCAGGTGCCTTTTTTTACCAGTATATAGCCAATGACGCATTTGATACTCTCCACCATTTTACAGCAGAAATAAATGGGGACAATATGCATATTGGTAAAATGCGTCAGCACATAAGCAACCACCACGTTGCCGCACCATACAAAGCCACAGTCGAAGAGGAAGGTGATAATCGTTTTGCCGCCCGAGCGCAGCGTAAAATAGCTGGCGTTGACAAAGGCTCGCAAGGGCGCGCCTACAGCTTCTGCCCAAATAAACCACTTTGCCAGTTCCCTTACTTCCGGTGTGGTATTTTTATAAATTTGCGGGAAAATCGGCCCGACAACCAGCATCAAAACACAAACGCCGGTAGCAATCATCACCGTTAAGGTAATCATCTGCGCATTGGCTTCCTTGACTTTCTCCATATCGCCTGCGCCCAGCATATTTCCGATAATAATGCCAATGGATGCTCCCATGGAGCTAAAGAGGACATTGACTACATTGGCAATTGTCGTTGCCATATTAATCGCCGCTACTACGGCAACACCATGATAGGAATACGTCTGATTGACAAGCGTCATTCCTATCGACCACAGCGTCTCATTGAGCAGCAACGGAGTTCCCTTGAGCAGCACCTGACGGCACAAATGCCCCGGCACTTTCAATGTCTGATACACACCAATCACAAAAGGCACTTCTTCCGGATGCCGATGTGTCCACCATGCATTCAGCCCCAATTCCACAAAACGGGAAATCACCGTTGCCAACGCTGCCCCTGCCACTCCCATCGAAGGAATGAGCGCATAATTGAGCACTACACTGAGAATCAGCGCATAAATGCTGGCTCGCATCGGCACCACCGTCCGGTCTGCTTCACGCAGCGTACCACCGTAGGCCTGGCTTAAACTATAAGGCAAAAATCCGATCAGCATGATCAGTAAATACATATATCCCTCTTGCAGTGTCAATGCCAGATTCGAGCCATCACTACTGTCATGCAAAAAAGCAGAAATCAGCGGTTTCCCAAAACCGGCAAACAGGCCAATGCCCAAGCCACTCAACACCAGCATCAAAATAACTTTTAGCCGAAAAACGTTTCTCACGCCTTCGTAATCTTCTTTTCCCTGAAATTGCGCGCCAAAAATGCCCGCACCCGAAACTGCACCAAAAATGCACAGATTAAAGATAGAAATCAGCTGGTTGGCAATCGCCACGCCAGCTAATTGCTCCGTGCCCAATTGACCGACTGTAATATTATTAACCAGGCCGATCATATTGGTAATACCGTTTTGCACCATAATCGGCACTGCCACGCGGAGCACCATTTTATAAAATTGCCGGTTTCCAATCAGTTTCATAATTTCCCCAATCCTTCCATATTTTTATATTAACAGATAAGGCATACTTCATATCAAGTATTTATTAAAAAAACAAGACGGTCTCTGCTCCTCTTCTTTTTATAACAAATATCTCACCTTCCATTTTATAACCGCTTTTTTGCCCCAATAAACTTTCTTTTTCCCAGCCCGATTTTCCCGTTCTCGATTTTATTGCACATTCTCATCGCTACGCATTTTAATCCATCCTCCTTGTTCTGTGCAAAAAAAAAGCACTCCTTTTCCGCCGAGTGCTTTCTGCACCTGCCATGGTACATTGTTTGGGCAGATACAGCTTATTTTCTCCATGTTTTCGACCGATTGACCTCTGCTTCCCCTTAGCAGGAGGGATGGTTTATACATATCATTTGCAAAAATAGAAATATTTTTTAAGATTATTATCAGTTATTTTCCTTACTGCGTTTCCCGGTGCTTCCGTTTGGATCCAAAACTGAATATAAGATATAAAAAAAGCTGCATAAAATGCAGCTTTTTATTCATATTGCTTAGTAATTTTCTGCTCTCTTCTGGAAGAAAGACTGCGGATGTGCGCAAACAGGGCAGATCTTGGGAGCTTCCTTGCCGATATAGATATGGCCACAGTTTCTGCATTCCCAGATTGCATCTCCTTCGCTGGAGAATACCAGGCCGCCTTCTACGTTAGCCAGCAGTTTTCTATAACGTTCTTCGTGCGTTTTCTCAATTGCGCCTACTGCTTCAAACAGATAAGCAATGCGATCGAAGCCTTCTTCTTTTGCTTCTTTTGCAAACTGAGCGTACATATCCGTCCACTCATAGTTTTCGCCATCAGCAGCATCAGCCAGATTCTCTACAGTGCTGGGGATATCATTATCATGCAGCAGCTTGAACCACATTTTTGCATGCTCTTTTTCGTTGGCAGCGGTCTCTTCAAAAATAGCTGCGATCTGCTCATAGCCCTCTTTTTTAGCTTTGGAAGCATAATAGGTGTACTTATTACGCGCCTGAGATTCTCCTGCAAATGCGGTCTGCAGATTTGCTTCTGTCTTAGTGCCCTTCAAATTCATATACCTTTCTCCTTTTTACCTTGTTTTCTCTATTTATGTACGGGTATTACCCGTTCCATTTTTATATAGATTCGCTACAATCCCTGCAAATTCCTTCAAATAAAATCATGTAACCGGTAATTTGATATTCCTCTGTATCCGGTACTCGAATATGGATATCTTCAGGGGAAACTTCCCGCATATCATATATCCGGCCGCAACACTTGCAGCGCATATGATAGTGCGGAAGAACTATTGCTTCAAATCTGTCTGCTCCGTTAGGCACCCGAATCCGCGAAATTCCCTTTTGTTCTGCCAGCTGGTTTAAAATCCGGTATACCGTACCACGGCTGACCTGCGTATGGGTATTGCCTATTTCTGCAAAAATTTCCTCTGCAGTAGGATGGTTATCCAAATGAAGCAACGCTTCATAAACAAGCTTTTTCTGAATTGTATTTCGGGAGGGCTGCATCATTAGCCTCCTTATCAGGAAATATTCTCAATTAAGATTATATACGATCTCTAAATAATTGCAAGTCTTTTCCTTTCATTTTCAGAAAATATCAGAAAATATTTGTATTTTTTATTTTCCTTTGCTATACTGAGCCAAACATTTTTTATTTCGGAGGTCTTATGCAAATTCGCTTTGCCCAACCGCAGGATGCCGAAGCTCTATATCAATTGAATACGCTGTTCAACGGCCACAATTGCAACTCAGCCAAACAAATCCACGCCTTTCTTTCCGCGCCCCATGAGGAAATCATTCTGTTGGCCCAGGAGAAGCTATCATCCATCGGCTTTTGCTGTGCGCAGCTTTGCCGCTCTTTTTGCTATAACGCTCCAACAGGGATCATCAGCGAATTATATGTGCTTCCCGAATACCGTCGGCAGGGAATTGCTATCGCGTTGCTAGCCGCTGCCGAAGCGGAGCTTGCCCGCCGAGGCGTTTGCGAATTGCAGTTATGCACCGGCCTTGAAAACTTCCCGGCCCAGCATCTGTATGCCTCTTGCGGTTATTCCCTGGCGCGGGAATGCGTCTATCAAAAACAGCTGCCCAACGCAAACGTATGACAAAACAGCACATAAACGGAGCGGTGCCTCAGCGCCACTCCGTTTATGCTTTATAAAACCGTAACCTTTTCTGCCAGATACCGCAGTGCTTTATCAGCCATGGTATTCTGCCGCCAGTAACCCATGCCGAATTCTTCCACTGCTTCCTCCAGCTCGCTTTCCGTATAACCGGAGCTGAGTATATAAGCATTCACTTCTTCTTCGGAAATGCTCATATTCTCCTGCTCAAATACTGCCTGCATAACCAGATAAAACTCCGCGCTGTCTTGCACTGCAGCTTCCAATTTTTCCTGGAACTCATCTTTGGTCATGCCGTAATAATCATATACATTATCCCACATATAATAACCTACATAAGAATAGTAGAGTTTATTATAATAGTTGTATTCCATCTCATACCCTGCGCGATAGATATGGCGCAATTTCTTAACATACTTTTGCGGAAGTGCGGAGATTTTGCTGCTGCTTACTACCTGTTCCTGCACAAAAGTAAGCAAATTTTCTTCATAAAGCTGCGCTTCCACATAGGTGCGATATTCTTCCGCCGTAGAAGCATACTCCGAAAGATTCTCCTCTACATATGCATCTGTCAGCTCAGGTGCTTCATAAATTCCCTTCAGAGTTACTTCAAATTCCGCATCCTTACCGCTCAATTTTTGATTCTGCTCATAATTTTCCGGGAAAGTCACCTCTACCGTAAAATTATCTCCCACTCGATGACCGATCAGCTGTTCTTCAAAGTCATCTATCATTGTGCCTTCACCGATTGTCACAACATAGCCTGTGGAAGTTCCGTTATCAAATGTTTCTCCATCCACTGTTCCAACAAAATCGATGCTGACTTTATCACCAGAAGCTGTCACTTTTGTGCTGCTTTCATTGAGCGTCGCCTTGGAAGCCAGATATTCGTCGATTTCTTCCTGCACCATCTGCTCACTGATCAGCTCATTTTTCTTTACAGATAAAGCGTTATAATCGCCCAGCTGCACATACTCTGTTGCGGTAACACCTTCAATATAGCCTTCTTCTGTCAACCCGGCACTGTAATCCGCTTTTGTACGCAGTTCCCCATAAACAATGAGCCCTACAATCGCCGCAACTACAAGGCAGGGAATCGCAATCCAGCAAATGGTCTTTATCGTCTTTGCTGCCCTGGTCCGCTTGCGCTGTGCCGCTTTTTTCTTTTTTGCCAATTCTTTATTTTCTTTTTTCATACCAACGCTCCTGTCAGTTTTACAAGCATTTCCTGCTCTTTAGTGTACCACAAAATTCCCCACTCCGGGTACTCTTTTGCTGCATTTCACGATTTTTTCAAAAAATTGCAATTTTCAAAAAAATACATTGCATTTTTATTGCATAAAGCCGTATTTCAAGCTAAAATAGCAATATTAATATGCATAAATGTTTTTTATCCTTTCAAAAGGCATTCGCACGTTCCTCTATATTTCTCCCTAATTCCGGGAATACAACTTCATCCGCAAAGGAGTGATCGTTTTTATGATTCAAATCAACTCTAATTTTTCCAAACTGCAGGGCAGCTATCTGTTCATTGAAATCGCCCGGCGCCTTTCCGCTTATCAGCAGGAACACCCGGAAGCAGATATTATCCGCCTGGGAATCGGCGATGTCACCTGCCCGTTGGCTCCTGCCGTAGTAAAAGCCATGCATCAGGCCGTTGATGAAATGGGTACTGCCGAAGGATTCCATGGCTATGGCCCTGAACAGGGATATGCCTTTCTGCGGGAGAGCATCGCCAAGCACGACTATCAAGCGCGCGGGGTAGACATTTCTGCCGACGAAATTTTTATCAGCGATGGTGCCAAATGCGATACCGGCAACATCGGAGATATTCTTTCTCCAGATTGCATTGTGGCCGTGACCGATCCCGTCTATCCCGTCTATGTCGATACCAATGTCATGGCTGGGCGCAGCGGGGAATTCGATCCGCAAAGCGGTCGTTTCAAAAATATTGTCTATCTGATTACTGATGAACAAAACGGATTTGTCCCCGCATTACCCAAGCGCAAAGTAGATGTCGTCTATCTATGCTATCCCAATAACCCTACCGGCACTGTACTGACGAAAGCACAGTTGAAAACCTGGGTGGACTGGGCCAATCAGGAAGGAGCTCTTCTGCTGTTCGATGCTGCTTATGAGCGTTTTATCACAGAAGACGACATTCCCCATAGCATTTTTGAAATTGAAGGTGCCCGGCGCTGTGCGATCGAATTCCGTTCCTTTTCCAAAACTGCTGGTTTTACCGGCACCCGCTGCGCTTTTACCGTCATCCCGAAAGAGCTGACAGGGTGGGATTCGCAAGGCAATTCCTACTCCCTGCACACCCTTTGGAATCGCCGGCATACAACCAAGTTCAATGGCGTTTCTTATCCGGTACAACGGGCCGCTGCCGCTATTTATACACCGGAGGGCAAGGCACAATGCGACGCTATCATTGCTCACTATCTGCAAAACGCAAAAATTATCTTGGAAGGTCTGAAACAGGCTGGAATCACTGCCTATGGCGGAGTCAACTCCCCCTATGTCTGGCTTAAAACGCCGCACGGAATGGATTCCTGGGCATTCTTTGATCAGCTGCTCACACAAGCACACGTTGTCGGCACACCGGGCTCCGGTTTCGGCACTGCCGGCCAGGGATATTTCCGCCTAACCGCTTTTAATACTACAGAACGCACACGCGAAGCACTTGCGCGCATCGCTTCTCTGCACTTCTGAAAACAAGCCGGGAAACATTTCCCGGCTTGTTTTCTTCTTAGTCTCATATCTGCTCCAGCTGCGCTTCCACTTCGGCAAAGACAGTCCCTTTTTCCCACTCGGAAGCCTGCCGCAACACCTGCGTCTGCTTTTGCATATATCTCCGTGCACCTTCAGGTATCTCAATACTATCCACACAACAGGAATTGTGTTCGAAATCAGCAATATACAGACGGGTTATGCAGTCCAAAAATACATATCGAAATTGTCGCTGCTGCTGTTGTTGCCCAAGCCGCATAGATTCCGCCAACTCCGCAATTTCCTCCGGCTGCGGCCGGTCGGTATGCAAAAATAAGTACAATCCATTATACAAATAAGCTGTATAATTGCGATTAAGTTTTTCCAGTTTTTTGGCAAAACGATATTGTGCTCGCCGGGCATATCCATCCTGCTCTTCCGGCAACCTCAGCGCCCAGAGACGTTCATTATAAAAATACAGTGCCTCACCATAGCGTTCCATTGCACTTTGGGGAATTTCTTCCCTGCGTTTACCCAAATATAATTCAATGAATTTTTGTGCTTCCCCATCTTGTTGCAACAACGCCTGACTGACTTCCATACCCAGGCCAAGCGTATGGCTAACCCAGTCAGGGCTTTCCTCTTTGATGAAATCAGCCACATACGGCTTCCAAAAATACTTGAGCATAACTACGGCATAAAGCTCATTAAAGAGTTTTTCAAAAGCCATCCTACTCCTCCTTTGTTCAATGCAGCTTCTGCCTGTTTTGCCAAATATTCATCACAATACGCTGCGGAAGCAGTTTTGCACCTACGTGCTGGAATTTATTGCGCCATCCGTAGACCGACATATCCTTTCCCTTGCCGGCATCCCTCAGAGCCTTCTTCACCACATCACTCGCTTCATAGAGCACTTCATACTTGGTAATCACCGCTTCGCCAGCATGCCGATGTGCCGTTTCAAAAAAGTGCGTCCGTACCCAATAGGGGCATACTGCCGTCACTGAAATACGGCGCGACCTCAATTCCCGATTCAGCGCCCGCGAATAATTGCGCACAAAAGCCTTACTGGCGCCATAAATATTAATCCAGGGCAACGGCTGAAAGGCAGAAGCAGAACCCAGGTTGATCACATGGCTGCCCGCCTGCATATAGGGAAGTGTAGCCAAAGTCATTGCCACCAACCCTTTACAGTTTGTATCAATCATCGCTACCGACTGAGCGATATCCAACTGTGCATAGTCACAGAACTTTCCAAATCCCGCACTGTTGACCAGGCAAATCACTTCCGGCTTTTCCGTTTCCAACAGGCTGCTGTATTCCTCTATCGCCTGCATATCCGATACATCCAGACTGATACAGCGTACAGGCAATTCAACTTCCTGCTTCAATGCCTCCAGACGTTCTGCATTGCGGGCAATTGCCCAAATTTCTTCCGCCTCTTTCCGTTCTGCCAACTGCAAAACAAACTCTCGACCCATCCCCGAAGATGCACCGGTCACAACAGCTATTTTCATACTGTTTCCTTTCTTATATATAATACTTCAAAAATGAAAATACCGTATCATAATAAAGTTGCGGATCTGTTTCTTTGGAATCCGCATGTTCTGCTTCAGATACGATCAACAGTTTTTTAGAGCAATTTGCCGCTTCATAGAGTGGATAAACCATGCGCACCGGTACAAATTCATCCTCTGCGCCGTGTATGAACAGCATCGGAATCTCGCATTTTTTAATCTGTTCCAGTGCAGAAGCCTTGCGCATATCATAACCGCCGCGCAGGCGCAATGCCCAAGCCGCCAAATACAGCACGGGAAATGGCTTCAGATGAAATAGTTTTTGCAGCTGATCGGCAAAAATATCCCATACACTGGTATAACCGCAATCTTCTACGGCCGCTTTTACCTGTTCCGGTAGCCGTTCCCCTGCCGCCATCATCACTGTTGCCGCCCCCATAGAATGCCCATGCAAAACAATTTGAATCTCTGAGCCAAATCGCTCAATCAGATAGTGAATCCATTGCAGCAGATCCAATCGATCCGGCCAGCCCATGCCGATCAGCTTTCCCCCGCTTTTCCCCTGCCCACGTAGGTCAGGCGTCAGCACATGATATCCCTGTTGCATATAATGCCGTGCAAAATCCAGCATTTCCTCGCCGTTTCCGGAATATCCATGTGCCAGAATCACCCAGCGTTTCCCAGGGGTATTGCAAAAATATAACATCCCTGCCAGTGGACATCCGTCTTCACCGACAAGCGCTACCTGCTCGGCCTTTATCTGCTGCAGCCATGTTTCTGTGCGCTGCCGCTCCTCCGCCCTTCGCCTGCGCACCGTTTCCTGATGGGGAGTTTTCTCTCTGCCTGCTGCAGAGGTCCCAAAGCGTTTTGTCCGCCCCGTCGTCTCTCCCTGCATTACCAATGCGAAATTGACCAGCTGATTGCCCAACCACCACGCCGCAGTGAACAGCAACAACAGCAGCCCAACTACAATCCATATCCACATAGTGCTGCATGCCTCCGTAATTTTCTTCATTATAGCATGCCCCTCCTTTTAAAAGAAGCGATGGATGTGGATTTTATCCCGCAAATCCGCTCCTTTTAAAAGAAGGTTGCATCCCTCGGCATTTACTCGTATACTATACAACATGGAATTGATATTTGGAAAAGCAAAAGCAGCAGAGTCCACTCAGATTGGAATTCTGTTTGAAAAAGGAAAACAATTTTTAAAAGCGCAGGGCATTCAGCAATGGCAGGGAAGCCATTCCCCTTCCGCTGCCGTCGCCGAAGCAGATATCCGTAAAGGCATTGGCTACGTATTGCGCACGCCGGATGGAGAAGTCGCTGCCTATGCCGCCATCATTCCCGGCGAAGATCCCTCTTATCTTGAAATTGATGGGCAGTGGATATGCAGCGGTCCGTATTGCGCGATCCATCGTGTCGTAGTATCAGACACCTTGAAAGGAAAGGGCGTCGCAAAACAATTGCTTGGGCAATGCATGCAGGAAGCCAAAAAATTAGGGGCACGCTCTGTCCGCATCGATACACACGCCCACAACCAAATCATGCAGAAAGTGATCCTGCACAGTGGATTTATTTATTGCGGGGAAATCACGCTTTTCTACGGTGCCAAACGCAATGCTTACGAAATAATATTATCACCAGAATGATGAGCGATGCAAAAAATTGCATCCTTTGAAAGCGCACACGCCTATTGACACTGCTTTTAGGCTGGCTTATAATAAATAATGATTGCCGAAGTGGCGGAATAGGCAGACGCCCGGGACTTAAAATCCCGTGGGTAGCGATACCCGTACCGGTTCGATCCCGGTCTTCGGCACCATAAAAGGACGAAACTATGATACAATTTCGTAGTTTCGTCCGTTTTATTTTTGCCGAAAAAGCCTTACAGGACAAGGCTTTTATTTAGCGATGCACCTATGTGGCCGTTATGCGGTCGCTTTTTTACTTTGCCCTGGGTATAATTGCCCGGTGATATGCGGCTGCAAATAGGCTTTGGAGCTACTCCGGAAATATCGGCCTCTATACTGTTACGATATTAAAATTTTTTTGAAAATCAGCATTTGTCCTTTGTTTTGATTGTTTGGAAGCCAAAAGGCAGGTTTCTTAGCAACAAATCCCGCAGACTCCTGACAGCAACAGCGAGTTGCTTGGCCTTTGCAAACAACAGTGGTATCCTAGGTATGAGGTGATGATTCGCATGGAAACAAAAGATATTATATTGGAACTCCGAACCAAAAACGGATTATCTCAAGATGCGCTTGCAGAGAAAATCTATGTTACCCAGCAAGCTGTATCCCGCTGGGAAACGGGTGAAACCATTCCCAATGTTGATGCTCTCAAACTGTTATCAAAGCTGTTTGATGTTTCCATCAATACACTCCTGGGCTCTCCCCGAAAACTCATTTGCCAATGCTGCGGCATGCCGCTTGATGATACTTCCATCAGCAAGGAAACGGATGGTACATTTAACGAAGCCTATTGTAAATGGTGCTACACCGATGGAAAATTCGTCTACACCAGCTTGAAGGAGTTAATAGATTTCCTTGTTGGGCATATGTCAAATGAAAACTGGCCTCCGGAGCAGGCACGAGCATATTTTGAGGCACAACTTCCCACACTCAGCCACTGGAAACATTCCGGCAAATAAATTCAATTACGTGTATCGAATTTTATATCTCCCGCGCAAATCACAAAAAAATATCTTATCGACAGAAAAACAGGTGATTGCCAATGCAATCGCCTGTTTTAATAATCTTCGTATATCTGCAGAATCTGTTTAGCCGGCAGAAGGGTTCCCGCCAAAACCCCCGCCGGAATTTCCTACCGAGCCTCCACCTCCATAATCATGCGGCCCATAGCTGACCCATGCTGCGCCGCCCTGGTTTACACCAGGCGAACCCCATCCATTCCAACGGAAAATCATCTTCATGAACAAGCCTATCAGAACCAGCAGTAAAACGGCCGCCCAAAAGATTCCGAAATTCACCAGCAAAACCAACCATGGCAGCATTGCGCTGCCGGCAGGTACCAAATCGGCATCTGCATCTCCTTCCACACCCGGTATTTCATCTGCCTGTGGCAGTGTCATCAATGTTTCCGGAATCTCCCTTCCATATTCAGTATATACTTCTTTTGTTACTGCAACCCAGGTCTGCAATGCAGCCTGATTCCATTTACCTTCCTGCATGGCCGGTTTTGCCCATCGTTCCAGAATTTCATCGCACACACTCTGCGTTAACCGTTCTCTCAGCCCATATCCCACTTCCATACGCACCTGTGTTTTTTCCCCTGTTGAAAACAGGATCAATACACCATTGGCCTTTTGAGGATCCCCCAATGCCCAGCGCCGCGCCATATCACGACTGTATTCCCCAAAACTCTCATATCCCGTATCCGGTACCGCCGCCACTACTACCTGAGCGCTCGTCTGTCCTGCCAGCTTTCTTCCCTGTTCCCATAGAAAGGCCTCAGTCTGTTCGCTGTATACATGACTGTAATCATTGATATAAAAATTTTTGGTCTGTACCGGTTTAACAGATGCAGGCTTACCATCATGAAACAACCCGACAAAAGCAGTTCCCGCTACTGACAGTACCACGAATAATAAAACTTTCCATCGCAAGGCCAACTGCCTTTTTTCTCCTTTTTTTATTGTTGATTTCAAAGCTTCTCCTTTCATGCCGCAAGTATTTTCCTGATCATATTACAGATCTTTTCCCATTGCGGCTTTCCATGCTCACAGCTGTTCAGGATATTGCTGTATCAAGCTTCATAAAATTCTCCGGCTGTACTGCCCAATACTCAGGCAGCATTTATATTGGCAAAAAGAGTATTCTGTTTTCCTTCTGTTTCATAAAATTTCCTCCCCTTATTCTTATTCTAACACTTTCACTATAAGAATTCTTCTTTTTTCCATATTTTCCTTTTACCAAAGCTATAAATTTTAAACTTTTTCAGTAAATATTCTTTATTGAAAAACGGCAGATATCACTATCGCTCTGCCGTTCAAAATATTCTTGCTGCTTCTCACAGCAGAGAATTCTTAAGTAAATAAAATTTTGCAGGTTTCCCGCTTTTGCGAAATCTTGAAGGAACCGACTTTACCTTTTTATATCCACGACGGATATAAAAATCCACATTACAAAAATCATCGGTCAAGACAAAAAAATCCTCTGTTCCGCAGCCGCGCATATACTGCGTAAAATCCTGAAGCAGTAATCTGCCGATCCCTTTCCCCTGTGTCTCGCCGCGTACAGCAAACAACACCAGCTCTCCATCAAAATCATCATCACAGCTCTGCAACAGGTGTCGATCTGCCTGATTTTCCATGCGGCTGTTTTTTTAAATACCGGCGCCCTACCTGCGTGCCTCGCAAATATATGGAAAGCAATATCCGCTTCGGCCAGTAGCGCATTACTTGCCGGCGGGAGTAACTTTCCTCATTACGCCCCATCAGCAATCCCAGAATCCTATCCCCTTGTACTGCCACCCGCATATACGACTGTTCCATAGCATATTCAAGCAATATATGGTTTACAATCGCATCTATCACATGCTTCTTTCGGGAATAACACTGATAATTCCACGCCTCCCGTATAATCTCACACAATTGTTTTTCGTCATCGGACTTTACCGCCCGGATTTGAATCGATGGTTTCATTTCTTTCATCCTCCTTTTCAGATGAATTCCAGGTTTCTGTTTTCTGTTCCATTTCTTCTTTCATAAAAAAATTTTTGCTGTTCATTTTATAGTCATTTCACGCTTCTTTCTTGTTTTGATCGGTATTTTTATCGATTTCCATTGCTTTTTCCTATCCTTCTGCCATTATAAAGAATAGAGTAACTCTATGGCCAAGGAGAAAAGTTGTGGCACAGCATTTATTTACTTCCGGAGAATTTGCCCATATTTGCGGCATTCGTAAAGACACTCTTCTTTATTATGATTCTATCGGTCTGCTGCCGCCAGAGTTGGTTGCTCCTAACGGATATCGCTATTACTCCACCAAACAATTTTATACCTATCATATTATTTCCACTCTCAAGGAAGCCGGCGCCTCTCTGGAAGAGATCTGCAATTATCTGCGCAATCAAACAACCCAGGATTTCCTGCGCATTTTAGAACAGAAACAACAGGAATTGTCTGCCGAACAGCAACACCTGCAACGCATGCAAAAACTGCTTGCCAATACTATCCACACTACCAGGCAGGCACTGCAGGCACCGGTTGGGCAGGTCCATCTGGCGCATTTCCCTGAAGAATACCTTCTGGCCACACCCGCACCGCCCCCATCTGCCACCGCACAGGAAAAACAATATATGCTGGCGCTGCAGTCACATATCGATTATTGCCGCACACATATGCACAGTGTAGAATTTCCAATCGGTGAGATCGTTCTGCAGGAAGATTTGCAGCGTGGAATTTTTACCGAAAGTTACTATTGCAGTCATATAGATCGCCCTCTGCACGACCCTCGTCTGCTGATTAAACCGACTGGCTTATATGCCGTTTTATATCATCAGGGCGCTTACTCCACTTTGCCCGATGCCTATCGCGCTCTTTCCGACTATATTCTGCATCATCATTATCATATTGCCGGCAACGCCTATGAAATGGATATGCTTAACTTCCTATCCGTTGACAATCGCGATTCCTATCTTTTGCGCATTGCCATACAGATCTCTTCCTGAAAGAAAAAGATGGTTGCTTACGCAAACCATCTTTTTTCTTCAAAATTCCTTTATTCTTCTGTAACTTCAGCAATACATGTGCGATATCGCTCTACCTTGCGCCGGATAAATCCCAGCCTCTCTTCCGCCTGCTGCAACTGCTGCTCTGCCGTTTTCTGCTGCTCCAGCACAATTTCCAGCCGTGCCTGCAACGCTTCTTTTCCATCTGTCCCCAAAGCCATATACCGCTGTATCGCCTCTATCGACATCCCACATTCTCTCAGGCACTTCACTGTCAGCAACTGCGACATCGCCTCTTCTCCAAACAACCGCCGGTTATTTTCATCCCGCCGCACTGCGGGAATTAACCCGCGATCTGTATAAAAACGCAGGCTGTACTCCGTTAATCCCGTCTGCTGCGCTGCTTCTTTGATAGTATACATATCCACACCTCTTTTACAAAAAAATACTCGACTTCGTGTAACTCGAAGAAGGTATGCTGTTATTATATTACAGAGAAAATTTTCCGGCAAGGATATTGCCGCCTGCCTGGCCCGGCCCCAAAACAGCCGAAGAAGCCAAACAAATGTTCTATACTTCATTGGAGCGCACCGGTGCAGGCTACTTTGATTTCTATCTGTTGCACAACTGTGGCGATACCCGCACAGACGCTTTCGATCGTTTTGGCATTTGGGATTTTGCCCTTTCTCTTAAGGAACAGGGATTGATCAAACACGTCGGTTTTTCTTTCTATGATAAAGCAGAGGTATTGGATGACCTGCTCAACAAGCATCCGCAGATGGAATTTGTACAGCTGCAAATCAATTATGCCGACTGGGAAAGTGACTCTGTTCAATCCAAAAAATGCCTGGAAGTTGCAGCAAAGCACGGTAAACCGGTCATCATTATGGAACCGATTAAGGGTGGTCTGTTAGCCAATCCGCCCAAAGCCGTTGTCCAAGAGCTGGCAGCTGCAGACAGGTCCCTTTCTCCTGCTGCCTGGGCTCTGCATTTTGCCGCTTCGCAGCCCGGGCTCATTACCGTACTCAGTGGTATGTCCACCTTGGAGCAGGTGAAACAAAATATACAGACGATGTCTACCTTCCGGCCGCTGGACGACAAGGGATTTACAGCAATTGAACGGGCCCGCGCCGCATTGAATGCCATTCCCAGCCTTCCCTGCACAGGCTGTCAATATTGCGTCAAAGGCTGCCCCATGTCTATCCCGATTCCCTCTATCTTCAGTGCCATGAATACCAATCTCATTTACGATAATCTGCAAAGTGCTAAAGGCTCCTATCGTTTTGCGACGCGAGACGGAAATCTGGCCAGCACCTGCATTGCCTGTGGACAATGCGAATCTGTCTGCCCACAGCACATCGGGATTATTCATCAGTTACAGGACTGTGCCGCTACCTTGGAGGGTTAACGCCACCCATGGATTTACACAAAAAGCGTACGGATTTTCCGTACGCTTTTTCTCTGCTCAGATGCGTCCATAAGCCACCAGGTTGGTAAAGCCCTGTTTGGCAATCAGGCCACCTGCATGATAAAAAACAATGCCGTCGTGTGCAGCAAAATACCGTTGCTGCACCGTTCCAAAGACATCCTTTATTTCTCCCAGCAGATCTCCCTTGCTTATTTGCTGATCAATGTGCACCGCAGGATACCAGAACCCCGAACAATCTGCCGCCAAATAGCTCGTCTGTTCAAAAACCTGCCGCGCAGTTTGCCGCGGGTACAGTTCCTCTTTGAGCAGCCCCAGATGCACCATCAGGTTATGAATATCCCGGCAATAGCATTCCACTTGCTCCGGCGGACATTCCCCATTTCCTCCGCGCTCCAGCAAAAGCCCAGGAATGCCCTGACTTGCCGCCCAACTATACGAACCGTCTCCTGCACCCGAAGCAATGCAATAGGGAATATCCACTACTTTGGTTGCCGCTTCTGCCATTTGCCGGATTCTGCTGCCTGCAGCTGCCGGGAAAAAGAGGCAAGGAGTCAGTGGTTCATATGCGCCGCCACTGTGCAAATCCACTACAAAATCTGCTTGCGGCAGCAATTCTCCTGCCAGCCAGGCCATAATACGTTGCCCCAGGGTTCCTTTTGCATCCCCCGGGAAATCACGGTTAAGGTTCTGCCCATCCTCGGGAAGAACTGCATCCGTCATGCTGAGCATACCGCTGTAATTAACGCAATGCAGAAAAATTACCGCACCGCACAGTTGCTCCGCCGACAACTGTGCCGCCATTTTCGCCACTGCGGCCACTCCCGGATATTCTCCACCATGAATTCCCGCTGAAATATACAATGTTTTGCCCGGCTTAGCGCCATTAATGACAGTCACAGGAGTCTGGTATGCCGTTCCCGGTACCAAAACCATTTCCTGATAAATTTCTCCCTCCCGAACTTGATGTCCGCAAATATCAATGGTCTTTCCCATTTCTTCCTCCATGAGTTAGTTTATGCTAACCAAAATTATAAAAGACTTGTTTTCCCTTGTCAATAGCTGTGCATATCAAAGAAACGGGCCCAAAGGCCCGTTTCTCATTCAACAGATTTCAATGCTTCCAGCATATCAACGTGCTTCATCTTATGATTCATTACTCAGCCCAAAGCTACGGTGATCGTGCCGACGACCAATACCGGGACAATAAAAGCTTTCAGCCCTAGTGCCGGATTAAACATCACTTCTTCGGGGGGAACTACTTTTAAAATATAAAGATAAAAAAGATCTCCCGTTAGAAATCCGACCAATATTCCAATCAACGTCAATATTATCGTTTCACGATAAATAGCTCATTTGCATTTCCTCCTCACACAAAGATGGATTCTTTTCTCCGAAATTTTCCTTAACTACTTCTATAAAAAGTTCTTTACAAATTATTCATACAGTTATATATTTAATATACAACTGTATGAATAATTATATGCCAACCACTTTCGCAGTCAAGTGGCAATTTGACCACATTTGTATATAAACGCTACATTTTTATAAAAATTGTATTATTTTGGAGTTTTTTATGGGAAATCAGTCCAACAAACAAGATCTTCGCATTACCAAGACACATAAATACCTTTTTGACGCACTTTTTTCTTTAATGGAAGAAAAGCCTCTTTCAGCTATCAGCGTAACTGACATCTGCCAAAAAGCAATGGTGCACCGAACAACCTTTTATCATCATTTCGAAGATAAACATCATTTATTGCGCTGCGCATTGGCTGCGCTGCAGCAAAAATTCTTAGAGGATATTCCGCCTGTTTCTTCTGATACCGATCCCATTACTTTTTACTCTCTGGCTTTGGACCACATCATCGATCATCTTTTTGAAAAACAGAATACATATCGTTCCATTTTACACAACAATGGTTATGAAGGGAGCATCGCTCAAATCTTTGAATCCTATATATCCGCACAGTTGATGCACAGTTTTTCTCTCTTTCAGAAAAATGGACTCTCTCATCCCGGCGGCATTCCCTACGAAGTTTTATCCCGCTTTTATACGGGCGGGTTTCTTTCTCTGGCTTCCTGGTGGCTCTCCTCCCAACAGGAAATTTCCCGTGAGCAATTCAAATCCTATTGCAGGCAGCTTATTACTCCTGTGCAATCGACAATTCCCGTTCCATCCAAATAAACCGATCACGCGTTTTTTATCGTTTTTTACAACTCTATAACATCTTGGGCAATTTTCTGCGACAACCCCGTTTTAAGCTGAAAGCAGTCAAATGAAACGGAGAAACGCACCATGTTGCCAGAATACAATTTCAAAACTGTCTTTCCGACAGTACAACCACATACTTCTTATCTACTCATCTCGCAGGATGCCTTACTGAATAATCTCCGCACTCTGCGCCGGCGTATTTCCGCCCCTATCATGGCTGTCATTAAAAACAATGGCTACGGATTGGGGCTCTCTGCCTATACCGCGTTGCTGTACGACCAGGGCATCCGCGATTTTGGCCTGATTGACTGCCAGGAAGCTCTGGCGTTATCTGCCCGATATCCTAAGGCAACTTTTTATCTGCTGGCTCCCATTTCCAATCCGGATTCACTGTGTGCTGCCATTCGCTGCGGTAATATTGTGCTGCATATCGGCAGCGAGCAGGAGATACAACAACTTCGCATCGCCCAACGCCATACCGGCAAAAAGGCTCGTGTACAATTGAAGCTGGATACCGGGTTTGGTCGTTACGGTTTCCTGCCCAATCAGCTGCAAAGCGTATTGCAGGCAGCACAATTATTTATTTTAGATGGCATTTACACCCACTTTTCCGAACCGTATGCCGATGCGTCCTTTACCAAAAAGCAGTTTTCTCTTTTTATGCAGCTGCTTTCCCGCTTACAAAGCCATGGCATTCATCCTCGTTTGCGCCATTGCTGTGCCAGTGGAGCAGCATTGAAATATCCGCAGATGCATCTGGATATGGTACGCCTTGGCGCTGCGATTCCCGGCATGGTCCCCGATGCCTCTTCCTACGAACTGCAGCCCTGCTGCCGCTACTGTGCAAAATTGATCAGCCGCAAACGCCTGCCTGAAGGCTGGCATGTAGGGTATGGACGGCATACTGTCCTGCACCATGCTACACAAGTAGGCATTCTGCAGGCAGGGGCCATGGCCGGTTGCTTTATCCATCGCCAGGAATCCAAACTCAACCCCTTGCGCTATTTTTATCGGGGAGCCTGCTCTGTCTTTCATTCCAAAAAACTTTTGGTAGAAATCGCCGGCCGGCAAGTTCCCATTCTTGGAGCCATCGGTATGAATCATCTGGCAATTGACCTCGACCATTGCTCCGCAAATATTGGAGATTTTGCCCTTTTTGCTGTAAACCCGGCTTTCTGCCCTCCTTCCCTTCCCCGTCTCTTTTGCAGTAAACTGCCTCAGGAGGATCTATCATGCAATTATTGAGTCCGCAAGAATATTCTCTTTTTGATGCGTTCTGCCAAAAATGCAGCGCCAACTTCATGCAAAGCCCGCGCTGGGGGCAAGTTAAGGAAAATTGGTACCAGGATATTTTGGTGCTGCGGGATACAGAGGGTAACCTTTGTGCAGGCATACAGCTGTTGTATAGAAAATCACCTCTTGGATACATGCTGTATTCACCACGTGGCCCGGTTTTTTCCCGCCGCGATCCGGTGCTGATTCGTCAATTGCTGGCAGACATCCAGACCTATGCCCGGCAAAAAAAGGTTCTGTTTTGCAGGATTGATCCTGATTTTCCCGCAGAAGATTCTTTTTTGCAAAAATTGCTGTTGGAAGCAGGTTTTCGACTGAATGCCCCGAATCCATGCCTCGGCAATACGCAGCCCCACTTTGTATACCGCCTGAATATTGCGGGAAAAAGTTGTCAGGAAATTTTTTCTTCTTTTCGCAGCAAGACACGCTATAATATCCGTCTGGCGGAGCGAAAAGGCGTTTATATTCAAAAAGATCGCCCGGAGGATCTGCCACGCTTTTATACTCTGCTGCAAGAGACCGGCCAACGGGATGGCTTTCCCATACGCCCTCTAAGTTATTATCGACGTCTGCTGGAAAAAATGGGGCCACACGCACGGCTTTATTTGGCTTATTTCGGTGCAGAACCTCTTGCCGGCGCGATCTCGATCTGTTATGGCGGGCGCACCTGGTACCTTTATGGTGCCAGCACTGCCCGTCACCGTCAGGTAATGCCCAATTACCTGATGCAATATGCCATGATCTGCGATGCGATTGAAGCCGGCTGCCATATTTATGACTTTCGCGGCATTTCCGGCCAAATAGAAAATCCAAATCATCCTCTTTATGGACTTTACCGTTTTAAACGCGGCTTTAACGGCTATATCTGTGAATTAACCGGCGAATACGAACAAGTCCTGCGGCCGGTCGCTTATTTCTTTCTTCAGATGGCTATGGCTATACGCAAACGCATAAAAAAATTTCAATTTTCCCATCCCCATTGCCGGCTCACTTCCTGACCCTTTTCCTTTTTCTCCGGGTTTCAAAAGACGGCGGAATCTTCCGATCACCGCCGTCTTTTCATCATTTTCCTATTTTATTTATACTATTGTTTCATAGATTGTTTTTTGTTGACGGTTCAACCACGCATCCCGCAATTCTTCCTTTCGATCATAATCATGCGCATCCAATATGGCTACATACTGATACCACGGTGCTTCTCCGCAGCAGTAATAAACGAAACTTCCGTCGTCCAGCAGCATAGAAGCCTGCCTGTCATCTGAAGATTCCAATATCACGCCTTCTCTGCCCAAATAAGGATATACAAAGTTTTGTACAGCAATATATGCATTGTTTTTTTCAAGCGCTTCGTCTGCTCCCATCTGCATTTCCATATATCCTACCTGGTAAATCTGGCCGTTCAACGCATCCATTTGGACTTCCAAAACCGCTGTTCGTCCTCCCATCGTTTTTGAACCTTCTTCCGGCAGACAGAAAATCAGCTGCCATACCGGTTGTTCTTCTGCCAGTAGCCCGCTCTGCAGTTCCAATGCCGCCGGCCAATAGTATCCTGCCGTTAATGCCCCGTTTTCCAACAGGATTTCCAGTTGTACACGGCATGCTTCTTCCGCTTCTTCCAGCCATAATTCTCCATTTACCGCTTTCCGTTCCACAAAATTCAACGTCTGATCAAACTGCAGGGGCAGGATTTGTTCATAGGAAATCCACTCACTTTGTTTCATCCAATTTGTTTCCTGTTTGCGCAGCAACAGACAAGGCAGCAAAATGCCCAACAAAACCACAACAACTGCCAACAACCAGGCAAGTACTGCGCTATTCTTTCTTACTGCCTTATTTCTGCATGCTCGGGCTCGTATCCTATCCGAGTGAGTGCCTCTTCTTTCCATAGCCAACCTCCTCCTGTGTTGTCCTCCTGATAGGTTTGCGCCTCTACAACTGCCATATACTGCCACCACGGATTGTTTTCCCAACAGGCAACTGCAATATGGCCGTCTTTCAATGCGACAGCCGCATAATCATCCCCCTTGTGATCCAACAGTTCTCCATCTTCCTCCTGATATTCCAGAGCCATCTGCTGTGCCATCCGGAGAACATCCGCTTCCGTATAACTCAAATTGCGCTCCTCCTCTTTTACCGAAATATCATTTTGAGGTTCTCCGTTGGGCATGCCTTTTACGTCCTTTTCGCAATCACTCTGTTGTTCCAAATAACCAATCAGATAAATTGTTCCCCGGATGGAATCCAACCGCACCTCCAGCCAGTCTACCTGATCTACTCCATAAAGAAGTCTCCATACTTTTCCATCCGTTGCCAATTGCGCATCTTCCATATTCAGCGGCCAATCCTGTGGCGTCTGCAGAATTTCCATTGCAAAATACTCCTGTAATTTTTTGCGTGCAATAAAATCCGCTTCAGTCAGCGTCATCTCCTCTTTTTCCGGTTCTCTATGAGAAAAATGCTCACCTTTTCCAAAATAGAGCGGCTGTACCTGTGCGTAGGTCACATACTCCCGCTGCCTTTCCAATTCCATTTTTTGCTTATTTAACAATAAAACAGGCAATAGTAAACCGCAGGCAATGATCAACAAAACTATCATTCCTGCTAACCAGGCCTTTCCTTTACTGTCGTCTCGTTTCATTTTGTCCGGCCCGCTTTCTTTTATGTTTTCTACGCTCCATGGGCAAAGAAAACCGCACAGCTGTTCCCTGACCGACTGCACTGCTGTAATTCAGCCGGCTTCCATGAATCGCGGCAATTTTTGCTGCAATCGCCAACCCCAATCCGGCGCCATGTTGCCCTCGGGATCGAGCTTTATCCACCATATAAAAAGCCTCTGTGATACGCGAAAGTTCTTCTTCCGGAATTCCGCAGCCGTCATCTTCAATACAAATTTCGTATCGGTGCCCTACCACACTGCCCCGAATGTGAATTTGTGTACTGTCTGCCTTTGCCGCATTATCTGCCAGATTCAGAATCATCGTTTTTACCAAGTCATACTCTGCCCATACATAACATGGCTCGGCCTGCCAGGTCAACAAAACTTGCTTTTCCTGCATGCATGGAGCCAACGTATGCACAATATCTTCCATCAACTCCCGAGCAGGCATCTCTTCCAGTAAAAAGTCCTGCTTTCCCAGCACAATCAGTTCCATCAATTTGAAAGAAAGTGATTCCAGCCGCATTCCTTCGCTGAGAATATAGCCCGCCGCCATATGCACCGTCTGTGCATCGCATTGTTTGCTGTAAATCATATCGGCATAACCGATTACCGACGTCAACGGCGTTTTCAACTCATGCGCAAAATTGGCAACAAAATCCTCTTTCTGCCTGGCATTCAATTCCAAAGCATAAATTTTCTCCTCCACGTTTTCTGCCATTTTATTAAAGCTTTGTGCCAACATTCCAATTTCGTCGTGAGAGCGACTATATACCCGTTCGCTATAGTGACCATCTGCTATGCGGGCAGCCGCCTGCGTCAACAAACCGATCGGTCGCGTCAATAAAAAGGAAACGACGGAAAGCACTACCGCACTGGTGCAGAGAATGATGCCATAGATTATCATATAATCCTTCATCTGCGCCTGCTGCTCTTCCAATACCGCACCGATATCCCGCCCTACAGAGAGATACAACTGCATATCACTCTGTTCAAAATATCCAGAAACCAGCATATGCGTCGTTTCTCCAATCGAGGCCGTTGTATAGTAAAGTTTATCCTCCTGCTTTGTAGCGATTTGAGAAAAATCATATTCACGCGGAAAGTTGGATTGCAGTACAGAAAATTGATCTGTATATATCGCAAAAAGATTGTTTTCCGGAGCCAATTGTGCCGTTTGCCCGGCGATCTCCGACAACACTTCTTCCAGCACTGCTCCTTGCTCGACCGCGTTGATCATGCCTGCCTGCAACGAAAATTTTAATAACTGATATTCTTCCAATACTCTGGCTTTTTCACGTGAAAGCGCATTTTCAAAATTATGGGAAATCAAAACATAACCCATAACTGCCAGTGCAATCGTAATAACCAAAATCATGCAGAAGAATACTTTTACAAAATACTTCACGCAGTTATACCTCCAGGCGATAACCGATGCGGAACACCGTCTTGATCCGATCCTCCCAACCAAGCTTTTTGCGCAGCCGCTGCACATGTGAATCCAAAGTACGTGTCTCTCCCGTAAATTCCCTTCCCCAAACCATTTCATACAAGCGATCCCGATAAAGCGCTGTGTTCTTGTTGCGAATCAGCACTACCAGCAAATCAAATTCCTTTACCGTCATTTCCACTTTTTTACCACGTTGCCAGACAATACGCGCTTCGGTATCTACACAAACATCATCTACGAATAATTCTTTGCTGCTCTTGTCATAGCGGCGCATCACCGCTTCTACTCTGGCTAACAGTTCTCCAATCTGAAAAGGTTTAATGAGATAATCGTCGGCTCCCATTTTAAGCCCCCGGATACGATCGCGTACTGCACTTTTAGCAGTAATACAAATTACCGGAATCCCCAGGGGGTGGATATATTCCAGCAACTCATAACCATCAATTTCTGGCAGCATGATATCCAATAAAATCAAATCATACGAATTTCGTTCGATCAAATCTGCAGCCTGTTGGCCATCATAAGCACAGGTACACCGATACCCTTCCTGTTTCAAACTGATTTCAATGAGATTGGAAATGGCCTTTTCATCTTCAACAATCAAAACTTCATTCATGACGTTCTCCTCTTTGCGAATATGATATCGCAAAGTTGTAACAAAGTTGTGTCTTTTCAACTTTTCTCTTGTCCAAAAGTATATCATATCCGTTTCTAAAAAAGAGAGTTTTCCCTGTTTCCGTATCATAAAATATAGCCGCCTGTTTCCCCTTTGGCAAAAACAGACGGCTATATGCATGTGTTTTTCTATATCGAAAGAATTTCCAATAGTCGTTGATTCAAGATTTCCCTTTGTTCATAAAGGATTCCATGCCCTGCTTCCTTAAAAAACTCCAGCTGTGCGCCTTCGATTTTTTCTTGCAGAAAAGATCCCAAAGAAGGCGGAGCCATTTTATCCTGATCTCCCTGAAGCAGAAAGACCGGCACCTTTACAGCATTGAGATCCTTTTTTCCATCCTCCTGTATCAAAGCTTCCAGACAATGCCGTGTGGCTAATCCGGAAGCGGAAAGCGCCATTTGTATCAACCAATTTTCCAACGCGTTGCTTTGTGGTTTTGCCCAAAATTGTGTATGTATCAGATACTCCGCCATATTAGGCCGGTCATTTTTTGCCAACTGCCTCAACGCCTGTACCTGAGCGGCATCAATTCCCTGCGGCCCTTCCCATTGCGGTGCAATCGCAGCAATCAGCAGCATTTTTTTCACCCGATATCCACGGAATAACCGCATATAGCGCAACACGATGGCAGCTCCCATAGAAAAGCCAATGAAATTTACTTTTTTCAATTCCAAAAACTTAACTATTTCGTATAAATCCATTGCCATCCGATCGTAAGTATATCCTCCGGCCGGCCGATCAGAAGCACCAAACCCGCGCAGGTCCACCGCAATAACATGATATCCCTGCTCAAGCAGCGGTTCCAATTGATATTCGAATATTCTGTGATCCAATGGCCACCCATGCACCAGTAAAATGCTGTGCCCTCTGCTTCTCCTCCCATATTCATATACTGCGATTCGCACACCATCCGACATTCGAACCTGATACATAGCTTTGCTCCTTTTCTATTTGCTCTTATACCATATTCCATTTCTTTTGCATATGCGACCATCAAAAAGAACCATTTATGCACATTTTATCCACAAATCCACATCAGTTATCCACATTTTTACCGTGAATTGTAAAAATTTCACTGTTCTCTCCTTTTAAATTTTTTCTTTTTTTATGCTGTTTTTTCCTTTTTTCTCCTTTTTTGCTTTTTTCCTATACAATCATTTTATAATTTTTCTCTTTAGGAGGGTCTCCATGCATTCTTATTATGATTTACTAATTTCATTAGGCGCACATATTACCAACAAAGGCTGCCGCTATATTGCAGAGGCAATTCTTTTGCTGCAAAAAACCGAAATCTCTGCTTGACCAACCGCAGGCTTGCTTTATCAACAAATTGCTCAAAAGTTTCAAGTCATCCCCAATTCCGTTTCCAGAGCAATTTCTCGTGTTTCCATTCATATCTGATCCTTTGGAAATCACCAGAAACTACAGGAAATCCTCGGCGGCACTTTTTCTGAAAAGCCTGCTCCTGCCGACTTTATTTTTATGTTGGCCAATTATATGAATAACATTGGCCACATTCTGCCGGGCTGATTTTTAGCATCAAAAAGGGATGCCCCAAGGTAGTTTCCAATAAGACAGTATGAGAACATTACTGGCATAGGGTAGCTGCCGTACAGGAGTGCGACAAGAAAAATTGGCGATACTTG
>QANA01000033.1 GCA_003149735.1 Clostridiales bacterium | reverse complement strand
CACGTCGAGATGATGGGCCTCATCGGCATGGGCAACAACCCCATGGTCGGCGCAAGCGTTGCGGTTGCCGTTGCGGTGGAAGAAGCAAGCAAATAATCGCATAACAATGCGGTTTTTCGCAGATGCGAAACTAAATAATTTCTAAAAACAACTTAGGCACATCATTTTAAGCAAATTGCCAATGATGTGTCTAATTTATTATATTGATACACATTATAAAGATGCCCCAAAAAAAGAGAGGCATCTTTATATTTCTAATATCGTATTAAAATAACTTTTCCCTATCAAATAAATATTTCGCTATCACTAGTTATATGCAGCTATCTCTTCAATCAAAGATTTTATATATTATTTTTCTTCCACCATCTCTTTCGATCCAAGCACAGCCTTTAATTTACTTCCAAATATACAAATGTTCGTAAGGCCAAGGCTGATCAGTAAGTAACCTATGGATTTTGCTATTAATTGATATACATGGTAGATATTTGATGCAGCTTTTGCTGCAGCATTTTGTACTTCTGTATAGAAATCTGCCCCAAACGTATAGTACTCCCCATAGCTTCCGTGATCCTGCGCAACAATAATCAGACCCAAAACCAATACTATTATGCCGCAAAGTATCCCAGCCGTATGCCACGCATTTTCCTTTAACCATTTTTTCCAATCCTGTTGCTTCATTTTGCCTCCTCCAGCATATTAAAATAGTGTATTAATGTCAAAATTCATCATTATAACATTAATAAATTGTTATAACATATTTTATCATACTATTTTAAAATAAACAACATTTTTAAAATGTTTATTTAGCGTTTTTTCTGCTCTATGATTATATTTATGGAGAAGAATATGACATATAATGGTTTTGTGAGAGAACGCATCTCACAGTTGCGCATAAAAAAAGGCGTTTCAGAATATCAGATGAGTTATGATCTCGGGCATAGCCGTGGATATATCAATAATATTTCTTCCGGTAAAGCTCTTCCTTCTATGAGCGAATTCTTTGCAATTTGTGATTATTTCGAAATTACACCACAGAACTTTTTTAATTGTGAATGCAAGTATCCGGAACTGATCCAAAAGGCAACTGCAGAGCTTTCCCATTTAGAGGAAGATGATATTCTTATGCTTCTCACTTTTATCACCCGTTTATCGCGTAAATAAAAAATCTATTGCTCTATCCCTGCTTTTCGGCTACAATATATAAAATTACTATTTTATTCGACATAAGGATTGTTCTATGAACCATTTAAAGTGTAAATATTGCGGTTGTATTTTTGATGCCGATTTAAAGCGCTGCCCCGATTGTGGCACCAAAGTTAAGCGGCGTGAGGCAGATCAATATTATACTGGCCCATTAGATCTAAAGACCGTTGCCACTGCCTGCAGTTTCCCCGAGAAAGATATCATCTGTTCAATTCTGGATTCTGAACAAATTCCCTATTTGCTCGATTTCCCTGAGGGAGGCGTTTCGTCTATTTTCGGCGATCAATCGACTCTCATCCACATTCAGGTAAAAGAAGTCGATTTTGCAAAAGCAGAAGAGCTCTTATCTCAGGCATTGCAAGAAACAGAAGAAATTGATTGGGATTCCATAGATGTCGGTGAACCCTCTGACGAAAACCTTTAACTGCATATACGTATTTTTCTACCTTTATAAGGCGGAATCCTTTATCATAATGTAACTTTGAAAAAATATATATCCAAAATATCAGAAACGGAACAGCTAAAAAAACACTCTTTATCTGTTCCGTTTTTAATAGAATATTCGTTTTTATTATGAGCAAATGACTTAAGCCTTACAATCCCTCTGCCAGCTATTAACCTCTGTTTATAAAATTTCTTCTACGTATTGAGATTTTTATATCTGGTTTTTTCCAATAAAAAAACCGTACACCCGGCTTTGAATCGCATGCACAGCAGGGATTTCGGCAGCCAGCTCAGAACAGATTGCTCTGCGGCACACATAAAAATCCTCTTACTGCTGCTTCCGTCAGGACCTGACAGGGTTCGTGGCACTATGTTGCACAGGATCCATCCCTCAACACCACTTACCGACTCCATTCACTGCGCAGCACGACCCTGGGCCGGGAATTCAGCCTCGCTATAGCGGATTGCGAGTACAGGGCACCGCTAACTCCCCACTTAGTACGGCATAGTTTATTATATCTTATCCTTATCTTTTTCGCAACCTTTTCTGTATTGTTCTTGAAATCGTTACATTTTTCGTTTACGACGATACAATTTTTATAAGTTCCCTTTTTATGATCATCATAAAAAAAGTGCTTTCTTATGAAAGCACTTTTTAATCACATCAGAGTGTTCCGAAAATACGATCTCCTGCATCACCCAAACCAGGAACGATATACGCGTTCTCATTGAGCTTTTCATCTACTGCAGCTGTATAAATATCCACATCAGGATGTGCCTCCTGCAGAGCCTTAATTCCTTCCGGCGCAGATACCAGGCACATAAACTTGATATTCTTTCCGCCCCGCTGCTTAATCAGCGTAATTGCGTCAATCGCGCTTCCACCTGTTGCCAGCATGGGATCCACTACAATCATTTCTCTATTTTCAATTCCCTGGGGAAGCTTGCAATAATATTCTACCGGCTTATGTGTTACCGGATCACGATAGAGACCGATATGCCCCACCTTTGCTGCCGGAACCAATCGATGCAGACCATTTACCATACCAATTCCTGCCCGCAGAATCGGAACAATGACCAGCGCTTTACCGGCAATCATATGCTGCGTTGTCTCACAGATAGGCGTCTTGATTGTAACTTCCATGAGGGGCAAATCTCTCGTCACCTCATATGCCATAAACATGGCGATTTCATCCAACAGTTCTCTAAAATCCTTGCTGCTCGTTTCCTCTTTCCGCATGAGAGTGAGCTTATGCTGAATCATCGGGTGATCTATTACGTGTAGCTGGCTCATCGTTTTTCCTCCGCCTCTTTTTTATTTATTATATTTTTTTTCGATTTCCGTAATTTTATCAATCCGGCGCTGATGTCTCTGTTCATAAGAGAAATCCGTATTCAGGAATTTATCTACGATCATAATCGCCAGCCCTGCGCCCATAGTTCTTCCCCCCAGGGCTATCATATTGGCATCATTATGTTCTCTGGTCATCTGCGCGCTGTAAACATCGGAAAGCATAGCGCAGCGGATACCCGGCACTTTATTGGCAGAAATGCCGATACCAATTCCCGTGCCGCAGATTACGATACCACGGTCAGCCTCTTTATTCTTTACCGCTTCCGCCACTGTCAGCCCAATATCCGGATAATCTACAGAAGCAGTGCTATAGGTACCATAATCATGGTATGAATATCCTTTTTCCTTGAAATATTCAATAATCTCATTTTTCAATTCTACACCGCCATGATCTGAACCAATTGCTATTTTCATATTCATATTCCATTCCCTTTCTTCTTTTCTTATCTGTTTATTCGTGGAGATTTTCCAATTCCTCTACCAGTTTATCAATACAGAATTTAATTTCTGCCGCACAGGAGCGGTAAGTTTCCAAATCCTCGCCATATGGATCTTCGATATTATAGTACTCCTCATTTTCCTTCTCGGCACTGTCTTTACAAGCAAAGCTCTTAAGCGGCAGCATTTTATCTGCAGCTTCCGGAAACATTACCTGCATTTGTTCCAGGCCATAGGTATCCATTGTCAGAATCATATCCGCCCAATCAACCA
This sequence comes from Clostridiales bacterium, assembly GCA_003149735.1. The sequence continues at coordinate 2,900 of QANA01000033.1, read as the reverse complement.
GTTCCTGATCAACCTGTTTGGAACGATGCCGATCAATATTAAATCCCAATTCTTTCATTACCGTCTTTGCATGCGCAGCCGGTTCACTGCCATCAAAGGCAAAAGTTCCTGCAGAATCCGTCTTTATTGTTCCGTCCAATATATCGCTTTCGTCTACTGCGCCATCCAGCATTGCCTCCGCCATAGGGCTTCTGCACGTATTACCCGTGCATACCAGCAATATGTTTTTCAATTTCGTCCTCCTTATCGGCATTCACCACGTCAAATCCTGCTGCCCGAATGATTCGGTTAGCTATCGCCAAACCGATTCCCGTATGTTCCACTCCCTCAAAATAAATAGAGTCTATACCTTGTTTATCAGCTTCCCGTAAAGCGGAAAACAGCAAACGCGCGACATCTTCCGGTGTATCACCCAGGCTGCGCACCCTACGCCCGCCATATACGGCAGCGCGATCTGCTGCGCAGAACACACATGGCTTTCTTGCTGATTTTTCCTCTTTATCATACATGGATTTTACAGCATTTGCAATAGCTTCTCCACTACCCTCTACAATACAGACCTTTGCTTTGGGAGAATAGTGTTTATACATCATACCCGGCGAGGGGGCATTTTCGCCCGGTGCCACGCCATGCAATACTGCATGAGAAATTTCCACAATGCCTGCTTCTTTTTCGATCATTTCTGCAGTAATTCCACCCGGGCGCAATATTACCGGAATCTCTCCGGTCACCTGACACACAGTTGATTCCAATCCCACGCGACAGGGCCCGCCATCCAATATCACCGGTACCTTTCCTTCAAAATCATCCAGACATTGCTGAGCCGTTGTCGTGCTGGGCAACCCGGATAAATTCGCGCTGGGAGCCACTACAATTTTTCCGCTTCTGTGCAGCATTTCCCGCGCATACAGGTTAGAAGGCATACGCACCGCAATGGTATCCAAGCCACCGGAAACACAGTTAGGCAAAACTCCTTTGCTATGCAATACAATCGTAAAAGGTCCCGGCCAAAATGCACGCATCAGCTTTTCTGCCAACGGCGAAATTTGATCTGCAATTTCTCTTACTTGCGAAAAATCCCAGATATGTGCAATCAGCGGATTGTTGGAAGGGCGCCCTTTCACTTCATAAATTTTTGATACCGCCTGCGCGTTTGCGGCGTCTGCTCCAATTCCATAAACCGTTTCTGTCGGAAAAATCACCAGTTCGCCCCGTGCAAGCGTTTCACTGGCGACTGACATCGCCTGTTCAAACTGCGTTTTCAAATCATAAACCGTCGTATCCATTTTTATGCCTGCATCTCCTTCAGATGTGCTTCCTTACCTGCATAAATCAACGCTTCAATGATTTCATCCATATCGCCATCCAAAAATGCATCCAATTTATAAATCGTGATGCCAACTCTATGGTCCGTTACTCTGCCCTGAGGAAAATTATAGGTGCGAATACGTTCGCTGCGATCTCCACTGCCAATCTGGTTTTTACGGTTTTGTGCATGCTCAGCGTCAGCCGCCTTTTTCATCATGTCGTACAGACGGCTGTATAAAACTTTCATTGCCTTTTCTTTATTTTTCAACTGAGATTTTTCATCCTGGCAGGTAACAATCATTCCTGTTGGCAGATGTGTCACCCGCACAGCAGAGTCCGTCGTATTGACCGACTGGCCACCATGCCCGCTTGCATGAAATACATCTATACGCACATCGTTTGGGCCAATCTGCACATCTACTTCCTCCGCTTCCGGCAGTACAGCTACCGTCGCAGCCGAGGTATGAATACGCCCTTGCGTTTCCGTCTCGGGGACACGCTGCACCCGATGTACCCCACTTTCATATTTCAATCGCGAAAAAGCACCTTTTCCGGCAACCGAAAGAATTATTTCCTTAACGCCACCCAATTCCGTATAATTGGAAGAAAGAATTTCCATGGAAAAACCGTGCCGTTCTGCATAACGGGTATACATCCGCAGCAAATCTGCTCCAAATAAAGCCGCTTCTTCTCCTCCGGTTCCCGCACGAATTTCCAAAATGACGTTTTTTTCGTCATTGGGATCTTTAGGAATCAACAGTATCTTTAACTCTTCTTCCATTGCAGACAGCTCTTCTCTCAGTTCTTCCGCTTCCTGCCCGGCCATCAGGCGAAGTTCCCGATCCGGTTCCTGTGCCATCATTTCTTCCAGATCTTCCATTTCCCGGCATTTGCTCAGATACTGTTCGTATTTATGCACCGCCTCTTCCAGTTCGGCATGCTCTTTCATCAGTTTCCGCCACTGTTCCTGATTGGCAATCACTTCCGGCTTGGCAATTTCTTCCGAAAGTGCTTCATATCTTGCTTTCCATGCTTCCAGTTTTTCAAACATTCTGTTTTTACTCCTATCAGCGCAGCCATCGTGCCCAGACAATGCGATCCAGCCCGGCATAATCCTGCCGAATCTCAATTTCAGCAAATCCTTGTTCTGACAGCAACGTGCGCACTGCTTCACCCTGATCGTAACCGATCTCCTGTACCAGATATCCACCTGATCGCAAATATGCGGGAGCCTGCATTGCAATTCTGCGATAAAACATCAGTCCATCAGTACCTCCCCGCAATGCCAGTGCAGGTTCATACTGCCGCACGCTGTATTCCAACCCGGCATAAGCCGCATCGTCAATATACGGAGGGTTTGCTGTTATCATATCATATTTACCCTGCACATTCAAAAAAAGATCGGATTGCACTACCTGCAAAGCTACCTTTTGCCTGTGTGCATTTTCGCGAGCCGTTTCCACCGCGCTCATGCTGATATCTGCAGCATATACACAAGCCTTGCTGAACTTTGCAATTGAAACCGCAATACAACCGGAACCGGTACAGATATCCAATACCCGTTCCAAATGCTCCTGCTTGATTTTTTCAAT
>QANA01000021.1 GCA_003149735.1 Clostridiales bacterium | reverse complement strand
AAGCTGAAGGCGGATATGGAGCGGGATTTCTATATGTCTGCTGCAGATGCAAAGTCTTACGGCATCATTGACGAAGTGATTCCGGCAAAAAGATAAGGTGAGGTGGCTATGAGCAACAAAATAGATGATAATAAACCGGTTCGTTGTTCCTTCTGCGGAAAGACGCAGGATCAGGTGCGGCGGATCATCGCTGGGCCCGGAGTTTATATATGTGATGAATGCATAGAGCTCTGCCAGGAAATCGTACAGGAAGAATTCGAGGTAGAAAGCAGTGAACCGGAGCCTATTGCGTTGCCGACTCCTGCCGAAATAGTAAAAGCGCTGGACGATTATGTGATCGGGCAGGAGACTGCTAAAAAATATCTGGCTGTTTCTGTTTATAACCATTATAAACGCATATCTGCAGAGAAAGATGAAACGGATGAAGTAGAACTTGCAAAAAGCAATATCTTGATGCTGGGCCCGACAGGGTGCGGAAAGACTTTGCTGGCACAGACTCTGGCACGGATTCTGCAAGTGCCTTTTGCAATTGCAGACGCCACTACCCTAACGGAAGCAGGTTATGTGGGTGAGGATGTGGAGAATATTCTGCTTAAACTGATTCAGGCAGCGGATTATAATATTGAAAAAGCACAGCGTGGTATTGTATATATCGACGAGATTGATAAAATTGCCCGCAAAAGCGAGAATCCGTCTATTACAAGGGATGTATCCGGCGAAGGTGTGCAGCAGGCACTGTTGAAAATCTTGGAGGGCACAGTTGCAAGTGTACCTCCGCAAGGTGGAAGAAAACATCCTCATCAGGAAATGCTGCAGATCGATACAACAAATATTCTCTTTATTTGCGGCGGTGCCTTTGTAGGTCTGGAAAAAATTATCGAACAGCGCGTCGGTAAGAAGACGATGGGCTTTGGTGCTGAAGTAAAAACAAAGCAGGAACGCAATCTGGGCGAATTGTACAGCCAGCTGTTACCAGAGGATTTATTGAAGTTTGGCCTGATTCCGGAGTTTATCGGACGTGTACCGATGGTGGTGACGTTGGAGGCATTGGATAAAAAGGCGTTGATCAATATTCTTACAGAGCCTAAGAATGCACTGGTTAAGCAGTATCGTAAACTTTTCTCTATGGATGGAATCCGATTGACTTTTGAAGAGGATGCCATAGAGGAAGTTGCTGCACTTGCTCTGGAGCGCAATACGGGGGCAAGAGGACTGCGCTCCATTTTGGAGACAGTCATGATGGATGCCATGTATGAGGTGCCTTCCAGAAAAGATATCAGTGAATGTGTTGTGACGCGGGAAGCGGTGCGCGACCCTCAGAAATTGAAGTTGCTTCCCAAAAAGGCGGAAGCTATGTTGAAAGCAAATTGAAAAAAGCAGCCATTTTAATGGCTGCTTTTTTTGAAATATTTTGGAATGACAGGAGCTTTGGCAGGCAGAGTTGTGCCTGACGCTTTTTTCATGTATAATATGGTATTAACTGTAGAATGAAATTTTTGGAGGAAATGAATGGTTGCAACAGGCGAATATTTCGGCCTTCCCATGGTACCCTTGCGAGGGATTGTGGTATTTCCCAATACTGTAATAAATTTTGAAGTCGCAAGACAAACTTCTGTGGAAGCGGTAAATGAGGCAGTAAAAGAGGATACTTATCTATTTTTGGCTACCCAGAAAAATATACGTATGGAAATGCCGGCACAGGAAGATATTTATGAAATTGGAGTATTGTGCAAGATAAAGCATGTGTTAAAACTGCAGGGTGGTGCTTTGCGTGTGTTGGCCAGTGGAGAAGCACGTGCCCGTATGGTAGCATGCCGCACAGATAAATATTATCTGGCAGATGTAGAAGTATGCTCAGAAGAACCTATTGATGCAAGATTTGCGCATGCATATAAGAGGGCATTGCTGAATGCTTATGAAGAATATGCAAATGTAACGGGTAAGGTGACTACAGAGGCAGTTTATGCTCTGCGGGAGACGGCAACACCGGAAGAGTTGGCAGATACGATTGCCATTACATTCTCGCAGAATATAGAAGAAAAGCAACAACTGCTGGCACAGTTGAATGTAGAAGAGCGATATAAACAACTGATCACAATGATCGAGCAGGAAAAAAATATCAGCCTTTTGGAACAGGAAATATCCAAATCGACCCGAGTGCGTATGGAGAAAATGCAGAAAGAAGCCTATTTGCGTGAGCAGATTAAGTCTATGCAGATTTCTCTTGGAGAAGAGGATATAGATGGTGAAATAGAGGGATTTAAGCAATTCATCAAAAACATGCCGGTGCCTGATGACATTAAGGAAAAGCTGATGAAGGAAGCTGCACGCATGGAACGCATGAATCCTCAATCACCGGATTATAATGTGCTGCTCAATTATTTTGAATGGATTACAGCGCTTCCTTATGGCATTTATACTGAGGATACCGTAGATCTTGCCAAAGCCAGAAAAATTTTGGATCGGGATCATTATGGCATGGAAAAAGTGAAGGAGCGGATATTGGAATATCTTTCTGTCTTTGAATTGACAGGAAAACTGCAGGGCAATATTCTGTGTTTTGTTGGGCCGCCGGGTGTGGGTAAAACTTCTATTGCCAGCTGTATTGCGGAGGCAATTGGTAGAAAATTTGTACGGATGTCGTTAGGCGGTGTGCGGGACGAAGCGGAAATCCGAGGTCATCGTCGCACCTATATTGGAGCAGTGCCAGGGAGAATTATTTCCAATATCCGCCGGGCAGGCACTATGAATCCGGTATTCTTATTGGATGAGATTGATAAAATGGCCAGCGATTATAAGGGGGATCCCACTTCGGCTATGTTGGAAGTGTTGGACGAATCGGTGAATCAAACGTTCCAGGATCATTATCTGGATATCGATTTTGATCTTTCTCAGGTGATGTTTATTGCCACGGCCAATAATGCTGAAGATATTCCGCCTGCCCTTTATGATCGTTTGGAAATTATTGAATTGGAAAGCTATACACCGTATGAAAAAGCGCAAATTGCGGCACGGCATCTGATCCCAAAACAGTTAGAGAAAAACGGACTGAACAAAGAATTGCTCAAAATACAGCCTGCCGCAGTGAGAGAGATTATTAGTGAGTATACTGTAGAGAGCGGCGTACGCGCTTTGGAGCGAGAAATCGGTGTTTTGTGCAGAAAAGCAGCTAAAAAATATGTGCAGACACAAGAACCCGTTGTCATTGGTAAAAGAGATTTACAGGAATATCTCGGAAAGCCTAAACATCTGGAAACACAGTTGCCGGAAAAACCCAGTGTGGGTGTTGCCATTGGTTTGGCATGGACTTATGCCGGTGGCACAACATTGCCGGTAGAAGTTTCGGCGATGGAGGGAAGCGGAAATCTGGAATTGACCGGACAGTTGGGAGAAGTAATGAAAGAAAGTGCCAAAACGGCAATTTCTCATGTGCGTTTTTTAGCGGAAGAATTGCAGATAGATCCGGGTTTCTATAAAAATAAAGATATCCATATTCATGCGCCTGAAGGTGCCGTTCCTAAAGACGGGCCTTCGGCGGGCATTACGATAGCTTTGGCAGTAGCCAGTGCTCTTACTGGAAAAAAAGTGCGGCGCGATATTGCAATGACGGGAGAGATTACATTGGCCGGGCGTGTGCTGATGATTGGTGGATTGCGTGAGAAGGCCTTTGCTGCCTATCGGGCAGGTATTCATGAAATTATCATCCCGAAAGGGAATCTGCGCGACGTGGAAGAGATACCTAAAGAGATTCGCGGAAAATTAAAATTTCATCCGGTCACTCATTTTGAAGAAGTGCTGAAACTGGGATTGCTGAAGGAGGAGAATTAATGCGTATCATCACTGCGGAATTTAAAAAAAGCCTGGTTGATGGATATGCTGAATACAATGCAGAACTGCCGGAAATCGCGCTGGTTGGGCGATCAAATGTAGGAAAATCTTCGTTGATCAATTTTCTGACCAATCAGACAAAACTGGCTAAGGTGTCAAAAAATCCGGGAAAGACAAAACTGGTCAACTATTTTTTGGTGAATAATGCTTGGTATTTAGTAGATCTCCCGGGATATGGATATGCTAATGTATCCAAACAGGAACAGGAACTGTGGGATGCCCGTATGGGAGGGTATTTTGCACAATCGAAAATGCTCAAAGCTGTGCTGATACTGATTGATATCCGCAGAGAACCTTCGCCGCATGACATTTCCATGATGGAATACGCAAATTATTATGGAATTCCCTATGTGATTATAGCGACTAAAGCTGATAAGATTGCCAAATCAAAACGCAAAAATGCCTGTGCGCATATGCGCAAGTTGCTGCAGCAGTATAGATGCGGTGAGATATTGCCGGTTTCGGCAGAGGGCGGGATCGGCAAAGAAGAAATATTGGAATTAATAGAGAAGCTTTGTTTTGGCGAAAGGGAGAATTAAGAATGAAAATTTATGCGATTTCAGATCTGCATCTTTCGTTGGACAGCGATAAGCCCATGGATATTTTTGGAGATAATTGGGTGGATCATTGGGGCAGTATTCGTCAGGATTGGTTGGATACTGTTTCGGAAGATGATTTGGTAATTTCGGCAGGAGATATCAGTTGGGCGATGGATTACGCACACGCTAAAGCAGATTTGGATGCGGTCTGTGCAATGCCGGGCAGTAAAATTCTTATTCGAGGAAATCATGATTATTGGCATAGTTCTTTGAAAAAAACCAACGCTTATCTGCATAATCGCACTTATTTTTTACAAAATAATGCGATTGCGCTGGGGGGATATGTCTTTGTCGGAGCACGTGGGTGGAAGCAGAAAGGAGAAACCGATTTTTCTGCAGAGGATAGCAAAATTTATGCCAGAGAGGTTAATCGTTTGGAACTATCCTTGAAGGCTGCTCAAAAACTGGAGGGAGAACGGATTGGAATTATGCATTACCCTCCATTTACTCAGGATAAAAAGCCGAGTGAGTTTACGCAATTATATACGGCTTATGGAGTAAAAACTGTAATTTATGGGCATTTGCATGGAAAAAAAGTGCATAAAGCAGGATTGGAAAATCTGACTATAGAAGGGACACACTATCTTCTCACTTCCTGTGATCAGTTGGATTTTAAATTACTGCGCGTTCGTTAAGTGCGTTGACTTTTATGTATGTCAATTATATAATAAAATATTAAGTAGAAAGGAAAATGGCAGAAATACTGTCGGAATAGGGAAACTTAAGAATGAAAGATATTGATAATTTGATTGCACTGCTCAATCTGGTGTTGGGTCTTTATTTTCTGATTGCAGGAATTGTCCGCAAAGGTAGTTTGTATAAAAATGACTATCCGAAAGAAATTCAGGCAGAAGCTCGTCGCACGATCAGCTTTTTTTCTATTATTGCAGGTATTTTATTGACTGCTGTTAGTTGCCTGGATATTTATCAGGTACAAAATATGCAATGGCTTAACTACACCCTTTGGGGTATGTGTATGCTGTTGGTTATTATTTGTGTGATTTATTTTAAAAAGAAATTTGGAAGGTATCTGAAGTAATTATTTAGTTTGTAAAGTAGGAGAAAAAATGTATAAACTGATCATTGATGCCATGGGTGGTGATCATGCGCCACAGGCAATTATTGATGGCGTGGTAATGGCGCTGCAGGAATATACAGATATCTTTGTATATCTGGTGGGCAAACAGGAAGTGATCGAACAATGTTTGCAGAATCAGGATTATGACAGAGCACGTCTGGAAATTGTAGATGCGCGCGATGAAATTGAAATGGCTGAGCCTCCTGTGAAAGCGGTACGCACTAAAAAAGATGCTTCTATGGTGGTAGGCATGCAAATGGCGGCAGAGGGAAAAGGCGATGTATTTATTACAGCAGGCAGCACTGGAGCGGCGGTGGCAGGGGGCACGTTGATTATACGGCGGGCACCCAATGTACTGCGGCCGGCTTTGGCGCCGGTTTTGCCTTCGGCAAAAGGCGGTGTGCTGCTAATCGACTGTGGCGCCAATATTGACTGTAAACCGGCTTTTTTACAGCAGTTTGCGGTCATGGGCAGTATTTATATGAAGGCGGTTATGGGGATTGAAAATCCACGGGTAGGCTTGATTAATAACGGCGCAGAAGAAGAAAAGGGCAATGCTCTGACAAAAGAAGCGTATCAGTTGCTTGAAGCAGCTAATATCAATTTTGTCGGAAATGCAGAAGGAAGAGATATTCTCTCCGGAGATTATGATGTGGTGGTCTGTGATGGTTTTGTCGGTAATGTATTGATGAAATTTATGGAAGGCTGCGCGACTTTTCTTTTTGACATGATTAAGGAAGAATTGCTTTCTTCTACCAGGACAAAGATCGGAGCAGCATTGGCGAAACCCGCATTTTCTGATTTGAAGAAAAAATTGGACTATACCGAATATGGCGGCGCTTTATTGCTGGGAACAAATACAGGGCTGATTAAAGCACATGGCAGCTCAAATGCAAAAGCAATTAAAAACGCGATTCGGCAGGCACGTGAGTTTACAAAAATGGAACTGGTCGAAAAGATTAAACGAGAGTTGACTACAGATGAGCAATCCAGAAAAGAAATTGAATAAAAATTTGAAAACCATATTGTTGGCGGCTTTGTTTGCCGCATTGGAATTTGTTGTAACATATTTGATTAGTTTCCCGATTCCCATCATTCAGGGGGCATATGTCAATGCCGGGGATACTGTCTTGTATTTGGGAGCTTGCTATATTGGCGGTATCTGGTCTGCACTATCGGCAGGAATTGGCAGCATGCTGGCGGATATTATGCTTGGTTCCGCCATCTACGCTATTCCAACACTGATCATCAAAGGAACCATGGCGCTGGTTTGCTCTTGGATTTATCGCAAAAAGAGTGATTTGCTCGGCTTCTTTTTGGGTTCTTTGGCGGGCGGTTGTATTATGGTAGCCGGTTATTTTATCTATGAATGCTTCCTGGTGGGAGTGGCTACTGCGGCATTATCTGTTCCTTTAAATCTGTTACGGCTGGCTTGCAGCGTTGTATTGGCGGTGGTACTGTACTTGCCGATAAAGAAAATTCGGGCAGCAGTCTGAGATATTATCTGAAAAGCAAAGATCAAGCAATGATAGGAGTGAGAGCTGTGAAAAGGAGAAAAACCTTATTGCCTAAGCCATTACTGCATCAGAGAATCTTGTTCTTTGCAGCTGCATTTTATACACTTGGTATTTTAATTGGGGCTGAATGCAAGGCTCCTGCTTGGCTTTTTATGTTGTCGGCAGGAGTCTTTTTGTGTCTTGGCATTTTTTTAAATGAGGGGAGAAATATACTCTCTTTTGCTTTGGCGGCAATGTTATGCTGTGGAGTGATGGGAGGGTGCATGGCATTTTCACCACAATATCCGGTGATAGATTTGGAATCACAAGCGATGATTGTTGGTAAAGTTAACAGAATCTCCTATAAAGAAGATTACTGTATTTATCAATTGGGCAGCGTGGAAATCAATGGAGAAAATATTGCGGGCAATGTTTTTCTAATGTCGTACACTATGGATTATCTTCAAGATGATATCATATTGGCTCAGGCAACCCTGGAGATACCAGAACGGGCGCTATATTCAGGTGATTTTGATGATTTCCGTTTTTGCCGTTCAAGAAATGTGTTGTTTCGCGCGATATCTGCCAGTGATGCCAGATTGGATCATGCAGAAGGAGTAATTTCTTGGATACATGCCGCAGGCAGGTGGGTGAGTCAGCGGATTGAAGATCTATTTCCCCGGCATCAGGCTTTGGCGAAGGCATTTATTATTGGGAATGAAAGCGAAGTAACAGATCTGCAAAGAGAGCAATTGAATTTAACGGGAATTACTCATATTTTGAGTATTTCCGGATCGCATATAGCGATTCTGGCAGGGTTGCTGCATATCTGTTTTGCAAGATTAAGGATAGATAGACGGATTCCTTTTGCAGTCAGTCAAGTAATCATTTTGTTGTATACAATCCTGACAGGTTGGAAAGTGTCTATGGTACGTGCGGCATGGATGTATGAAATTGTTTTGTGGGGAAAGTATCTTGGCAAGCAGAGAGATCCATTGACAGCAATGAGCACTGCCTATTTGGGAATTTTATCCAGCAATCCGGCGCAGGTGTACGATGTGGGGTTGCAATTATCTTTTGGCGCTGTATATGCAATGATTTGCCTGACGGGAATATTGGAAGAAAAATTGAGATGGATTCCCGGAAAAACGGTGCGCCAGACTGTCTGCGCGGGCATTGCTGCTGCACTGGGAACATTTCCCGTTACGAATGACTTGACGAATTATTACTGGCTTCCAAGTTTGTTGGCCAATGGATTGGCAACGCTCTATTCATTGCTGATGATTCCCTTATTGCTGTCTGTAACAGCAGTGTATCTTTTGTTGGGAAATTCGGTTCGATTTCTTGGGAATATCGGTGCATGGTGGATTGATTTATTTCAATGGTTCACCGAAAAGTGTGCAGAATTTCAATCTTTTGGAATATATCTGCCGGATTTGCTGCCCGTTGTTGTGTTGCTGTGGTATTTATGTATTTTCCTGTGTTCTGATAAAATGTTTTGGCCGAAAGGATACCGCCGGGGAATTGCATTATGTATGGCAATCATTTTATGCGGTAATCTGTCCTTGCCGTCGCTACATGGTAATTCCATACAAATGCGCTGTTTTCCTGCGCAGCAAGTGAGTGTTATTTTGACTACAGAACAGGGAAAATATATTCTGTTGAGTGGCGGCGAAGGAGAGGAACTACAGGACTGTCTGTTGGCAGAAGGAATTCGGCCGGATATCTGTATTTTGGCGCATAAAGGAAAACAGGCTTTTGCATTGACAGAGCAACTGCGGCAAATGAAGTGTGAAACGGTGATTTATGCAGACAAAACTTCTGCGCGCATTCTGGAACATAAATACGGCAGGGAGGACATATATTCTTTGCCTGAGCAAGTGAAGCTGAGTCCGCGCATGGAATTGCACTTTCTGTTTGCAAAACAAGAATATCCGTTGATGGCGGTTTTATATATCGATGGAAAGACCTTCTGTTGTTTTGTTTTTGAATTTATGGAAAATACGGCGGAAAGCGTTGGCGGGGTACCAATTCTCTATTATAATAAAGGTATGGAAAGCCGTTTGCCTGAAGAGGTTGAGCACGATGTATTAATCATAGCAACCGAAAAAGAATTGTTATGGCGCAGAGGTGTGGTTAATCTTTACCAGAATGGAGAAACCATGATATCTCTGCAGACAGAAGATAAATATCAGATGGAGAGTAAATATGCAGGCTTTAGAATTTATCAATAACATATCGCAGCTGCAAGAGAAGAATTTATTTTTGTTGTATGGCGAAGAACATTATCTGATAGATCAGTGCAAAGAAGCACTGTTAAAAGCTTTTGCGATTCCGTTTCCGGAAATGAATCTGGCTGTATTAAAAGAGAACGTAATCTTTGCAGAAGTTAAAAATGCGTGTTTGCAGGCACCTTGTTTTGCGGATTACAGGGCAGTTATTTTAGAAGATGTGGATGTCAGTGAAAAAACGTTTTCTTTTGAAAAAATACTGGAAGTATTGCCTGAACAGACGAAATTAGTGTTGTATTATTCCAAAAAGCCGGATATGCGCAAGGCTGTATATAAAGAAATCAAGAAGAAAGCCGTCTGTGCAGAAGGAGATAGTTTAAAAGAAGATGCACTGTTGAAATGGCTGATAAGCAGTGCAAAGAAAGAGGGAATACGGCTTGCAAAGCCGGTAGCGGAGCTGCTGATTGAAATTTGCGGAAGTGAGATGTATGCGCTGAAAAATGAATTGGAGAAATTGAAATACGCGCAGATATTTCAACCGACT
>QANA01000028.1 GCA_003149735.1 Clostridiales bacterium | reverse complement strand
TCGGGCAAGACGACGCTGGTCAAGCACTTAAACGGCCTGTATAAGCCGACGGACGGGGATGTCCGCTACAATGGCCAGTCCGTCCTGAAAAAGACGGTTGCGCAGATTTCGCGCAATATCATACTCGTGTTCCAGCACCCGGAGCATATGCTTTTCGAGCAGTCGGTCACGCAGGAAATCACTTTCTGCGCCCGCATGCAGCAGGTGCCCTTTACCGACGAACAGGTAAGCGAAGTGCTGGAAAAATATGGCCTCAGCGAAGATGCCGAGACTTTCCCCATCAACCTTTCCATGGGCAAGAAGCACTTGCTCACCATCCTCTCGGTGCTGTTTTCCAGTGCCGACGTGGTCATTCTGGATGAACCCACGCTGGGCATGGATCTGCATATCAAGCAGCAGCTGGAAGAGATCATCGCCTTCCTCAAGGAACAGGGCAAGACGGTGATCATGATCAGCCATGAGATTCCGCTGGTCTTTAAAGTGGCGGATGCTGCCGTCATTCTGAGCGGCGGCAAAAAGGTTTATGAGGGCGGCAAGGAAGCGCTGGCCCGCCGGCAGGATATCTTTGATGCCATCAATATCAACCTGCCGCCGGTCGTGCGCCTTTCCAAGCGTTACGGATTTTCCAAAGTCTGTTATAATGTGGCGGAATTTGCCCGCGAAGCTGCCCGTATGCTGGCAGAGAAGGAGGCTTGAGCATGGATTATTTGCAATATGTCGATAAGGATTCCTTCCTGCATCGCCTCGACCCGCGCACTAAATTTTTCTTTTTCCTGGCGATGGCCATTCTGACTTCGGTGATCAAGTCGGGCGTGGCACTGGTGTTCCTGCTGGCCTACTTCCTCGTCGTCTGGATCAGCTGCGGCATTTTGCCCGAAATGGGCAAGCTGTTCAAACAGCTCAAAGTGCTGCTCATCTTTATTTTCCTGCTGTGGTTTGTGCTGGGGTTGTTTGAAAAGCCTCCGGTAGAGGGCGGCCCCATTTTCTTTGAGGGCACGGTGCTCAATATGCAGATCTGCTTCGACTGGTATGATTTCTATAAGGGGCTGGTCTACGCCGTGCGCATCTATCTGATGATCGCTTCCTTCTTTATGGTGCTGATCACGACCAACTTCAGTGAGATCATCCTCGGGCTGTGCAAGTGGCATATGCCCTATGGCATCAGCTTTGCGGTGGGTCTGGTTTTCCAGATTATCCCCATCATTATCACCGAGCTGAAGGCCATCATGGAAGCGCAGAGCTCCCGCGGCCTGGAGATCGAAAAGTGCGGCGCTGCGACCAAGATCAAGAACTACATCATCTTCTCGATCCCGCTGCTGTTCCGCGTCATCGGCAAAGGGCATGCCATTTCGCTGGCCATGCACTTCTATAAACTGAATTTCGGCGTCAAGCGCACTTCTTATAAGACCATCAAGGCTTCCAAGTACGATGCCTGGTTCCTGGTGGCGACGCTGGCGGCCATTGCCGTTACCGTCGTGCTGCGCATTTTCTTCTATATTCCCGTGTAAACGGAGCTGGAAAAGGAGTTGTCAAAATCATGATTGCAAGATGGGAAAATCTTTCGAGAGACCAGCTTTCTGCGCTGGATAAGGATAAGACAATTGTGCTGCTGCCGCTTTCGGCAACCGAGCAGCACGGGCCGCATCTGCCGGTGGGCACCGATGCCATCATTTTGAGCACGCTCATCGACAAGACGATCGAGGCGGCCGATCAATATACCGAAGGGAACATCATTTTTGCGCCGCAGCTGCCGATCGGCAAGAGCAATGAGCATATGGATTTCTGCGGTACGCTCACCTTCTCGGCGCAAACCTATTACTCTGTGATTCACGATGTCGCAGGCTGCATTGCCCGGCACGGCTTTAAAAAGCTGGTGCTGTTCAACAGCCACGGCGGCAATACCGATATGGCCAACCTGATCTCCCGTGACCTGCGCATCGATTTTAATCTGCAGGTATACGTGTTTGACTGGTGGTTTACTCCCTTCTGGGCGGATGCGCTCAAGAAATATCAGGAATCCGGCAAATATGGCGTATTTCACGCCTGCGAGCTGGAAACTTCGCTCATGCTGGAGGCGCGCCCCGAAACAGTGCGCATGGATCTGGCGGTAGACGAGGATCCGGCAGAGTGCTTTACGGGCGATAAATTCGTCACCGTATTTGGCCCCATCAATGCGGGCTGGCGCACCAAAGATGTCACCAAGAGCGGTGTCATCGGCGCTCCCACTTATGCCACCAAAGAAAAAGGTCAGGCGTTTTTCGCTTACGCGGTCGAAAAACTGCTTGCTATTTTGCGGGAAATCTCGCAAATCAACTATTAAAAGAGAGGAATTATTATCATGGCAAATGCAACCAAAAAGAAATTTTCTTTTGTCAACATCGTATTCTTTGTCATTTTCGGCGTGTTGACCGGCGTGCTCTGGGCTTATCTGTGCCCGATCCCGCTCATCCCCGGCGCAGTGCACTTCCGCACTTTTGCTTTCATCATCCCTGTGATCGGCTACCTCTTTGGGCCGGTAACCGGTTTCTTCGCCGGCTACATTGGCACCATCGTCTGGGCGCTGCTCTCCGGTAACTTCATTGCTCTGCACAGCCCGTTGACCGATGGCATCACCGTTGGTCTTTCCGCAGCTCTGCCCGCACTCATTCACCTGAAGGGCGGCAAGGTAGATCTGATGAGCCTGCTGGAAAAGGGCAAGAAAGGCAAATTCATCGGCGTCAGCCTGTTCTGGAGCGTACTGTTTGGTGTGCTCATGATCCTGACTACCAGCCTGTCCCTCTCCTATTTCGCAGGCCTCGATTACTGGTTCTGCGTCATCTGGATCGGTATTGCAGACGTTGTTCCGATCGCACTTACGCCCTTTATCGTTATGTGGCTGGCTCCGCTCATGAAGAATGTGCGCACGCTGGTTCCCTATGTGTAAGCCGTAAAAAACGAATGATATAACAACCGCGTATCGAAGGCCCGGGCTGCGTCCCGGGTCTTTTTTTGCGCCCGGCGGGCAGGGATTGACCGCGCGGCCCTTTGCGCGTATGATAAACAGCAGAGCAGTATGAAGAAAAAGGAAGTGAGTCTATGCGATGCAGCTGCCGTAATTGCGGCACTTATATGATACAGGCCGACGACCTGATACTGGGGTGCGTCTGCCCGGATTGCGGGGAGCGATGCACTGCCTGCCTGGGCACCAACAGCGTACTTTCCCCTGAGCAGATCCGCAGTTTGTGCCCGAACCCTCCTTCGTTTGCAGAGGAAGCGGAAGAGGAGGATCGATGAAGGCCGAAGTGGCGGAGCTGTTCCGCAATAAAAAGGCACAGCCGCAAAGTATGCTGGCCTATGGCTTTGTGCGCCGGGGAGAAAAGCTGGTGCTGGAGCGGCCGGTGCTGGCAGGCCAGTTTTGCCTGTGCCTGCAGGTGGGTGCAGCGGGAGCACTCTCCTATGAGGTGCTGGATGCGGAAACGGGTGAGCCCTATGCGCTGGCCAAAGTGCCGGGTGCGGTGGGTGCTTTTGTGGGCGAGGTGCGCAGCGCCTGCCTGGAAGTTCTGCGCGAGGTGGCGGAGCGATGTTTTGCGGAAGACCCTTACCGGGCGCAGCAGACAGAGCGGGTATTGCGTTTTCTGCGGGAACAGTGCGGCGTGCAGCCGGAATATCTCTGGGCGGATGAACCGTCCTATGCCGTTTTTCGCCATGCGGGCAACCGCAAGTGGTTTGCCGTGCTCATGGGGCTGGATGGCAGCCGGGTTGACCCTGCCCTGACCGGCCGGGTGGAAATCCTGAACCTGAAAGCCACCCCTGTGCAGATCACCGAATGGGTGGAGCGGGGCGAGTGCTATCGCGGCTATCACATGAATAAGCTGCACTGGCATACCACCGTGCTGGATGGACATTTAAGCGACGAAACGCTGTTTTCCCGCATTACGCAGAGCTTTTTGATGACCAAATAGCCGGAGTAAAAACGCGCCCGGTGCAGAGAAATGCCCGGTTAAATCGGCTTTTTGCCGGAAAAAGAAAAAGCTTCAGGCAGAGTTGCCATGAAGCTTTGTTTTTTTTGCAATGGAATCTTACGGGGCGGAATGATAAAAGGTAAAGCCGGTGACTTCCGCTTCCGGCACGGAAAAGGTGCGATACTCCCCGCCCGTATATTGTGCGATGACGTTTTGCCAGAAGGCCTGCGCGGGCAGATTATTGTCCCACTGGGTGACCTCCCAGCCGCCGGGGAATCTGTCGAATACCTGGCAGGCGGCTTCTCTGCCGATGCCGTGCCGGCGATACTTTTTCAGAACGAAAAATTCGGCGATGTTGTGCGGGTCGCGCAACGCATTGTGCTCGCTGCAGGAGCGCACCAGGATAAACCCTGCCAACCTGCCGTCTGCGCGGATGAAAAAGGGGAAGCGCCCTGCTTCCTGCCAGTAGGCATCCAGATAAGCGTAGCCGAAATATCCGTTTTCTCTGATGTCTGCGTGAGAAAACTCGCTGAAATCATAAAGATATAGCTCCATCATCTGCCGCAAAACCGATTTCTGCCCGATGCAGACCGGTTCAATCTGCACTTCCATAGGGTGAAGCCTCCTTGCTTTTGGTGTTTTGCTGTGCCGTATGGCCATACAAAATACAGGATAACAGATTTTCGCGCGGAAATCCACCAGATTTTTCGCAAAATCGCTTCGGCAAGGCCTGCCGCTGTAAAAAAAGATGAAAAAACCCCCTCCGACGATGTCATCGGAGGGGGTTTTGTGATTTTCAGGTTCCCGCGGGAAGCAAAGCCGCTTAGAAGCGATCTCTCTTCACGTAGGTGGTATGCAGTGCTTCATGCGCCTTGTGGCTGCCCGGTTTCTCGAAATACTCTGCGTACAATTTCTTGATCTCGGGGTTTTCGTGGGATTTGCGGATCGCCTTGGCTGCATCGTTGCGATACAGCGCCTGTGCGCGCAGGGCACGCAGATCGTTGAAGTTATATACTTCCGAGGGCTGTGTGGGCTGGCCGCCGCCGTTGACGCAGCCGCCCGGGCAAGCCATGA
Source organism: Clostridiales bacterium (assembly GCA_003149735.1). The sequence continues at coordinate 5,208 of QANA01000028.1, read as the reverse complement.
TCTCGATAAAGGTGTAGTTCTTTTCACCGCGCTTGACCGCTTCCATGACCTTTTTGGCGTTGGCCAGGCCGGAAGCGACGCAGACGCTGACTTCCAGATCGCCCACCTTATAGGAGGCTTCCTTGATGCCTTTGGTGCCGCGGACTTCTTCAAATTCCAGCTTGGGCAGTTCTTCGCCGGTCAAAGTCTCCACTGCGGTGCGCAGTGCAGCTTCCATCACGCCGCCGGTTGCGCCGAAGATGACGCCTGCGCCGGTGGATTCGCCCAAAGGATGATCAAATTGCTCATCCGGCAGGGAAACAAAATCGATGCCGGCCTTGCGGATCATGCGCGCCAGCTCCTTGGTAGTGATGGAGTAATCCACATCCGCATAGCCGGAAGCGCTCTGGTCGGGGCGTCCGATCTCAAACTTCTTGGCGGTGCAGGGCATGACGCTCACGGAAATGATATTCTTGGGGTCGATGTTGTTCTTTTCCGCATAGTACGTCTTGAGGACGGCACCGAACATCTGCTGCGGCGATTTACAGCTGGAAAGATGGGGAATCATTTCCGGATAGAAATGCTCGCAGTATTTGATCCAGCCGGGGGAGCAGGAGGTGATCATGGGCAGCGCGCCGCCATTCTGAACGCGCTCGATCAGCTCGGTTGCTTCTTCCATGATGGTCAGGTCGGCTGCAAAGTCGGTATCAAATACTCTGGCAAAGCCGAGGCGGCGCAGTGCCGCAACCATCTTGCCTTCCACGTCGGTGCCAATGGGCAGGCCAAATTCTTCGCCCAGAGCGGCGCGGACGGCGGGAGCCGTCTGCACGACCACATGCTTATCCTTCTGAGCCAGTGCAGCCCAGACGTCTGCCGTGCTGTCCTTCTCCATAAGGGCGCCGGTGGGGCAGACCCGCACGCACTGACCACAGCCTACGCAGGAAACATCGGCCAGATCGCGGTCGAATGCGGTATTGATATAGGTGGCAAAGCCACGGTTGATGGCTCCGATGGCACCGATGCCCTGGGTAGCCTGGCAGACGGCCACGCAGCGGCGGCAGAGCACGCATTTGTTGTTGTCGCGGATGAGGTAGGGTGCGGAATCATCGATAGGGTACTCTCTTCTGTAGCCCTCATAATGGGATTCCTCTACGCCCATTTCATTGCACAGCTTCTGGAATTCGCATTTGCCGCTCTTTTCGCAGGAGAGGCACTTCTTATCGTGTACGGACAGCAGCAGTTCCAGGTTGTTCTTGCGGGCGCGGAAGACGCGCTCGGAGTTGGTGACGATGTTCATGCCCTCTTCCGCCTTGATGACGCAGGAAGCGACCAGGCGGCCATTGGCCTCGACCAGACAGATGCGGCAGGCGCCGATCTCGTTGATTTCCTTGAGCCAGCAAAGGGTGGGGATTTTAATGCCCACGCTGTGCGCGGCTTCCAGTATGGTAAGGCCTTCTTCCACTTCGTAGGGCAGGCCGTTAATCGTAATGTTCATAAAATGGCTCCCTCCTTATTTCTTCTCGATGGCGCCGAATTTGCACTTCTCCATGCAGGCGCCGCACTTGAGGCACTTGGCCGTGTCGATGGTGTGCGGATTGCGCACCGTACCGCTGATGGCATCTGCCGGGCAGACTCTTGCACACAGCGTGCAGCCCTTGCACTTATCGGGATTGATGCGATACTGCAGCAGCGCTTTGCAGACGCCGGCCGGGCACTTCTTATCCACGATATGCGCGATATATTCGTCGCGGAAATAGCGCAGCGTGGAGAGGACGGGGTTGGGAGCAGTCTGCCCCAGCGCGCACAGCGAACTGGACTGAATGTGTGCAGCCAGCTCTTCCAGGCGGGTGAGGTCTTCCATTTCGCCCTTGCCGGAGGTGATCTTATCCAGCAGCTCGTGCAGGCGCTTCATGCCGATGCGGCAGGCGGTGCACTTGCCGCAGCTCTCGTCGATGGTAAAGTCGAGGAAGAACTTGGCGATATCGACCATGCAGGTGTCTTCATCCATGATGATGAGGCCGCCCGAGCCGACGATGCTGCCCACAGCCTTCAGGCTGGCGTATTCAATGGGGGTGTCGATGAGCGAAGCGGGAATGCAGCCGCCGGAGGGGCCGCCTGCCTGCGCCGCCTTAAACTTCTTGCCGCCCGGGATACCGCCGCCGATTTCCTCTACTACCTTGCGCAGAGGCGTGCCCAGCGGGATCTCCACCAGGCCGGTATGGTTGATCTTGCCGCCCAGTGCGAAGACTTTGGTGCCCTTGGCGCCATCCTGGCCGTAGGTGGCATACCAGTCGCCGCCCTTGATGAGGATCTGGGGGATGACGGAGTAGGTTTCCACGTTGTTGAGCAGCGTGGGCTTTTCAAAGAGACCCTGATTGGCCGGGAAGGGCGGGCGCACACGGGGCTCACCGCGCTTACCTTCGATGGAGCGCATGAGTGCGGTCTCTTCGCCGCAGACGAAAGCGCCTGCGCCCAGGCGCAGTTCGATATCAAAGTCGAAGCCGGTGCCCAGAATGTTCTTGCCCAGCAGGCCTAGTTCTCTGGCCTGTGCGATGGCGATATTCAGATGCTCTACGGCGATGGGGTACTCCGCACGGACGTAGATATAGCCCTGATGGGAACCGACGACATAGCCGGCAATGGCCATAGCTTCCAGCACGGAATGGGGGTCGCCTTCCAGCACGGAGCGGTTCATGAATGCGCCGGGGTCGCCTTCGTCGGCATTGCAGCAGACATATTTCTCATCGCCTTTGGCGTTGCGGGTAAACGTCCACTTGAGGTAGGTGGGGAAGCCTGCGCCGCCGCGGCCTTTGAGGCCGGAGGTTTCCAGCTCTTTGATGATGTCGTCAGCCGACATGGTGAGCAATGCCTTGGCCAATGCCTGATAGCCGTCGCGTGCGATATAATGTTCGATGTTATCGGGTGCGATGACGCCGCAGTTGCGCAGCACCACGCGCTCCTGAGAGCCGTAGAAGGGCGTCTCGGTGTATTTGAGGATACCGTTGCCCTGTACCGTCTCCTGATAGAGGTATTCGCGGATGGGCTGGCCGCCGATGATATGCTTCTCGATGATCTCGGGGATGTGATCCATCTCCAGATGCGCGTAGAAGCAGCCGTCGGGCTGAGTGATCATGACCGGGCCCAGTGCGCAGAGGCCGAAGCAGCCCGTCTTGATGACGGCGACTTTTTCTTCCAGGCCATGCGCTTTCACTTCTTCCTGCAGCCGCTCATAGAGCTGGACGCTTCCGGAGGAGGTGCAGCCGGTACCGCCGCAGATGAGGATCTGTTTTTCAAAACCGTCCATCTGAGCTTTGGCGATGTCTTTTAATGCATTGAGTTCAGCAAGTGTATGAATCATGATATTGGTAGCCTCCCTTTAGTCCTGATACTCGGCAAGGATCTTGTCGAGATCGTCGGGGGTCAGGTTGCCGTAGACCTTCTCGTTGATGGTCATAACAGGCGCCAGACCGCAAGCGCCTACGCAACGGCAGGCTTCCAGCGAGAACTTGCCGTCGGGTGTGCATTCACCGGGTGCGATTCCCAGCTTTTCAGCCAACTTATCGAAAATAACGCCGCTGCCTTTTACATAGCAGGCTGTGCCCAGGCAAACGGAAATTTTGTACTTGCCCTTGGGCTGCAGCGAGAAGAGGGAATAGAAGGTGACGACGCCGTATACTTCGCTGAGCGGAACGTTCAGCCCCTCGGCAACCATCTTCTGCACCTCGATAGGAAGGTAACCGTAGATTCCCTGGGCAGCCTGCAGAACGGGCATCAGCGCACCGGTCTGATGTTTATGCTGTTCAATGACTGCTTTCAAATCAGCTTCCTGCTCGGGGGTGCCGGAAAAGGCAGGACCGCCGCAGGAACATTTGTTAGACATACACATATCCTCCTTGATATAGTTTGATAGTTATTCAAATAAATACAAAACAGCATCTATAATCTTACCATGGAACTGTCGCAATTTCAATTGACAAGCGATGAAAAATGCGGATTTTTAGCGGATTTTTCACTGCCTGCATAATAAGCGAAGGGAAAATGCATTTTGCCGGATGCGCCCGCAGCGCCGGCAGCAGTTCGCAAAAAAAAATATGCAATCTGTTTTAAGAGATTTGTTGCATACCGGGTTTTTATGATATACTATATATAAATGGTTATTTGGGTATGCGAAAAGGAGTAAAAAATTGATGCAGACGCTAAAAATGCGCATCTGCCCCATGGAGGAGGAACAGATGCGGCAATATCTGGCCTGGTGCTATGCGCCGCCTTATGATTTTTATAATATTCCTGCAGAGCATTGGGAGGAAGAGCTTCAAAAAATGCGGGAGGGGAACTGGTTTGCAGTTTTAAAGGGAGAAAAGCTGCATGGATTTTATGAATTTACTTTTTCGCCCGAAGGGGTGGAGATAGGTTTGGGTCTCAGCCCCGAGGCAGCCGGCTGGGGCGAGGGAACTGTGTTTATGCGCCGCGGGCTGGAATTTTTGAAAAACCATTTTGGCTATCGGGGCAAGGTGATGCTGCGGGTGCTGGATTGGAATGCGCGCGCACGCAAGGTATATGAGCGCACCGGCTTTCGGCAGACGGGCGCCGAGCAGGCGGTAAGCTGGGGGCGGCCGGTTTGTTTTCTGCGCTATGAGCGGGTCATCGGGCAGCCGGAGGAAGCGCTGGCCGGGGCAGATGCGGAAAATGGGCAGCAGGCATAAAGCAGTGGACCGGATGCGCGAACCCAATCAATGGCAGGAAAGCATTGCAGCCTTCAGGGATGGCGGAAGGTAAAGTTTGCACCAGAAAAGTTCAGGCTCCGATCATTTGGCAAAAGGCCGGTTGAACTCGGAATTTTGTCGGGAAGAGAGCGAGATTTCAGCAGAAAATTTTGTAGAATATATAAAAAACGGCTGACCGGAAAACCGGTCGGCCGTTCTTTTTTTGAAAATGATCCTATGCCGCTGGGCAGAGGAATGCTCAGTGGCTGCGGTAGAAGTTGATGAGGCAGCCGTCCAGCAGGATCTGCTTCTCATCCTCAGTCAGCTCGCCCAGGGTGAGCGTTGCCTCACCCACTATGCTGCCATCGCGGAGGATGCAGGCCTGCACGGGTGCGCCGCTCTGCACTGCCTCGCGCACATGGGGGATAAACACGTAATCTCCCACCCGGTATGCATCGGCATCAGCAGTCAGGAAGGGCAGCATGCCCCAGTTGATGAGGTTGGAGCGGTAGCGCTTGGTGGCGTA
>QANA01000017.1:9394-17291 GCA_003149735.1 Clostridiales bacterium | reverse complement strand
GCCAATCTGCGCAAACTCGCTTCGATTCCCCCGGCTATTATCGGAATATCCTTATATACCTGCCGAATGCAGTTGGCATAAACTGTAGTTGCCCGATCCGGCCGCAAGCCCATTTTCCCGCCTGGTGAATAAGCATCTGTCGTCCGGCGACGCTTTGCGACCGTATAATGATTGACCATCGGATCGATGTTTCCCGAAGAAATGAGAAAGCCCAGCCGCGGCCTCCCAAACACCGTAAAATTCTCTAACTTATGCCAATCCGGTTGTGCTATAATTCCAACCCGATAGCCATGCTGCTCCAAAACTCTGGAAATAATAGCCGGCCCAAAGCTGGGATGATCCACATAGGCATCGCCAATCACATAGGCAAAATCTACTGCTTCCCAACCACGTGCCTGCATATCTGCCTGATTTACCGGCAAAAATGCCATAGTTTTCCTCCTTACCGTATATCCCTGCGCTCATAATTGTGCACAGCCCGCTCCACCTGCTCTAAAAACGCCTCTTCACCCCATGTGTTGATTTTGAAAAAAGCCGCCTGGCTTCCGCCTGAAGTGATTGCACAGAGCATCAACTCTTCTCCCTTGCCCAATAATGTGACCGATAAGCTGACGCGATTGCTTCCGGTCACACTATAACGCTCATAAACCCGAACTGCACATCGCGTTTCTCCGAGACAGTAGTCACTGCCTTCTTCATAGCTGGCTGAGATACTGCTCTGCAGAATTGCCTGATCCAAATATTGCAAAAAATGCGTAAAGGATCCTTTCAGGCGGCATTCGTATTTTGCCATTTGTCAATTCTCCTCTTCCAGTCACGAAAAAATGCCGCAAAGGCGGCATTTTCTACTTGCTTCCACTTACAGACACGAGGCAGCCTCTCTCTTATAGCCTTCCTCATCAATAATGACTTCCTTGAAGCCCATTTCATTCAACTCGACTTCCACTTCTTCACGCTGCCGCATCAAATCTTCCACATCCTCTTTGGCAACTTCAATCCGAGCTGTATTTCCTTTTACACGCACACGCACCAATCCATAACCCAAAGAATGGATATAATTTTCTGCGGCCCGAATCCAACGGATTTTTTTCAGCGTGATAGGTTCATCCTGCGCTACCCGTGTTGCCAGGCAGGCATTTTCCGGGCGCACATAATAGCCCATCGACAATTCGTTCATGATCTCATAAACATCTTCCCGATTGATATCTGCAATGCGCAAAGGGCAAGCAATGCCCAATTCAGAAAGCACTTTTTCATTATGATCTTCCTGTGCTGCAAAATGCTCAGGAGAAGCACAGCTTCCATCCAGCAATGTACGAATGCCCAGCTCTATTGCCGTATTCCTCACAACATCAATAATGCACTTCTTGCAATGATAACAACGGTCAGGTCCATTCGTCACCACAGCAGAATTCATGAGCAGATTCGTATTAGGCACATACAACCGAATCCCCAGGCGTTTACAGAGATCTTTGCTGGACAACAACTCTTCCCCAGTAAAAAAAGGAGTATTTGCCGTGATCGCCACAACATTCTCTGCTCCCAAAGCTTCTACCGCCGCAATTGCCACCAGCGCACTGCCCGAACCGCCCGAAAGGCAAATACCAACCTTCTCATATTCTCGCATGACATCAAGCAATGTATTATATTTCTGATGCATAGTTATCCTCATCGAAAAAAATGTGATTCTCCACAAAAAAAATGTGGTATTATTTATTTATTATATAGTTTTTCCCCAGACTGTGCAAATATATTTTAAAGCATTCGTCAATTTTAACAAATCATTTTAAAATTTATCGGAGGTATCCCATGATCCGTATCCTTTTTGTTTGCCACGGCAATATCTGCCGTTCTCCCATGGCAGAATTCGTTTTTCGAGATATGGTAGAAAAACAGGGCCTGGGCACGCATTTTACAATCGCTTCTGCCGCTACCAGCAGCGAAGAATTGGGTAACCCCGTACATCATGGCACCCGGCGCAAATTGGCAGAACACGGAATCTCCTGCGAAGGCAAACGCGCCATCCGTTTGTGCCTTTCCGATTATGCCGATTATGATTATCTGCTCGCCATGGATGACTACAATCTTTCCAATATGCGCCGCATGCTGGGTCCGGATCCGATGCACAAAATGCATCTGCTGCTGGATTTTTCCCGTCAGCCACGAGCCATTGCCGATCCCTGGTATACAGGTAATTTTGATCAAACCTATGAGGATATTTGGGAGGGCTGCTGCGGATTGCTTGCTCACTTAAAGCAAAAATTCCCCGAACTGTGAGAATAACCTTCTTCAACGGCTTTCTTCATCTGACACCGTAAATTCAAGTGCTGCAAAATATGCCGGCGGCATTTTATTCTGCAAATAAATCAGTGCTTGCTGCCATTGATTCGGCCGACCATCGATCTGCTCTGGTTCCGTCAAAATGCGAAACCCAAAATCCGTATACAGATGCATCGCTCGCTCACAATCGGCATGGGTATGCAGATAAAGTGGATAATCTTTCGCTCCTACCTGCCGGAAAATTGTGGAAAGCAATGCTCTGCCCAATCCTCTGCCTTCTGCTTCCTTTTTGGTTTTCAGCCAATGCAAAGTGGTATATTTGCCATAGTGCTTCCACAGAAATCCGGTACAAAGCGGCCGATCCTGTTCATCACATAGAAAAAGGCAAGAACGGTAGAATAATTCCTGTTGTTCTCCGTAAGTTTGGCTAAAGTATGCATCCATAAACGGGCGGTGCTCTTCTGCCTGCTCCGGTGTGTCAAAAGGAAAATCTTTCCATATCAGCAATTCCTCCGGCCTGCAGCAGCGCAAGCGATAACCCGCCGGAATCGGAGTAAATGCCTGTTCCCGCAATTTTGTACAGCACATAAAAATATGGCTTTCTTCCAGCTGTTTCATAGTTTTCTCCTGATTATGCCTGACTTTATTTTATTATACCCCCATCTTCCCTTTCCGACCAGTCATATCTCTTTTAGCCAAAAAACGCACCGGAATTGCTTCCGGCGCGTTTTCTCTTTTTCTGTTATAAACAGTTGCTCTCAGTTCTGTTCCTGAGTTTCTTTTTGAGCAATAGGCTGCTCTGTTCTTCGAAAAGCAATTTTCCCATCCGTAGCGTATGCTGTAATTGCATCCCCAAAATGAACCTTGCCTTCCAGGATTTCTTCGGAAAGGCGATCTTCCACCGTCTGCTGTAAAATCCTGCGCAGCGGCCGTGCTCCATACTCCGGATCAAATCCTTGCTTTGCCAATAGTTCTACCGCATCCTCGGTATAGCTGAGGTGGATATCACGCTCTGCCAGGCGCTTCACAATCGCATCGAGCATCAACTTAGCAATAGTCAGTGTATTTTGTTCATCCAATTTATGGAATACAATGATATCATCAATTCGGTTGAGGAACTCAGGGCGGAAAGATTTTTTCAAAGCCTCCAGCATGCGCTCCTTCATATCCGCATGCGCGCCCTGTGCAGATTCCGATTCGCCAAAACCAATTTTATTGCGTTTTTCATCCACTCCGGTGCCGATGTTGGAAGTCATAATGATAATACAGTTCTTAAAATCCACCGTACGTCCCTTGGAATCGGTAAGCCGTCCATCATCCAGCATTTGCAGCAAAATATTAAATACATCCGGATGTGCTTTTTCGATTTCATCAAAAAGTACGACACTATAGGGCTGGCGGCGTACTTTTTCTGTCAGCTGGCCACCATCATCAAATCCGACATATCCGGGTGGAGAACCAATCAGTTTGGAAACTGCATGTTTCTCCATATATTCCGACATATCCAGACGAATCATTGCCTGTTCATCGCCGAATACCGCCTCTGCCAATGCCTTGGAAAGTTCTGTTTTACCAACGCCGGTCGGCCCCAGGAAAATGAAGGAGCCAATCGGGCGATTCGGATCCTTCAATCCGGCTCTCGCACGGCGGATAGCCTTTGCCACCGAGGCCACTGCTTCATCCTGTCCGACAACCCGTTTATGCAAAATCGCTTCCAGGTTGAGCAGCTTGGTTGCTTCATCTTCCGTCAATTTCTTGACAGGAACATGTGTCCAATCTGAGACAATCGTAGCAATATCTTCTTCGGTCACCTCTGCCTTGATGCCGCTGCGTTGTTTTTCCCAATCCTTTTTCTCTGCTTCTATTTCCTCGCACAGTGCCTTTTCCCTATCCCGCAGAGAAGCAGCTTTCTCAAATTCCTGATGATTCACTGCCTGTTCCTTTTCACTGCGGATAGATTCCAGCTCTTTCTCCTTTTCCCGCATATCCGGAGGCGTTAAAAACATCGCAATTCTAACTTTGGACGCCGCTTCATCCATCAGGTCGATCGCTTTATCCGGCAGGAATCGATCGGTAATATAGCGGGAAGAAAGGTCCACAGCCGCTTCCAATGCTTCATCCGTAATCTTCACTTTATGATGCGCCTCATATTTATCGCGTAGTCCCTTCAAAATTTCCAGGGTTTCTTCCTTCGAGGGTTCACCGACCTGTACCGGCTGGAAACGCCGCTCCAGAGCCGCATCTTTTTCAATATATTTACGATATTCGTCTAACGTAGTCGCTCCGATAATCTGCAACTCGCCTCTGGCCAGCATCGGCTTCAGCATATTGGCTGCATCCATTGATCCCTCTGCAGAACCGGCTCCCACAATGGTATGCAGTTCGTCAATGAACAGAATGACATTGCCATCCTTAATCATTTCATTGAGGGCATCTTTAAAGCGCTCTTCAAATTCGCCTCTATATTTTGCGCCCGCAATCATGCCCGCCAAATCCAAAGAAACTACCCGTTTATTTTTCAGCATTTCCGGCACATTGCCATCTGCGATCTCAGTCGCCAATCCTTCCGCAATCGCAGATTTTCCGACACCCGGCTCACCAATTAATACCGGATTATTCTTGGTACGTCGAATCAGGATCTGCGTGATCCGCTGAATTTCATCCTTTCTGCCAATCACCGGATCCAATTCTCCTCTTTTGGCGGCTTCTGTCAGGTCTCTTCCAAATTTATCCAATTTTGGAGTATTGCCGCTTTTCCCTTCAGCTACTTGGCCACCGTTCTGATAAATCTGCATAATTGCCTGTTCCGTTTTTGCAAAATCCAATCCCAATTCAGCCAATATGCGATTTGCCAGGCACTCCCGCTCTCTCATCAGAGCAAAGAGCATATGTTCACTGCCCACATAATTATGCTGCAGCTGACGAGCCAATGCCTTGGAAATTTCCAAAATCTTTTTCATTCGAGGTGTATAACCAAAAGCACTGGTAAATTGATAATCACCTTTTCCTTCGGCCTTCAAAAGCAAATCATTGACTTTCTGTTCATCAATTCCCTGCCCTTCCAGCAATTCTGCCATCGGGCCTTTTTCCTGCAAAATACCGACCAGCAAATGTTCTGTGCCTACATAATTATGACCAATGGATTTCGCATATTCTGCGGCACAGGCCAGAGCATTTTTAGCTCCTTCTGTAAATCTTGCAAAATAATCCATACTGTTTTCTCCTTTCACAATTAATCTAATGTTTTACGAATCAATTCCGCTCTGCTCACATCCCGTTGTACAACAGGTTCGTTTTCTTCCGTTGCAAGCATGGCAGGCATCGTATCCATAATCAGGTTATATATTGTTTCCTGGCTGCAAGGTGCTACAATTCCCAATCCGATTCCCATGGCTACCATGGAAAGATTCTGGCACGCCTCCTCAGAACTGATTTTTCTGGCATGTTTGAGCACTCCATAAGCCCGCATCACCCGATCTTCTATCTCCAATTGATTATTCTTATATAAAATTCTGCGTACTTCACGCTCCTGGTTGATCAACCGCCCCACGACCTGGCGAATATTTTTTACTACATCTTCTTCGCGCACTCCCAAAGTGATCTGATTGGAAACCTGATAAAAATCCGCCACCGGCGAAGAACCTTCTCCGTACATACCCCGTGCAGTCAGGCCAAATTGCCCTATGCTGTTCAAAACAGTATCCACTGTTTTTGAAAGCGCCAGGCCTTTCAAATGCAGCATCACTCCTATGCGCAACCCTGTTCCCACATTAGTTGGGCAGGCAGTCAGATAACCTAATTTGCTGTTAAACGCGTATTCCGCTTTCTGCCCCAACATATGTTCCATCTCTCGGCAGACCTGATACGCTTCCTCAGGAGCAAACCCGCTCTTCAAATACTGCAGCCGGTAATGATCCTCTTCCATGACCATAATACTGATCGACTCATCAGGCGAGAGGATCAGAGCTCCATCTTGGGAAGTGCACAGTTCCTTGCTGGCAATATGCTGCTCAATCAGACGGCGCTTCTGCACTTCAGAAAGTGTTTGCATCTCCAGAAGTTTAAAATCCTTACCGCTGCCCATAAAGGCATCGGTCGCAGCCTGCCGCACCATCCGCGCCTGAGTCGTTCCCTGAATTTTATGGGGGAAGGGAATCCCGGCATGGTTGCGCGCCAGGCGAGCACGGGTAGAAACGACGATATCACTATCTTCTGCATTTTCTTTCAACCAGAGTGCCATACGTATTATTCCCCTTTCAGATGATTGATTTCATCCCGAAGCTTTGCTGCCTGCTCAAAATTTTCTTCTCTGACTGCTTTTGCCAGTTGCTCCTGCAAATCATAGAGTTTTTTGCGTTTTTCCGCTTGTTCATCCACTCCTGCAGGAGCCTCACCTACATGCTGTGTATTACCATGAGCCCGCTGCAGAACCGGAATAATGCGATCGCTAAACGCTTCATAACAATCGGGGCAACCAAGCAATCCACTCTGCTGAAAATCTGCCAAACTTTCCCCGCACGTCTTGCAGGTGCTCTGCGCATTCAGCCCCATCAGCGGCATTTCCTCAAACCCGAAATCAAAAAACTTTTTAAACATATCCTGTGCGCCAAAAGCGCTCAGCCCCATATTGGCAAAATTCAAGTTCAATTCCGGATGCTTTTTTGCGCACTCTGCGCACAAATGCATCTCACTCTTTACTCCATTGATATAATTGACAGAATGCACTGTAGCCTGATTCTTTCCACATTCACTGCACAACATACTTCTTCACCTTCCCTTACAATGCCAAAAGCATTTCTTTTAAAATATTAGCCCTTATTTTATCCCGTATATTGGCGGGTATTTTTATTGCCCGGTCCGTAATCGCCGCGCAGCAAAGGCGCTCTGACTTTTCATCCAGATAGCCCATCGCCCGAAGATTACCCAGCAATTCCGTTGCTCTTTTCTCGCTGATCTCACCGCTTGCCAGTTCCTTGTTAATCAGCGACGAAACATATGCGTGTTGATCGGTATCAATACGCACCAGTTTGATATGTCCGCCGCCGCCTCGCTTACTCTCCACATAATAACCCTTTTCAGGTGAGAAACGTGTCGCCAGCACGTAGTTGATCTGTGAAGGAGCACAGGAAAAATAGTTAGCCAGTTCATTTCTTTGCAATTCGATCATCTCATCATATTCTTCTAACAAAGATTTGATAAACTGTTCTATGCTGTCACTCAAGATTGCCATTTTTTACCGCCTCCTTTTTTTGATTTGTCTTTGACTTTCTTTGACTTTTAACTATATAATAGCACACTCTTTCCAATTGTCAAGTGTTTTTTTATTTTTTCAAAAAATCTTATATCTCTTCACTTGCCTTTTCATACAGACATTTTTTATTCTTTTATATTCTCTTGTAAATAATGATTGTCCTTTCTTTTTTTGTATTATATAATAAAAATAGTGTATTTCTTGGTGTCGTACCTATATCAAAAGAATACACCGGGGTGTTATCAGATAAAAACCCCACAAAGGAGATCTTTTTATGAACTATACCGAAGAACTGGTAAAATTGGCTGATCATCAGCATCAGCTGTTGACTGGCGTCAACATGGATGAAGTATTGGCAATGGCTCA
>QANA01000017.1:0-6669 GCA_003149735.1 Clostridiales bacterium | reverse complement strand
AACATACTTCTTCACCTTCCCTTACAATGCCAAAAGCATTTCTTTTAAAATATTAGCCCTTATTTTATCCCGTATATTGGCGGGTATTTTTATTGCCCGGTCCGTAATCGCCGCGCAGCAAAGGCGCTCTGACTTTTCATCCAGATAGCCCATCGCCCGAAGATTACCCAGCAATTCCGTTGCTCTTTTCTCGCTGATCTCACCGCTTGCCAGTTCCTTGTTAATCAGCGACGAAACATATGCGTGTTGATCGGTATCAATACGCACCAGTTTGATATGTCCGCCGCCGCCTCGCTTACTCTCCACATAATAACCCTTTTCAGGTGAGAAACGTGTCGCCAGCACGTAGTTGATCTGTGAAGGAGCACAGGAAAAATAGTTAGCCAGTTCATTTCTTTGCAATTCGATCATCTCATCATATTCTTCTAACAAAGATTTGATAAACTGTTCTATGCTGTCACTCAAGATTGCCATTTTTTACCGCCTCCTTTTTTTGATTTGTCTTTGACTTTCTTTGACTTTTAACTATATAATAGCACACTCTTTCCAATTGTCAAGTGTTTTTTTATTTTTTCAAAAAATCTTATATCTCTTCACTTGCCTTTTCATACAGACATTTTTTATTCTTTTATATTCTCTTGTAAATAATGATTGTCCTTTCTTTTTTTGTATTATATAATAAAAATAGTGTATTTCTTGGTGTCGTACCTATATCAAAAGAATACACCGGGGTGTTATCAGATAAAAACCCCACAAAGGAGATCTTTTTATGAACTATACCGAAGAACTGGTAAAATTGGCTGATCATCAGCATCAGCTGTTGACTGGCGTCAACATGGATGAAGTATTGGCAATGGCTCAGGCAATTCTCGATGCCAAGCGCATTTATGTAGCCGGCTGGGGTCGTGCAGGAAACAACGTTAAAATGCTTTCCATGGACTGCTCTCAGATTGGCCTGCATACCCACATCGTCGGTGATAATTCCACCCCTTCAATTCATGAAGGTGATATTCTGGTCATTGGCTCCGGTTCCGGCAAAACCGCTTCCATGCAGCTGTTTGCTAAGCAGGCAAAATCTCATGGTGCAAAAATCGGCCTGATTGTCGGCGCTAAACAGTCTCCCATCGAAGAGATGTCCGATGTCACCGTACATATTGTAGACGACAGCAACACGAATGGCAGCTATCGTGCTACCAAAGGGATCATGAGTGAAGCAGAGCGTCTGGTACATGCGGATGCATTTTATCCGGTTATGCAGACAGTCTGCGACTTTATTCGCGCAATCTGCGCCGAAAAACTGGGGGTAACTCCGGAAGATATGGCCTACAATCACAACAACATCGAATAAATCCCATAAAAAAGGCCACGCATTGCGTGGCCTTTTTTCTTTAGCAAGATTCGTTTATTCTTCAAAAAATCCTTTTTTCAGCACTTTTCCCTCTTCCATCAACAGTTTCCCTTTTGCTATGACAAAGCGGATTTCCATACGTTCATTTATCAAAATCATATCCGCATCGCTTTGTTCTGCAATGCAGCCTTTCTGCGGGTAAATTTCCAGCGCTTGCGCAACATTGCTGGTCACAAAAGAAAGCGCCTGCTCCAAGGGCATTCCTTTTTGAACCAGCGCACAGATCTGCTGCCAGAGGCTGGTCATTCGGGCATAAGTAATGCCGATCAACTCTTTATTTTTTCCCCATTTGGGCATGGAACCATTGGAATCCGAGCTGATCGTCAAGCGAGCAGCGGGCACCCCCGCCTCCAACGCTTCCATAATCACTTGTGCCTGCTCCAAAGGTTGTTCACCGCTGGTATAATCCACATAACCACCCAGCTGCGAGAATTTCACTGCATCTGCTTCCGATATTTTTCGCATATGCGTAGGCCGAAAATGTTTAATAGGAATATCCGTAGTTTCCACAATATCCAGAATCGTCTTCAAGCCGTCTTTCCCCACTCCGGTATGCATATGTACTTCCCCGACTTTTCCGGAAACCAATCCCGCCAGGCGAGCCTCTGCCGCCAGTTTTGCCAATTCTTCTCTGGAAGGGCACATGCTGCGGTGATCGGAAATCGCCACCTTTACCCCAATCACTTCTTGAATAAAGGCGATATCATCTCCCACACTGCCGGTCAATGTCGGCGAAGGCAGCGCATAGGCGCCGGTCAAGCAATAGGCTGTAACACCTTCTTCATTCAGAGCCTTGGTTTTAGCCACCAAATTCCGTATGTCACGCGTATGAGAATCAGTTCCCAACAATCCTACCAAAGTAGTTACTCCGGCTTCTATAATCTGTGAAAAGCGCAGTTCGGGCACTCGACTGGTAAATCCGCTTTCCCCACCGCCACCGGTAATATGCACATGTTGGTCGATCAACCCAGGCAGCAGCTTAAGCCCCTCCGCCTGTATTACCTTTACCTGCCCCGGCAGCACAGACGTTTCGATCTGTGGAGCTATATGAATCACTTTTTCATTGCAGACCAGTACATCTGCCTTTCCTTGATATTCCGGAGCATACACTTCTGCGCCTTTTATGCAAAGGAACATTTTTCCTTCCTCCTACACACTATTTTTTTCATTTTACCATCTTTCATTTTTACAGGCAACGCATCCGACTCTTTTTATCAACCGTTCTTTTCCCACAAAAAGAAAGCACAAAACCCGCCCAAAAGGCGGGTTTTCCGTTGAAACTATATTTCTTCGGCAAATCAATGCGTTTCTTGCCCTGCATCCTTATTTCTGATTTCAAAACGTTTGATTTTGCCGCTGATCGTCTTGGGCAGTTCATCCACAAATTCAATGACACGCGGATATTTATATGGAGCCGTCGCCCGCTTAACGTGATCCTGCAGTTCCTTTTTCAACTCTTCGCTGGGCGTATAACCGGGTGCCAACACAATCGTCGCCTTAATTACCTGACCACGTTCCGGATGCGGGACACCCGTAATGCCTGTTTCCAAAACCGCGGGATGTTCCATCAGCGCGCTCTCCACTTCAAACGGTCCAATGCGATAGCCGGAAGATTTAATGACATCATCAGCACGCCCTACATACCAGTAATAACCTTTTTCATCTTTCCAAGCCAGGTCCCCGGTACGATAAAGGCCATCATGCCACGCCTTCTTTGTAAGTGCTTCATCTTTATAGTAGCACATAAACAGACCATAAGGGATTCCCTGATCCGTATGCACTGCAATCTCTCCCGTCTCACCGGGCGGGCAGGAGTTACCCTCTTCATCTACAATATCCACTTTATAAAGCGGACTGGGGCGACCCAGTGCGCCTTTTTGCCCTTTCATGCAAACGAAGTTGGCTAGAATAGCAGTTGTTTCCGTCTGACCAAAAGCTTCCTTGATATCAATTCCGGTTGCCCGTTTAAACTGATCGAATACTTCCGGGTTCAGCGCTTCGCCTGCCGTAGTAGCATATTTTAATGCAGACAGATCATATTTATTGAGGTCTTCCTTAATAAAATAGCGGTAAATCGTAGGCGGTGCACAAAACGTAGTAATTTTATAATCCTGAATTATCTGCAGCATCTCCTGCGGAACAAATTTATCAAATTCATAGACAAAAACGATAGTTTCGCCAAACCACTGACCATAGAATTTGCCCCACAAGCATTTGCCCCAACCGGAATCCGATACGGTAAAGTGAATACCATCCGGCTGTACATTATGCCAGAAAATTGCCGTCTGAATATGTGCCAGCGGATAGGAATGATTATGCAGCACCATCTTGGGCATGCCAGTCGTACCGGAAGTGAAAAAGAGAATCATCGGATCTTTGAGCGTTGTGCCGGCTTCTCCCTGCGGACGTTCAAACACTTCGCTTGCCTGTTCAATTCCTTCGTCAAAGCTCAGCCATCCTTCGCGCTTACCCGCAACTAATATTTTGCACTGCAGCGTGCTGCTCTCCGCTTCCGCCGCCTCTACATGTTGCGGAATTTCTCCTTCGTTGACGCATACGATTGCTTTGACATCTGCATAATTATTGCGGTAAACGATATCTTTTTTGGTAAGCAGATGTGTCGCCGGAATTGCAATGGCTCCCAATTTATGCAACGCCAGCATACTGACCCAGAACTCATAGCGGCGTTTCAAAATCAGCATAACCATATCGCCTTTTCCGATCCCCTGGGCCGAAAAGAAATTGGCTGCGCGATTGGAAAGCACCTTGAAATCATGGAAGGTAAACCGCTTTTCTTCACCGGAAATTCCCAGCCAAATCATCGCTGTTTTATCTGGCTTTTCCTCTGCCAGGACATCCATGACATCATAAGCAAAGTTAAAAGTCTCAGGAGCATTGATCCTGAAGTTCTTTTTAAAATCGTAATAATCCTCGTACTCAGCTCTGGTATATTTTTCAAAGATCCTCATTGTCGTTTGTTCTTCCTTCAAATAAAATAGATTTACTTGGCAATAACCGCCAGGAATTTGCACGGTTTCCCGTTCTCCGCCTGCATTGCATGCGGATAGATAGAGTTAAAATAAATGGCATCTCCTTCGCTCAGATATATGCTTTCCTCGCCGATAAATAACGTCATGCAGCCTTCCAGAATATAATTGAATTCATGGCCGGCATGTGTTTTTTTGTTGGTAGCGGCATAGATATCGCTGGGCTCCACAGTAACATAAAAAGGTTCGATTTTTTTATCCTTAAACAGATAAGCCAAATGCCGATATTCATATTCCTGCTTGCGCTCCAGCACGATTCCTTCTCCTGCCGGAACATAGGAATAAATATCCAGTTTTGCGCTTTCGCCAATAATCAGGTCGGTAATGTTAATGCCCAATTCATTTGCCACCGTATAAAGAAAACTAAAGGAAAAATCCGTTTGCCCTTTTTCATATTCCAGATATTCTTGCTCAGAGATATCCAGTGCTTTTGCCATTTCTGCCGCACTGATGCCCACGATATCTCTAAGCCCTCTAATTCGTTCCGCAATTGCAGCTATATTTTCTTCTTGCTTTTTCATTACTGTTTCTCCTTTTTGATAAGTTTTCTGCTTTCGGCGCATAAAAAAACGCCCCTTTCACAAAAGGGACGAATCAACTCCGCGGTACCACCCAAATTGGCGCACAAATAAAGCACCCAGCCGCATCCCTTTTCTACCACCAGTAGAACAATGACGCGGTAAGCTCTCGAGCCTGTAACGCGGCCAGACGCAAACTCTTACTTTGCACTGCATTTCTGAGCTTTGGCTCCGAAGTGATTCTCATACTTTCTAGCGCTCATGCCTCGCACCACCCGGCAATTCTCTTCAGCACTTTTTGAAAGAATGACTGTCTTCCTCAACGCCTTTGAATCCATATTTCCTTGAATTGTTAACAATGTTAACACATAAAAAAAATGATGTCAACACTTTTTCTCTTTTTTTCAAAAAAATGGTAATAAAAAACTCCAAAGCCACATGCTTTGGAGTTTCAATTTTACAGTTGAATTTTGCCGCTTTGTGCCAGAAAAATGTTTTCCGACTTATTCCAAATCACGCAATCTCCCTCAATATTTTGGAAATAGCGCCCATAGGCTTCCGTAACCGCAGAGGGCTGTTTACCCAGGCTGGGAGCTGCCGCCACACTGGCATAGATCAGTTTTCCTTCCCATGCCGGCTCCATTTCAAATGTGGCACTAATCGCTTCTCCACTTACAGAATAAGTCGCCGAAGCTAGCTGCGTACCATCATAAGTATCGAGGCAAAACTGTACGGCTGTACCTTCCAGCAAATTACTGTGCAGATAAATCGTTACCTTGCCATCTTTCACTTCTGCTGTACATTTGCCAGATAACTGGTAAACCGTATCGCCTTCTTGCGGCTGTTTTTGAGCTAACGCCGTCTTTCCGCTGCAACCAGCCAGAACTGCCATGCACAACATCAGGCAGGCTGCCAGAGCAACCATTCTTTTGGTCAATTTCATAATTTTTTTCTCCTTACTGCGGATTCTGTTTGATTATTTAGTTTGCACTATAGAAATGATTGAGGGCAAAATTATATAATGCTTCCTCATCTGCAATTTCATAATAAATGCCATTCATTATTTTGGAAGTCACTTCTACGCGATACTGCGTAATTCCGCTGTCAATGCTGAATCCCTGCAAAAAAGATGCGAAGGCCAATGCCTCTTCCAAGCTGACATTGGTTTTGACATACGTAATGGCTTCATTATATAACGACGCCGCGGCATTTACCGCACCCATGCTCTTGATCTTTTTGGCCAGTGCAATCAACAGTTCTTGCTGCCGATCATTTCTGCCCTCATCTCCACCGCCATCCTCTTTTCTCTTGCGGACGTACATATCCACATTGGAGCTATTAATGGTAATCGTCTGCCCTTTGGAGCCCAACTCCTCAATCGTACGGTCCAGCACAACCTGAACTCCGCCGACAGCATCCACCAGTTTAGGAATTCCGTCCATATCAATGGAAGCATAATAATCGATATCGATGTTCAATTTACCCCCACAGGAAAGAAATTCCTTGACGCAATCCACTGCATTTTGCTCACCATAATGCTTAGGGCCTCCTCCAAAAGCATAGGCTGCATTGATTTTATTATTGGTGCGCGATTTGATAGTGCCCGTCTCATAATCCAATTTATTCATAGATACATAAGTATCCCGCGGGATGGATGTCATCGTCATCGTATTATCGTCAAAATTCAATGTGCACA
>QANA01000064.1 GCA_003149735.1 Clostridiales bacterium | reverse complement strand
CAGAACTGGGTAACGCCTGCTTCCGAGTATGATGAATACTTCTTCCCGCAGGTAGATGACATTATCGATGCTATCAACGAGAAGCTTCTGCCTCTGGATGGTAGAGAGGGTAACCCCAAGTTCAGAAAAGCTGAGCAGCTCCGCAAGGCAAAATTGGGTGTCTGATTGAAAACGATATAAAGCAAAAAGGGGATATTCATATATCCCCTTTTTTATAAATAACCTAAATTGCATATGCTTTCAAATAGAAATTGTGAATGCAGTCGGCTGTGGGATTGAGCTCCGCAGAGAAAGGAATCAAATGAAATATACTCCGGAAGAATATGCGAAAAAAGCGGGCGAATTATTTCATGAAGGATATAACTGTGCACAGGCTGTTATAGCGGTGTTTGCAGAAGAAGTAGGCCTGGATATGGATACCGCAATGAAGTTTGGCGCCTCTTTTGGCGGTGGGCTGGGTAAAATGCGTGAGGTCTGCGGCGCGGTGTCTGGTATGGCAATGGCAGCAGGCATGAAATACGGTGCTTATGAAATTGGAGATAATGCGCGCAAAAAAGAGCATTATGCGCTGATTCAGGAATTGGCACGGCGTTTTAAAGAAAAGAATGGTACAATCATCTGCCGGGAATTGTTGCATTTGGATAAAGGAATTTATGAAGCAACGCCGGAAGTGCGATCGACAGAGTATTATAAGAAACGTCCCTGCCGGGAAATGGTAGAAGACGCAGCTTATATTTTTGCACAGTATGTGCAGGAATTGGAAACAGCAGAAGCATAACATAGATGAAATTGAATAAGGAGTGAACTGCTTTTGAGCGGTTCACTCCTTATTTTGTAAATAAAGAAACTCAATTATTATTTTATGCTTGTTCATTCCAAGCCATATCCCAAAAACCAAGTTCATAACGGCTGCAGGCTTGAAAAATCTGGCTGAGATGCTCCAGTGTAGTTTTGCTCAGATGCGCTGCAGCGATATCCAGACGATCGATCAGCGATTGATTGGTCGCTTGGTAAGATTGCGAAGCATAGCCGGCAACCCATTCTCCAAAAAAGGGATGTGAAATAGCCTGCGGGTAGCGCTCTGAAAGATGAAGTGCAATATCGGCATAACTCCAGGAACAAGCGAGAATGGCAGCCAAGATTTCAGGGACACCGCCTTGATAGGCCTCTTTGAGCATATAAGCAGTATAAGAGTAATTGGCGGGATGTATGGAAGTTTGTGCTGCATCCTGATCGGAGATTCCCAATCGCTGCATATACGAGCGGTGAATTTCCATTTCTCCATGCAATATCTGATGCACGTTTTGTGAAAAGAATTGCATTTCTTCTATTGAATCTGCCTTAGCAATTCCAAGAGCGAATACTTTGGCGTAGTCCAATAGATAGAGATAATCCTGTATCATATAGAAACGAAATTTCTCGATAGGTAAGGTGCCGTCAAATAAACCTAAAAGGAAGGGATGCGTCTCATAGCTCTGCCAAATAGAGCATACCTGACGATAAAGTTGTTCGGAATATTTCATATTTCCCCCTGAGTTTAACCTTGGCAACCAAATTTTCCATGGATATCAAATGCATGATTCATAGGGCCGGAACCTTTTCCCAAATCCAACATTGCGCCTAAGGCGCCGGAAATATATTCCTTTGCCAAAACAATGGCTTCTTTCAGGGGAAAACCTTTAGCAAGGTTTGAGGCAATAGCACTGGAAAGTGTGCAGCCGGTGCCGTGCGTATTGGGGTTTGCGATGCGTTTGCCGTAAATCCAATGGAAAGCACCTTCGGTATAGAGGAGGTCATTGGCATCGTTGATGGAATGTCCGCCTTTGCAAAGCACAGCGCACTGATATTTTGTACCGATTTTAGAGGCGGCGGTCTGCATATCCTGTGCCGAATGGATAGTCATACCAGATAGCACTTTGGCTTCCGGAATATTGGGCGTGATCACATCTGCCAAAGGAAAGAGCTGTTCCTGCAGTGTGGCGATGGCATCATCCGAGATCAGGCGGGAACCACTGGTTGCTACCATCACCGGATCTACCACAATATTGCGAGGTTGATAGGTACGCAACGTCTGAGCAATGGTGCAGATCAGTTCTGAAGAAGAAACCATGCCGATCTTGACTGCATCCGGAAAAATATCCGTAAAAATAGCGTTAAGCTGTTCCTGTAAAAAAACAGGAGTAACTTCCATAATATCACTGACGCCGGTTGTATTCTGGGCAGTAAGGGCGGTAATTGCGCTCATGGCATAAACGCCATTGGCGGTCATTGTCTTGATATCTGCTTGAATACCGGCGCCTCCGCTGCAATCGCTGCCAGCGATGGTCAATGCTGTTTTCATAAAAAAACCTCCATAAATAAAGCATGACTTTTATAATGCGATTCAAAGTGGTGCCCCCAATGAAACGCGCACAGAAATTTATAAAAAAACCATACCTGAATCGGTATGGCGCAAATGTAAGCATACAATATAATAACAACAGTATGCAATCCCTACGTTGGCATTACCCAAATCAGGTAGCGGGTCGGAGAAAATCTCCCTCTCAGCCGGCAATGCCAGCTCCCCATTGTTTTTTTAAAATTCTCTGTTAGTTTATCTGAATTCTATCACGAAAGATAGGGGAAAGCAAGCAATGCTTGCTTTTTATAAAAGAACATGATATATTAAGTAAAACATTAGAAATAAATGGGGAGCTGCAAGGCGGCTGAGAGGAACCTGTGGTTCGACCCGATGAACCTGTCCGGTTAGTACCGACGTAGGGAAAAGATGTGTGCATTAGCAGAAGTACCTTGGTCGGGCTTCTGTTTTTTTTTATAAAGTAAGGAGCATATATATGGCGAGAATATCTGCCGAACAGCTGCGGTTATATGCGGTAAGTGATAACAGTTGGTTGCAACCGGGAGAAACTCTGGTGCAGATAGCGGAAGTGCTGCTGCAAAATGGAGTAACCTGTTGGCAATTGAGAGATAAACAGGCAACACATGAAGAAATTATCGCTCAGGCACGGCAGATATTGCCTGTTTGCAGGGCATATGGAGTGCCGTTGATTATCAACGACGACGTACAGGCAGTTTTGGAAGCAGATGCCGACGGCGTGCATGTTGGACAGTCGGATATGGCAGTGCAGAAGGCCCGGAGTATATTGGGAACGGAAAAAATCATAGGGACCAGTGCACATTCGGCGGCAGAAGCGGTTGCTGCAGTGCAGGCAGGGGCTGATTACCTCGGCTGTGGAGCAGTTTTTGGAAGCACGACTAAAAAAGATGCAGGAGTGCTTTCCTATAAAGAATTATGTGCCATCTGTAAAGCAGTTTCCATTCCGGTGGTAGCAATTGGCGGAATCAGCAGGTACAATATTTTGCAGCTGGCTCAAAGCGGCATTGATGGGGTGGCTGTAATATCAGCGCTGTTTGCGGCAGAGGATAAACCGCGGGCAGTAAAGGAAATGTTAAAATTGGCAGAGCGGGTTGCCGATCGATAAGACGCAACGTTGTGATTGCCATAGAAAATAAAGAAGAGCAGCAGAGGAATTTATTTCTCTAAAATCAAGGAGAAGCTGCTCAGAGAAAGGCAGCAGAAAAATATCTGCGGCAGCTTGCGGGGGAGCGCCCGGAAGTTGAGCCTGATACAGCGAAGGGAAGCCGTGTTTCCGGCGTGAGAGGAGGCCAATAAGCCTCGACCGACTTCTGAAGAATCAGAAGAGTTCTGTGCATAACAGAGCAGAAGCTGTAATCGTTGCCTTTGCTCTGAGATAAATTTACTTTGATGAGGAGAAATGAAATGAAAACAAATCATGTAAAGAAGCTGGCTTTTGCCAGCCTGTTGTGCGCTCTGGCTGTGGTAGGCAGTATGTTTTCCGTGCCGGTATTGGGGTCTAAATGTGCGCCGGTGCAACATATTGTGAATGTGGTATGCGCAGTTGTCTTGGGGCCCGGTTATGGAGTTGGCGTGGCTTTTGTGGCCAGTCTGCTGCGTAATTTACTTGGTCTGGGTAGTCTGCTGGCCTTCCCGGGCAGCATGATTGGAACTTTGTTGAGTGGCCTGGCATATAAAAAATGGAATAGTATTTCTCTTGCAAGTTTAGGAGAAATATTTGGTACAAGTATACTGGGTGGTTTGTGCGCTTGGCCGATAGCGATCCTGTTGATGGGCAAAAGTGCAGGAGATGTAGCGTTTTATGCCTATATCGTACCCTTTTTAATTTCGACCGCTGCAGGCAGCATTATTGCATGGGCCTTCCTGGCTATTTTGAAAAAAGCAAATGTATTGCAGACACTGCAGTTGGATAGGAAGTAAGATGCAAGATAATTTATTGGAGAGGCTGTGGCAGACAGTCAAAGCAGAGCAGCCCATGGTGCATGTGCTGAGTAATATTGTTACAGCGAATGATTGTGCAAATCTGTTGCTGGCTGTAGGCGCACGGCCGATTATGGCTCAGGCGCCGCAGGAGGCGGCGGAAATTACGGCCGCTTGCAGTGGAACTGTGTTGAATTTAGGCACTCCGGATGATAATAAGTTCATTGCCTGTCGGGCAGCCGGAAAAGAGGCAAATCGCCTGGGACATCCTTTGGTAATAGATCCGGTAGGGGTCGGAGCCAGTATTTATCGCCGTCAGCAAACTGCTACACTTTTGGCAGAAGTTCGACCGAATATTGTGCGGGCAAATCAGAAAGAGGTGCAGGCTTTATCTGATTTTTCCACCGGAAACTGGGGGGTGGATAGCCCGGCCGAGGTGACGCAAGATGGTCGGGAATTGGCAAAAAAATTAGCGCTGCAGTTGAATTGTGTAGTTTTGCTTACCGGAGAAGAAGATTTTATTACAGATGGCAGGCAGGAGGCACAGATCGATGGAGGAGATAGCCGAATTCGACAGATTACGGGGGCAGGTTGTATGCTTTCGGTTCTTTGCGGCGCTTTGGCAACGGTAACAGAGCCATTTACTGCGGCCTGTGCAGCTTCTGTAGCCTGGAAAGCCTGTGCAGCCGGTGCTGGTGCACGGATAGGAACGACAGGCGGCATGGGGGCATTTCATGCAGCGTTGTTGGATGAAGCCGGCTTTTTAGGGTTGAAAAAAGAATAAGCAGATAAAAAAGGAGGTCAATTTTTGACCTCTTTTTTGCATGGAGCTGATGCAGAATAGAATTGACAGGAGAAAAAACGATGTGGCTTACTGAGTATTTTCCGGATCGGGATAATCTTCGCCTAATATATGTTGTGCTTCCTGTATATCCATTTCTTCCAAGTTCCGCATTCGTTGTTGAATTCTGCGGGCATTGGCAGAAGCTCGCTCCAAATGATTGGAAGCGGCAGCCAGACTTTTTTGGGAGGCCTCAAGAGATTTTGCGAAACTTTCCATGGATTTTTTGACGGCGCGCAGCAACTGCTGAATATCTGCTGATTTTTGTTGAATTGCAAGCGTTTTAAAGCCCATTTGCAGACTGTTGAGCAGAGCTGCCAAAGTTGAGGGACCGGCCAGTAAAATCTTGTATTCCTGTTGCAGGGTATACGCAAAATCCTCTGCTGCCAGTAAGGCATACATACCCTCGGAAGGGACGAATAACACGGCAAAATCAGTGGTGTAAGGAGGGGCGATATATTTACGCTGAATTTCCTTTGCCTGTTCCCGCACCGCACGCAACAATGCACTTTTTGCCGTGACAGTCAAAGCAGGGTTATTTTGTTTTTCGGCAGAAAGATAAGCAGCATAACGGTCCATGGGAAATTTGGAATCGATGGGCAAATAGACTTCATTTTTTCTCTGACCGGGTAATCGAATGGCGTAGTCTACTCGCTCATTGCCGTTGGCAATGGCAAACTGTGCCTCATATTGAGCGGGAGCAAACATATCTTCGATAATGCTGCCTAACTGTATCTCTCCCCACGTACCACGATTTTTTACGTTGGCTAATATATTGCGCAGCCCCTGAATATCCAAAGCCATGCCCTGAACTTCTCCAATGCTTTTGGAAACCTGTTCTAACTGCACGCTTACGGATTTGAAGGACTGATCCAGTCCGGCAGATAAAGTAGCTGCCAATTGCTCATCTACCGATTTGCGAATCTGTTCCATGGATTCCTGATTCTCGCGGCGCATACCTTCCAGACGACGATCCAAGGTGCTGCGCATGGTTTCCAGGTTGAGCAGAGTACTTTTGGAAATTTCTGAAACCGTATGTAAAGAGAGCTGATTGGTGCGGTCCAGTTGTTCGCTGATTTCCCGGCGTAGAGAGGCTTGCCCGGTATGCTGTTCCTGACGAACTGCACGAAGTTCTTCTTTTAGTGCGGAAGAAGTGTCGGCAGGTTTTCGAAAACAGAGCAAAATGAGCAGCAGCAAATTGAGCCCCAGAAAAATACAAATGCAGATGGGCAAGATGGTATCCATATGATTACACCTC
>QANA01000050.1 GCA_003149735.1 Clostridiales bacterium | reverse complement strand
TGTCCAATAAAAAAGATAGACACATCACAGGCAAAAAGCCGAAAATGATGTGTCTAAGTTGTTTTTAGAAATTATTTAGTTTCGCATCTGCGAAAAACCGCATTGTTATGCGATTATTTGCTTGCTTCTTCCACCGCAACGGCAACTGCAACGCTTGCGCCGACCATGGGGTTGTTGCCCATGCCGATGAGGCCCATCATCTCGACGTGAGCGGGAACGGAGGAGGAGCCTGCAAACTGAGCGTCGCTATGCATTCTGCCCATGGTATCGGTCATGCCATAAGAGGAGGGGCCGGCTGCCATGTTGTCGGGATGCAGTGTACGGCCGGTGCCGCCACCAGAAGCGACGGAGAAGTATTTTTTGCCGTGCTCAACAGCCCATTTTTTATAAGTACCTGCCACAGGATGCTGGAAACGAGTGGGGTTGGTGGAGTTGCCGGTAATAGAAACATCTACACCTTCATGGCGCATAATTGCAACACCTTCGTTTACGTCATCTGCTCCATAGCATTTTACAGCAGCACGTTCACCTTTGGAATAGGGTTTTTCCCAAACGACTTTCAATTCGCCGGTATAGAAATCATATTCGGTTTCTACATGCGTAAAACCATTGATACGGGAAATCATTGCTGCAGCATCTTTGCCAAGGCCGTTCAGAATTACGCGCAGGGGCTTAACTCTTACTTTATTGGCTGTCTTTGCAATACCGATAGCACCCTCAGCAGCCGCAAAAGATTCATGGCCTGCCAGGAAGCAGAAGCAATCGGTTTCTTCGCGGAGCAACATGGCTGCCAGATTACCGTGGCCAAGGCCAACTTCTCTTTGGTCAGCTACCGAACCGGGAACGCAGAATGCCTGCAGGCCGATGCCGATAGCTTCGGCTGCATCAGCTGCTTTTTTGCAGCCCTTTTTGAGGGCAATTGCAGCACCCAATGTATAGGCCCAAACGGCATTTTCAAATGCGATCGGCTGAATGGAGCGGACGATGCCGTCTACATCCAGACCTTTTTCTACAGTAAAAGCCTTCATCTCTTCCAGAGAGGAGAAGCCATATTCTGCAAGGCACTTTTCGATTTTCGCAATTCTTCTTTCGTAACCTTCAAACTGTACCATGATATCCCTCCTTAAGCCTTTCTGGGGTCGATATACTTGACCGCTTCATCGTATCTGCCATAGGTGCCGATGTTCTTCTCGTAAGCTTCTTTGGGATCTACGCCTTTTTTGATGGCTTCCATCATCTTGCCGAGATGTACGAATTTATAACCAATTACCAATCCGTCTTCATCGAGGCCCATTTCCAGACAGTAGCCCTCAGCCATTTCCAGATAGCGGACGCCCTTGGCATTGGTGCCATACATAGTACCAACCTGGCTTCTGAGCCCTTTGCCCAAGTCCTCCAGACCAGCGCCTACCGGCAAACCGTTTTCGGAAAAAGCAGTCTGAGTACGGCCGTAAACAATCTGCAGGAACAGTTCGCGCATAGCGGTGTTGATCGCGTCGCAGACGAGGTCGGTATTGAGTGCTTCCAGAATCGTCTTTCCGGTAAGGATTTCGGCAGCCATTGCTGCAGAGTGAGTCATGCCAGAGCAACCCAGCGTCTCGATCAGAGCTTCTTCAATTACACCATTTTTAACATTAAGAGTCAGCTTGCAGGCACCCTGCTGAGGAGCGCACCAACCAACACCGTGTGTAAGGCCGGAGATATCCGTGATCTGAGTAGCCTTTACCCATTTGCCTTCTTCAGGAATGGGTGCGGGGCCATGATGGGGGCCTTTTTTGACACATACCATTTCTTCCACTTCTTTGGAAAATTGCATGAAAATGTCCTCCTTAAAATATTGCATCCATCAAGACGCCGAAACGGCGAATTATATGGAATGAATTGCAATGCGATGAATGATACACACATTTATTATACCAGTGTAAAACGGGGAATAAAAGGGATTTTGCAAAAAAACTCATGAAATATAGGGGTTCTGCAGTGAAACAATGCAAATATCTCTTGATGGAAGATATAAAGAAATATATAATAATATAGGTATTTACGATGTATAGTTATGCCGTTTTTTGCGAAAGCGGCATGGCTAAAAGGGGGCATGTTATATGGGCAAAGCTGCCCGGGCATATGGAGAAAATCATCTGTAAAAAGATATACCATATAGAAAACAAATGACAAATTTTGATTTGAAAGGATCACCAATGGAAAAAAATGTATTTCAAACGCTGACAGAGCGTGGATTTATCAAACAGATTACGCATGAAGGCCTTGAGGAATTGCTGGGCAAGGAAAATGTTAGCTTCTATATTGGATTTGACCCTACGGCTGACAGCCTCCATGTAGGGCATTTTGTGGCTCTGATGGCAATGGCACATATGCAGCAGGCCGGGCATAGACCGATTGTGCTGTTGGGTGGCGGCACCGGCATGGTAGGCGATCCTTCCGGTAAGACTGATATGCGCAAAATGCTGACAACCGAAACCATCGATCATAATGTGGCACAGTTTCGTAAGCAGATTGGCAAATTCCTGGATTTTTCAGAAGATAAGCCGAATGGAGCTATTATGGTGGATAATGGGGAATGGCTGCGCCCGCTGAATTATATCGATTTTCTGCGGGAAGTAGGAGCACATTTCTCGGTTAACCGCATGCTGACGGCTGAGTGCTATAAGCGCAGAATGGAAAAAGGTCTGACCTTTTTGGAATTTAACTATATGCTGATGCAGGCTTACGACTTTTTGGAATTGAATCGCCGTTATGGCTGTAAGCTGGAATTGGGTGGCGATGACCAGTGGAGCAATATTCTGGCAGGAGCAGACCTGATCCGCAGAAAAGAGCAGAAAGAAGCTTATGGCCTGACATTTAAACTGCTGCTGAAGAGCGACGGTAAAAAAATGGGCAAAACGGAAGGCGGCGCGCTGTGGCTGGATCCTGAGAAAACCAGCCCCTACCAGTTCTTTCAGTATTGGAGAAATGTGGATGATGCGGATGTAAAGAACTGCCTGGCATTGCTGACATTCCTGCCGATGGAGGAAGTGGAGCGGCTGGGCAGCCTGAAAGATGCAAAAATCAATGAGGCGAAAGAACGCTTGGCATTTGAGATTACGCGCCAGGTACATGGAGAAGAAGAGGCTACCAAGGCAATGGCTGCAGCCAGAGCTCTGTTCTCCGGCGGTGGAGAAGATGCGGCGATGCCTTCTACGCAGGTTACCTTGGCAGAATTGGAACAGAGCAAGCTTGTGATTGATATGTTGACTAAAACGGGTCTGACAAAATCCCGCGGTGAAGGACGGCGCCTGATCAGCGGCGGCGGAATTTATGTCAATGGTCAGAAAGTGGAAGATGAATTCCAGGAACTTTCCCAGGCAGATATACAGGAAGGATCCATTATGCTGCGTAAAGGCAAAAAGGGCTTCCATAAAGTGATTGTAATCGACTGATGCAGGATTTTCGGGCATATACTACGATTAAAGAACCCTGTGAGGTGTTGCAGGTCATTAAGAAGTCAAAATTCTATGGAAGGCTTTTTCCGGTGCAAACACCGGAAGAAGCTCAGACCATTGTGGATGACTGTAAAAAGAAGTATTGGGATGCATCCCATAACTGCAGCGCCTATGTAATTGGGAAGATGGGAGAATTGAGCCGCTGCAGTGATGATGGAGAGCCTCAGGGAACTGCAGGAGTCCCGATGCTGGAAGCGCTCAAGAAAAGTGGGCTGGTCAATGTATTGGCGGTTGTAACACGATATTTCGGCGGAACGTTGCTGGGGGCCGGCGGACTGGTGCGGGCGTATACTTCCAGCGTGTCGGAAGCGGTGAAGGCTGCTCATAAGATCGCATATCAGCCGGTAGAAGTCTATCAGATAGTTCTGCCTTTTCGCCTGTGGGGCAAAGCGGAAGCACAGCTGTTGGGCAATGGATATCGGATTTGCGAAGTGGCATATACCGATATGGTGTCTGTACAGTTGCAGATACCACCGAAAGCAGGGCCACGGCTGGAAAAACTGTTGGCTGAAATTTCGGCGGGCAGTGTGCGCCCGGAATTTTTGCAGCAGGAATATGCAATTCTGGATATATAATAAATGAAAGTTTTGTAAAATTACCAGGCGGAAGTTTGACAGAACGCGTTCTCTTTGTTTAAACTGGGTTTACAAAGGGTATATAATAGCGATAGTTTTACGGTATACAATTACAAATCAATATATGTAACAACTTCAAAGAGTTGGAGGTTCTTATGAAAAAAGCATTATCTTTTCTGCTTGCATGGATGACGCTCATCTGCATGATGATATCAGCGCTTCCGATGACGGTATTTGCGACGGAAACAGACCCTGGAACGGAAGATCCCGGATCAGAAGCGGTGGAAAATGTCAATCTGGCAATCAAAAGCTATTCGCCCACTTCAATGGTAAGTGGTGGAGATGTAACACTGGATATTGCGATCACAAACAGTGGCAGTGAAATTCAGAATGTCAAACTGAAAGTAGGCGGGAGTACGGTTGCTGATTACGGTACCATGGCAGCAGGGGCTTCGGAAAACTATAAGAATGCCTATAATGTCTCTGCGGATAAGCTGGATAAAGATATTGAAGTAGAACTGCAATATACCTTTAATGGCGAGCAGAGGAGCAAAAAAAGTTCCTTTAAAGTTGCCAAAAAAGCTGCATCGGTTAGTGTATCCACCGCAGTTAAGGCAGATAGCACAGAAGTTGCCAGCGGCAGCAAAGTGAAGCTGACTTTTGCAATTGAAAACAAAGGTAATGTAAAAATTGAAAATGCAAAGATTACTGCCAGTGAATTGAATAAGGGCAACCCGATCAGCAGTGCCTTTTCGGTAGAAGCTGGGGACAGCAAAGTGATTACCTATACGGCTACAATCAATGAGACGACGCCTATCGAACCGATATTGACTTATACGGCAGATGGTAAGACTTATACAAAAAACATGGAAACACTTACGATTCAGGTAAATGAAGTGGCCATGACCGTGCTGGCTTCTGTTTCCAATGCTTATCCTGCAGCAGATGAGGAAATCACATTTACGATTTCCATGAATAACAGCGGTAATGTGGATCTGCAGAACTTGCTGCTTACTGCTTCCAATGGGGAGAACGTTCCGCTTACCAGTACCAGATTGCCGGCAGAAGGAACGTTGGAAGCAACTTTCCCGATTACGTTGGAAGAAAGCGGTATGATTTCCTTTACGCTGACAGCGGAAGATGAGAATGGAGAAAAATATACCTATACTTCCAATATGGTAGATATTGTGGTACAGGAAAAACCGGCAGAAGATTATACAGGGAAGCTTTCTCTGGTAGTAACAGTAGATACTTCGGAATATAAGAAGAACAATCTGCTCAAGTTTAAACTGACGATTAAAAATGATAGCGACAGCATTTTCACAGATGTAAAACTGACGGAAGACACGATTGGTGAATTGGGGCTGAACACCATCAGCATGCTGTATCCGGGTGAAAGCAGTTACGATTATAATTATCAGTTGGAAAAGGAACTGGAGCAGGATACAACTTATTATTTTAAAATGACTGCGGTAGACCCTGACGGTTATACTGTGGTGGTCTCGGCTAATGCCATTGAAGTAGAAGTAAATGGAAAGAAATCCAACGGGCTGGGTGCACTGATTTGGATTATTATCATCATCGTACTTTTGCTGATTGGCGGTGGTATCACTCTATTGGTACTGATTAATAAAGAGAAGAAAGCACAGGAGCAGGAGCGTGAATTGCAGGCCAGAAGAGTAATGCGCCGGGCAGTTGAACGAACTCCGGTGCAACGTACAGCGGAATCGGCAGGTACTTTTGAGCATATATCCGGGAAACCTGATTTTGAAGAGCAGGAAACAGAGCCGGAGCATCGCTATCAGCCGTCTGCCGAGCAATTGGAAATAGAGCAGGTGGGCATTCGGGAAGAACAGGCGGAATATCCGGAAATACAGCCGACTCAGGAAGAAGAAAATAAGCCTGAGCTGGAAGAATTCCCTCAGAGAAGAAGAGAAAAACCTGCAATGCCTAAACGGGTCAATAAATCTTCTGATTTTATGGATCGGAATAATTTCTAAAGATACGCAACAGGTAAGCAGTGCCGCACGTCTTGTGCGGCACTTTTTTTATAAAAGGCGGTTGCTTCCGAAAGCATAGAATAGTATAATTGAGACGATTACACAAGGGAACAGTTAGGTACCGGAGGAGAAAACGTGAAAAATCTTAATTTTGATGTGGTAGTAAAAATCGGGTCCATGGCGATGATACAGGAAGAGGCCAATGATATTGATTATAATCGCATTTGCAACCTGGCCAGAGCTTTGCGCCCCGGATATATTTTGGTGAGCTCCGGTGCTACAGAGATTGGACGGATTGATTATCTGCATCGTACGGGAAGCGAACTTCGCGGGGATTTGGAAGAGATAAAGACTGATTATTCTGCACAGGGGCAGGCAATTTTGATGTCGCTTTATCGACAGTTTGTAGATCCCAAATATTCGGTACGGCAGGTGTTGGTAGAACATACACATTTTAATGATAAGGAAAAGGCAGAACATTTGCGGAGATTTTTTTATCGGGCGGCTAATCAGAATGCAATTCCGATTGTCAATTATAACGATCCGTTAAGTGATGAAGAAACGCGCCGTATGGAGATTGCTGCATTGCGGAAAGAAAGCTCGGCGGTTGTGGAATGTGTCGACAACGATGAAACGGCAGCAGTCGTCGCAACGCTGGTTGGTGCAAAGAAGCTGGTCATATTGACTTCTGCAGATGGTATTTACCGGGATGTACAGGATCCTTCTACGCTGATTGAGGAAATCAGCGGACAGACGGTACAGGAACTGGAAGCAAAAATCGATGAGGCGATTACTTACTGTAAAGGGGCATCGCGCGTGGGAGCTAATGGCGCTAAGGCAAAGTTGATTTATGCAAAACAGGCAATTGAGAATGGAACGGAAGTAATCATTGCCAATGCAAAATATGATTTGGAGTCGATTCTGGATGGAAAGGTACATTGTACAGTGATGCGCTTACAAGAACGGTAAAAAGGTATATTTAAAGGTGGAAATATAAAGAAGGAAGCAATTTTTTATTGCTTCCTTCTTTATATTATGTGAAATGTGACTATTGAATTTTGGCAAGTAATTCTGCTTTTTTGGTTTCGAATTCCTCTTGTGTAAGAATACCGCTTTCTTTAAGTTCAGATAATTTTTTGATGCTCTCAAAAAAATCTGTTTTCTGCGGCTCGACTGTCGTCTTTTTCTTTGAAAAGATACCAGAAAGATTATTGATTGTCTTTTTGCTACCTTCGACAATTTTGTTTTTTATATTCTTCTTGTTGTTTTCTTCTTCAATGTTTGTTTCAGAAAAATTTTCGATTTCAAGAATATCTTTTTCAAAATCTTCTTCTGAATAGTTGAAAGCAGCACTATCAAGCGCAGCTTGCAGCCTGTTTGCCATAGGGAGCATAGAAGCAAAATTTAGACTTCCCGAGATAACTCCACCAATGATCGGAATCGTTTTTGAAATACCCTGAGCAACGGTTGATTTTGTCACTTTAATGCTAAATGCTTTGCCGATCTGCTTAATAATTGGATACCAAAAGGTCTTTGTTAAGGCTTTTTGTGGAAGCTTTTTTAAAGTTGTCTTGGCAATTTGTGTGGAAAGAACGCGTACTCCGGAAATAGCACCGGAAACACCAAACATAACGCCACAATATAATAATAATTGATTTTTTACTTTTTCATCATCGATTTGCCCATCCTGCCAAAGATCGTTAGCACCATAGAGATAAGATAATTCCTGTGCCAGTCGCAAAGACATGCCAAAAAATTGCATAACATCCAATGGTATTGTGGCTGCCATAGCAAGGCCCCCAGGAATACCTGCTATAAAGGAAGCTGCAGAAGAGTAGCTGGTACGCTTTAAAATCAATTTATTGGCTAAAGAGTTTAATTTTTCTTGCGGAATGTTTGCACTTATTGGTCCGTATTCCACAATATCTGAAAGTGAGATATCTTCTGTAGCAAAAATCTCTTTTAAAAACACACTGCGATTGACTTTGACGCCGGGAATTTGGATTGCAGAAATAATAATACTTTCTAATGCAATTTCTTTTCCGGTATTGCTTTGTGGTACATTCATGATAAGAACTCCTCTATAATTTATATGATTTGAAGATGACTTCATAACAGGTGTTGTAATTTTTGCGAAATTACTTACGCAAATTTATAATTCAAAATTGGTCTTTAAATTTATTGATTATTCACTTAATAATTAATATAAAGTATAGTTGAGGGAATTTCAAAAAAGCTATTCGCATTGCGAATAGCTTTTTTGAAATTAAATGATTTAGTCTTGAGAAGCTCTCTTCTTATAGCCCTCGTAGCGTTCCTTCGCTTCTTCTTCTGCCTGAGCAAACAGACGCTCAGCATCAGCGGGGAAGGATTTCTTCAGGCTTCTATAACGGTTTTCACCAGCTAAGAAGTCCTGATAATTGCCGGTGGGTTCCTTGGAATCCAGAATGAAGGGGTTCTTACCTTCTTTCTTTAGATCGGGGTTGTAGCGATACAGCTGCCAATAACCGGTCTCCACTGCTTTCTTCTGCTCGGCCTGTGCTTTGCTCATGTTGATACCATGGTTAATGCAGGGAGCATAGCAGATGACCAGAGAAGGACCATCATAAGCTTCTGCTTCGTTAAGAGCCTTGACCAGCTGGTTCTTGTCGGCGCCCATTGCGCAGGAAGCGACATAAACATAGCCATAGGTCATAGCAATCGAGCCGAGGTCTTTCTTCTTTACGCGCTTGCCGGCTGCGGCAAATTTTGCAACAGAACCGGTAGGAGTAGATTTAGAGGACTGACCGCCGGTATTGGAATATACTTCTGTATCCAGTACGAGGATATTGACATCTTCGCCCATAGCGATGACGTGATCCAAACCGCCATAACCGATGTCGTATGCCCAACCATCGCCACCGAAAATCCAGATGGATTTCTTGACCAACAGGTCAGCATCCGCATTGATCTTCTTGAGAGCAGTCTTGGCTTCGCCGCATTCTGTTTCGCTGATAGCTGCTGCCAGTGCGGGCTTAATGAGCATTGCCAGGCGCTTTGTTTCGTCAGCATTCTTATAATTATCTACCCAAGCCTGGAGCAGTTCTGCCAATTCACCCTTGCAGTAGCCAGCTTCCAAAGCTTTTTGGACATTCTCTTTCAGCGCAATTCTTCTATGAGCGATTGCCAGGTTCATGCCGAAGCCGAATTCTGCGTTATCCTCAAACAAGGAGTTTGCCCAAGCCGGACCGTGACCGTTCTGATTGACGGTATAGGGGCAGGTAGGAGCAGATCCGCCATAGATGGAGGAGCAGCCGGTTGCGTTGGCAACGATCATTCTGTCGCCGAACAATTGGGTAACCAGCTTGACATAAGGTGTCTCTCCGCAGCCTGCGCACGCGCCGGAGAACTCAAACAGCGGCTGGCAGAACTGGCTGCCGATAACCGTCTTCTTATTGAAGTTGATTTCAGGTGTGGGCAGTTTTACTGCGAATTCCCAGTTAGCTGCCTGTTTTTCCAGGCTGCTGTCCAGAGATTCCATCACTAAAGCTTTTTCCTTGGCAGGGCAGATGTCTACGCAGTTATTGCAGCCTGTGCAGTCGA
Source organism: Clostridiales bacterium (assembly GCA_003149735.1). Next base: position 6,338 of record QANA01000050.1, on the reverse strand, counting down.
GCGGGGAAATTTGCATACGGAATTTATATCCGGCTACATCTTTACCACGCGCATCCTTGGTAACAAAGCTTGCGTCTGCGCCGGCAAGATCCTCTTCCTTGGCCAGGAACGGACGGATGCAGGCATGCGGGCAAACCATAGCGCACTGGTTGCACATGATGCAGTTTTCAGGCAGCCACTTGGGAACTGTGACGGCGATGCCTCTCTTTTCATATTTGGTGGTACCAGTGGGAACATAACCGCTGGGATCAAATACGGAAACGGGCAGTTTATCACCCTGCTGTGCAGTAATGGGCTTAATAACTTCGTTGAAATAAGGATCATCCGTTACAGAAACTACTTCTGCACCGGTGGTAGCAGTTGCCCAAGAAGCGGGGTAATCAATCTTTTCAACTTTGGAGATAGCGACATCGATTGCTTCGCAGTTCATGCGGACGATCTCATCACCCTTCTTACCATAAGTCTTCTTAACAGCCTGCTTCATGTATTCAACAGCATCTGCTTCCGGAATAACGCCGGAAATCTTAAAGAATGCAGCCTGCAAGCACATGTTGATTCTGTTGCCAAGGCCAACTTCTCTGGCGATCTTATTACCGTCAATATTATAGAACTGAACGTTCTTCTTGGCGATTTCCTGCTTCATGGAAGCGGGCAGATGTTTTTCCATATCTTCCAGCGTCCAGGGGCTGTTGAGCAGGAAAGTGCCGCCTTCTTTCAGGCTTTCCAGAACAGCGTATCTGGTAACGTAGCTGGAGTTGTGGCAAGCAACGAAGTCTGCCGTATCGATCAGATAGGAGGACTGGATCGGAGTCTTGCCGAAACGCAGGTGAGAAATGGTGATACCGCCGGACTTCTTGGAGTCGTAGGAGAAGTATCCCTGCGCATACATATCGGTATGGTCGCCGATAATCTTAATGGAGTTCTTGTTGGCACCAACGGTACCGTCGGAACCGAGACCGTAGAACATGCAGCGAACACAGCCTTCGGGAGAAGCATCGATTTTTTCCTTGATTTCCAAAGAAGTATCGGTGACATCATCTACAATACCCACAGTAAAGTGATTCTTGGGAGAAGCAGCATCCATGTTGTCGTATACGGCTTTGATCATGGAAGGCGTGAACTCCTTGGAACCGAGGCCATAGCGGCCGCAAACAACCTTTGCCTGACGGCCTTCCTCAAACAACGCTGCGATGACATCTTCATACAGCGGCTCGCCGAGAGAACCGGGCTCTTTGGTGCGGTCAAGCACAGTGATGGACTTGACGGAAGCGGGGATTGCATCTACAAATGCCTTGGCGGAGAAGGGGCGATACAAACGAACCTTAATTGCGCCAACCTTTGCGCCGCGCGCATTGAGGTAATTGACAGTTTCTTCTACTGCTTCAGCGCCGGAACCCATGAGGACGATAATCTTATCCGCATCCGGTGCGCCGACATAGTCGAACAAATGATAAGTACGGCCGATCTTTTTAGCGAACTCATCCATAACACCCTGTACGATGGCAGGTGTTGCATTATAGTATTTATTGGCAGCTTCTCTGTTCTGGAAATAAATATCGGGGTTCTGTGCAGTGCCCTGCTGATGCGGATGCTCAGGATTGAGTGCTCTCTGGCGGAATTCGGCAATGGCATCCCAATCGGCCATTTCTGCCAGATCAGCATAATCGATCATTTCGATCTTGGATACTTCATGAGAAGTACGGAAACCATCGAAGAAGTTGACAAAAGGAACTTTTGCCTTCAGTGTGGAAAGATGTGCGATGGCAGCCATATCCATAACTTCCTGTACGGAGTTGCCGCAGATCATGGCAAAGCCAGTCTGGCGGGCAGCCATTACGTCTGCATGATCACCGAAAATGCTCAATGCATGGGCAGCCAATGCTCTTGCGGAGACATGGAACACGCAGGGAAGCAATTCGCCGGAAATCTTGTACATGTTGGGGATCATGAGCAACAGACCCTGAGAAGCGGTGAAGGTAGAAGTAAATGCACCGGCTGCGAGAGAACCGTGTACAGCACCGGCTGCACCGGCCTCAGACTGCATTTCGGACATGCGCATCTTCTGGCCGAAGATATTCAGTCTTCCCTGAGCGGACCATTCGTCACAGGCCTCTGCCATGGGGGAAGAAGGTGTGATGGGATAAATCGCGCCGACATCTGAAAACGCATAGGCAACATGCGCGGCAGCGGTATTACCATCAATCGTCAATTTTTGTGCCATTGATAAACCCTCCTGAATTTGTTGCCGGTTTTAATCAGGGCCGTTCTCAGGCAACATATGATCAAAACCGAGTCAGCTAATTGAAAATGAATTTCATTGATATGCTGTTTACGTGGAAAAACGCATAAAACTCAACATTTCTATTATATAATATATGTACTTTTATAGTCAAGTAAAGGGATTGGCCCGGAGCTGTAAAAAGATTATCTGCCAGCAGAAAGCCATGCGCCATATAGATAGCATTGCGGCTCGTGCGCTTCCATGGCACCGACACTCATGAGGAAGGATTCGCAGATGGTAGGGCCACAAAAAGAAAAGCCCTGTTTTTTGAGCAGCAGGCTCAACGCCTGTGGGGAAATGCCGCTATAGACCAGTTCATAAAAAGAATTTGGCTTCGCATAATGCTGCAATAGCGCCCGGGCGTTGCTGCGTACTGCATAAATTTTGCGGCGATTGCGGATGATGGAAGGATTCAGCATCAGGGAATCCAGATAAGCATCTTCCAAAGTGGCGCAAATCTGTGGATTGAATTCCGCAAACACCTGCTCAAAGGCAGGTTGCTTGGCTAATACAGTACGCCAGGAAAGCCCTGCCTGGAATCCTTCCAGGCAAAGCTTGGCAAAAAGCTGGTGGTCTGTCTGGCGGCGACGGCCATATATCATATCGTGATAGTCAAGAAGCAGGGCATCTTTGACCCAACTACAGCGACAAAATGATTTATTCTCCATAAAAATCTCCATAATCTGCGTAAGAAAAGCAGGTTTCTTCTGTAATGACAGATGCAAGAATAGCATTAATACGCTGAATAGAAGCCTGCATTTTACTTACTTGATGATTAGCCTGCAGGGTAAGGCGGGAGGGCAAAGCAGCGAATTGTTTGCCCTCCCGGGTGCCGCCTGTAACACACATATAAGAAACTTGTTCTAAACTTACTTTTCCTTTTGTGCGCACCAGAAGCAAATTAAGCAATAGCGCATCCTGGTTGATCTCGCGCGGCATACTGGAAATGAAATTGCCCATGGAATAAATACAAAACACCTTTCTGCCGTCTGCCGCAGTGAGATATTCTGTCGGTTGTATGGCATGGGCGTGGCTCCCGATAATTGCATCGGCGCCCAAATCTGCCAGTTGCTGTGCCATCTCCAATTGATAAGCGTTGGGAGTGTTGGTGTTTTCACTTCCCCAATGAACATAGAGTAAAACAAATTCTGCATGCCGTTTCTTTGCGTCGGCAATATCCTGCTGGATTTGCGCTAAATCCAACAGATTCATTTTGTAAAGCTGACCACTTTTTTTGTAAGCATCCGTACCGGTATTGACAAATTGCGTATAGGAGAGAATTGCTACCGAAATGCCGTTAATTTCAATAATTGGTGTATTGCATTGCATATAAGAGGAAGCATAGGTCCCGCTGTGATAAATGCCGCGTAGATCCAACTGCTGGAGCGTGCGCTCACGTCCGGTATCTCCCATGTCAAAGGCGTGATTATTGGCAGTGACAACCATGTCGAATCCGGCTGCGGCTACAGCATCCGCAAATTCGTCGGGCGCATTGAGAATGGGATCTCCTTCCTGATGATAAGCAGTCACGCCGCGGTCAGCGCCGGCCAGAGGAACTTCCAGATTGCCTATGGCAAAATCTGCACCTTGCAGAATGGGAGAAATGCCGGAAAATGCATAATCAAAATCCCATCCGCCATTTACTTTGGCTGCGCTTAGCTGCCCGGCCAGACACATGATATCTCCGGTAAGAACAAGGTTTGCTTCTGCATCCGGCAAGAGGGCAGCGGAGCTGGCCAGGGTGGGAATACACAATAGAATGCAGAGCAATAATGCCATCAGGCGCCGCAGATATTGCATGGGTATCGACCTCCTTTGGTGGATTCTACCTCCATTGTATCATAGAGAAAGAAAAAAAATACGCCCATATGCGGAATTTTCCGTATATGGGCAGCAGAAAACAACTGTTTTAAGAATCACTTTCTTCCAAGGGTAAGTGAAAAGACGCCAGATACTCTTCCAGGCAAAGGCCGCTGGCATAAATATCGGAAGCGGCTTCTTTTCCTACATAGCGATAGTGCCATGGCTCAAACATAACGCCGGTTACCGATTGTTTTCCTTCCGGATAGCGCAGAATAAAGCCATAAAGATGCGCATTGGTGGCCAGCCATTGGGCTTCCTGAGTATCTTTATAATCGGCGGTACCATGCGGGACGGAATCGCAGAGAATATCTACTGCCAGACCGGTGCAATGTTCGCTGGCTGTTGCAGGTACGGTTTTGACGGGATTGGCATAAACATCATCTCCGTAAGAAGGATCCTGGGCAATCCGATTGTCCCAGAAGCTTTGTTGTGTCGCCCGATCGCGATAAGCACTGTTGACAATGAATGTAGTAATGCCATCGGCTTCAGCAGCTTCAAACAATTCTTTAAGCGCATGTGCGGCAGGTTCTGCCAAAAGAGTTGCGCCGGCATTGATGGTGACTGATTTTGGGAGTAATCCCTCCAGAGAGATCAGGTCATCGGGATCTTCGTAATTGGGATGATCAAAATTAACCAATTTGACCTGTGAAGCAGTTTGATAGGCGTGTTCCCATTCAGCATTTACCTGCGAAGCAATATCTGAAGAATTGGGCGGAAGCAAGGAAGGCTGCGACTGCAGCTCAGAGGAATGTTGTTGGGCGTCAACAGGTATTGTGGTTTGTTTTCCGGGGAAAATCAATAAGGCTAAAATCGTGCATAACAATAGAACTGCTGCGGCAGTCAAAACATAAACAGGCCATTGTTTCCTTTTTTGTCTGCGCCGGAATGAACGGATATGATTCCGCTGGATGAGAGGTGAATTGGCTTGTCGGCGATCATAGCGCCGGGGTTGTGGCTCTAAAGAAGCGGGGCGGGTATGCCGCACCGGTCGTTTCTGATGCATAAACTTACTCCTTGTTCCTTGGTGCCTTTATCATACCATAAAGCGGCAAAAAATGCGAAAGGAAAAAGAAGGATGGGAGAAAGAATAAAAGAAGGGTGAAAAATAGAGTAAATTACGTTATAATAGAAAATATACGAAAAGGAGGAAGATATATGAGCCGTGCGGATACGATTTTTTTACAGAATTGTCGCGATATTTTAAAAAATGGAGTATGGGATAAAGATTTCCCTGTGCGGCCAAAGTGGGAAGATGGCCAACCGGCGCATACCATTAAATTGTTCGGCATTGTCAATCGTTATGATTTGAGAGAGGAATTTCCCATGTTGACAGTGCGCAAAATCAATTTCAAAGCGGCTCTGGATGAGATTTTATGGATTTGGCAGAAAAAATCCAATCGCATTGCCGATCTGCACAGCCATATTTGGGATCAATGGGCAGATGAAAAGGGAACGATTGGCAAGGCTTACGGATACCAGCTGGGTATCAAACATCAGTATCGCGAAGGCATGTTTGATCAAGTGGATCGGGTGTTATTTGACCTGAAACATAATCCTCAAAGCCGGCGTATTCTGACAAATCTTTATAATCATGAGGATCTTCATGCGATGCAGTTATATCCCTGTGCTTACAGCATGACATTTAATGTCAGCGGAAAAACATTGAACTGTATCTTGAATCAGCGTTCTCAGGATATGTTGACTGCTAACGGCTGGAATGTCTGCCAATATGCAGCGCTGATGTCCATGATCGCTCGGGCGTGCGGGCTAGAAGCCGGGGAATTGTTGCATGTCATTGCCGATGCACATATATATGACCGACATATACCCATTGTAGAAAAACTGCTGGAAAGGGAAAACGAATGCATGCCGGCACCAAAACTGGTTATTGAGGAAGGTATTACGGATTTTTATGCATTTAATACGGAAAATGTCTATCTGGAAGATTATCAAAGCCTGAAAGGGGTAGGCAAAATTCCGGTAGCGATTTGAGAGGTAAAAAATGAATCTGATTTTAGCGGCAGATGAAAATTGGGGAATAGGATACCAGGGCGGATTATTGACGCATTTGCCCGGAGATATGAAATATTTTCGTAAAATGACGTTGCACAAAACGATTATCATGGGGCGCAAAACATTTGAAAGCCTGCCCGGTGGTGCATTGAAGCATCGCGAAAATATTGTTCTTTCCAGA
>QANA01000068.1:16972-40612 GCA_003149735.1 Clostridiales bacterium | reverse complement strand
GCTTATGCCAGTTTTTCGGATATGCAGAGTGCCTGCGATTATATTGAAGCGCAAGGAGCGCCCATTGTAGTCAAAGCCAATGGGCTTGCTTTGGGCAAAGGCGTTATTTTAGCGCAAACAGTGGAAGAGGCGAAAGAGGCAGTGCGCTCCATGATGGCGGATAAAGTATTTGGAGAGAGCGGAAGCCAGGTGGTCATCGAAGAGCTTCTCCAGGGGCCGGAAGTATCGGTACTGGCATTTACCGATGGCACCTGCGTGAAGCCGATGGTATCCAGTATGGATCATAAACGGGCAGGAGATGGAGATACCGGCCTCAATACCGGTGGCATGGGAACGATTGCCCCCAATCCTTTCTATACGCCGGAAATCGCTGAGCAATGCATGCGGGAAATCTTCCTGCCTACGGTTCGTGCTATGCAGCAGGAGGGGCGTGAATTCCGGGGCTGTCTGTATTTTGGTTTGATGCTCACAAAAGATGGTCCGAAAGTGATTGAGTATAACTGCCGCTTTGGGGATCCGGAAACGCAGGTAGTGCTTCCGCTTTTGGAAAGTGACCTGCTTACAGTGATGCAAGCCTGCACCAATGGAACTCTTGCACAGACAGAGGTGCGCTTTAAAGAAGGGTGCGCCTGCTGTGTGGTTATCGCTTCCAAAGGCTATCCGCAAAAATATGAAACCGGATTTCCGATGGTGCTTCCCGACGATGGCCAAGCAGAAATTTACGTGGCTGGGGCAAAACTCGAAGAAGGAGTTCTGCGTACAGCAGGCGGTCGCGTGCTGGGCGTGACGGCGATGGCGCCTACCTTGCAGCAGGCAATAGAAAAGGCCTATGCCAACGTACCCAAGGTACAGTTTGAAAATGCCTATTACAGAAGCGATATCGGCAGAAGAGCGCTTTCTGCCGCACAGACGACGGAGGCGTGATTTATGGTATATCGCATTTATGCAGAAAAGAAGCCGGAACTGGCGCATGAGGCTGCCGGATTGACGGCAGAGCTTCAGACTTTTTTACAGATTGAAGGATTGGAAAGTGTTCGCCTCATCAATCGCTATGATGTGGAGCATATTGACCCAGCCCTGTTTGCGGCTTGCAAGACGACAGTTTTTTCAGAGCCTCAGCAGGATGTGACTTATGAAACGCTGCCGGAAGTGCCGGGCAGCCATGTGTTTGCAGTGGAATATTTGCCCGGGCAATTTGATCAGCGGGCAGATTCTGCGGCGCAGTGTATCCAGATTATTTCTCAGGGAGAGCGCCCGTTGGTACGTACTGCAAAGGTATATATTCTTTGTGGAGATTTGGACCAACAGACGGTTGAAAGAATTAAAAAATATGTCATTAACCCGGTTGAATCCCGGGAAGCGTCGCTGGAACTTCCCAAGACATTGGCAATAGAATATGATCTTCCTACAGAGGTGGCGACCATGGATGGATTCCTGCAGTTGGATGAAGCAGGGTTGACTGCCATGATAGATTCCTATGGCTTGGCCATGGATCTGGATGATATTAAGTTCTGCCAGCAGTATTTTGCAAAAGAACAACGGGAACCGACTATTACAGAAATCCGTATGATTGATACCTATTGGTCGGATCATTGCCGTCATACTACTTTTCTTACAACAATTGACAGTGTTCGTTTTGAGGATGAACTGCTGCAGCAGGCGTATGAACGTTATTTGAAAACACGGGAAGAATTGGGCAGAACCAAGCCTGTGAACCTGATGGATATTGGAACGTTGGCCGGTCGCTATTTGGGAGCAAAAGGCCTTTTGCCCAAGTTGGATGAATCAGAAGAAATTAATGCCTGCACGGTAAAAATTGAAATCGAAGTGGATGGAGAAAAGCAGCCATGGTTGTTGCTTTTTAAGAACGAAACGCACAATCATCCCACTGAGATCGAGCCTTTTGGCGGTGCGGCGACCTGCATTGGGGGCGCAATCCGAGATCCTCTTTCCGGCAGATCTTATGTCTACGCGGCCATGCGTGTCACTGGCGCAGCAGATCCTTTGCGTCCCATTGAGAAGACGCTGCCCGGGAAGCTGCCGCAGAGGAAGATCGTAACTACTGCCGCTGCGGGATATAGTTCTTATGGCAACCAGATCGGTCTGGCGACCGGACAGGTAGATGAACTTTACCATGATGGGTATGCGGCGAAGCACATGGAAATTGGAGCCGTGTTGGGAGCAGCTCCGGCTGAAAATGTGCGTCGTGAACGGCCGGAAGCAGGAGATGTAGTCATTCTTTTGGGTGGCCGAACCGGACGTGACGGTTGTGGTGGTGCAACAGGTTCTTCCAAATCCCATACGCTGGAATCATTGGAAAGTTGTGGCGCAGAGGTGCAGAAAGGAAATGCACCTGAAGAACGAAAATTACAGCGGTTATTCCGCAATAAAGAAGCTTCTCTGTTGATCAAGCGCTGCAACGACTTTGGTGCAGGCGGCGTCTCCGTAGCGATTGGTGAATTGGCAGACGGGTTGCAGATTGACTTGAATGCCGTTCCTAAAAAATATGAAGGATTGGACGGTACGGAGTTGGCAATCAGCGAATCGCAGGAACGCATGGCTGTGGTTGTTGCACCGCAGGATGTGGAGGCCTTCATTCGTTTGGCCAATGCGGAAAATCTGGAAGCAGCCAAAGTGGCGGTGGTAACTGAAACACCGCGGTTGGTTATGCGTTGGAACGGCAAGAATATTGTCGATATATCCCGTGAATTTCTGAATTCCAATGGCGCAGAGAAACATATTGAAATTACCCCTGCTGCACCTGAATGCTATGACCGATCAATCCCTGTTGATTTTTCGGAAGGAATGCTGGCGATGGCGGCAGATCTCAATGTCTGTTCCAAACGTGGGCTTTCTGAGCGTTTCGATTCCACGATCGGCGCAGGAAGTGTATTTATGCCGTTTGGAGGCAGCCGGCAGTTGACTCCGATTCAGGCCATGGCGCATAAAATCCCGGTAGAACAGGGTGAGACCGATGCCTGTTCCTTTATGGCATGGGGATATAACCCTATGATCGCGGAAAAGAGCCCTTACCATGGAGCGTATCTGGCTGTGGTGGAATCTGTGTCCAAGTTGATTGCCGCCGGTGCGTCTTTTGAAGAAACTTACCTGACTTTCCAGGAATATTTTGAAAAACCGATGAAAGATGGCAAACGTTGGGGAAAACCGCTGGCAGCCTTGCTGGGTGCTTTCCAGGCACAGTTGGATTTGGGCATTGCGGCGATCGGCGGCAAGGATTCCATGAGCGGCAGCTTCGAACAGCTGGATGTGCCGCCGACTCTGGTTTCTTTTGCGGTGACAATGGGAAAGACAGGGGAAGCTGTGCCCAATCACTTCAAAAAAGCCGGCAGTAAAGTGGTGCTGCTTAGCCCTGAATATGACGAAAACGGTTTGCCCAGAGCGGAATCGCTGATTGCTCTTTATGAGAAGGTGCACATGCTGTTGAGCTCTGGTCGTGCAATCACGGCTTATACACCTGCCTATGGCGGTATAGCAGAAGCACTGATGAAAATGAGCTTTGGCGAAGGGCTTGGTTTTGCAGTGGCAGAAGGAATTACGCTGGAACAACTGTTTGGCTATCGTTATGGCAGCTTTGTGCTGGAAATGGCGGAAGAGATGTCAGAGGGTCTGCTGCTGGGCGAGACGACGGCAGAAAAAGTATTTACTTACTTGGGGGAGAAAGTCGATACAGAGCAGCTTTTACAGGTCTATGAGGGTAAGTTGGAACCTGTTTATGCATGCAACATTCGGGAAACAGGTAAGATGCCGCTGGTAAATGGGGATTGTGCAGCAAAGCGGAATTTCCATGCAAACGGCAGCGTAGCAAAGCCGCGTGTGTTGATTCCTGTGTTCCCGGGAACGAACTGTGAGTACGATACGGCCAAGGCTTGGCGCAAAGCAGGTGCAGAGGCAGATATTTTTGTCATTAACAACCTGAGCGCAGCGGCGATCAGAGAATCTGCAGAGACATTTGCAAAAAAGGTGGAACAGGCACAGATTGTGTTTATTCCGGGCGGTTTCTCGGGCGGCGATGAGCCGGATGGAAGCGGTAAATTTATTACTGCATTTTTCCGAAATGGTGCCATCAGTGAAGCGGTGAGCAGATTGCTGGAGCAGCGGGATGGCCTGATGGCAGGCATTTGCAATGGTTTTCAGGCTCTGATTAAGTTGGGCTTGGTACCGTATGGAAAAATTGTAGAGGCAACAGCGGATGCGCCGACTCTGACCTATAATACCATTGGGCGGCATCAGTCGCGGTTGGTCAACACCCGCGTAGCTTCCAATTGCTCTCCCTGGTTAATGGAAACACAGGTGGGAGAAATCTACACTGTGCCGATTTCCCATGGCGAAGGCAAATTTATCGCTACACAGGAAATGATTGAGCAGCTGGCGCATAACGGGCAAATTATTACTCAGTATGTGGATGCTCAGGGAAAGCCGACGTATGACATACGGTATAATCCCAATGGCTCCTATGCCGCCATTGAAGGGATTATCTCTCCGGATGGCAGAGTACTGGGTAAAATGGGACATTCCGAACGTGTGGGCGCGGGGTTATACCGCAATGTGCCCGGACGTTATGAAATGGGACTCTTCCGTTCTGCAGTCAAATATTTTAAATAAAGATAAACCAAAAAGGGCGGCAGAAAGCTGCCCTTTTTGCTGAATTTTACTTGCCTCGCATAGAGGTGCATGCTATAATAAATAACAATTAAAATTCCGTGAGGGAGTAGCTTGCGGCAAAACCGTTGAAATATCAACATACTGATTTTTATCTGGTATTTCACAAAGTAGCGAGACTCATGGGCAAAAGTATGTTGAAAAACGATATTTTTGCTCATGGGTTTTTTTATGGGCTGAGGAGGAACGAGAACGTGGATATTTGGACGTTGCTGATATTGGCAATCGGGGTTTCAATGGATGCTTTTGCAGTTTCTATTTGTAAAGGTCTGGCCATGAAACAGATCAAATTCAAATATATGCTGATTGTCGGGCTGTGGTTTGGAGGATTCCAGGCACTGATGCCGTTGATTGGCTATTTTCTGGGGATTCAGTTTGAAACATATATTACGGCTTATGACCACTGGATTGCTTTTATTTTATTGGCGCTGATCGGTGGTAATATGATTAAGGAAGCATTATCCAATGAGGAAGAAACGGCAGATGCATCGCTGGCAGTAAAAATTATGCTGATATTGGCCATTGCCACCAGCATCGATGCCCTGGCATTGGGTGTTACGTTTGCATTTTTGCAGGTGAATATTTGGGAGGCTGTCAGTTTTATCGGTGTAGTTACTTTTCTTTTTTCAGTGGCAGGCCTGAAAATCGGCAATGTGTTCGGTACTAAATATAAATCGAAAGCGGAATTTGTCGGTGGAGTGATCTTGATCTTGCTGGGCATCAAAATACTCCTGGAGCATTTGGGAATATTGTGATCCATTGAGTTATTGCCTGAAACGGTAGGATAATGGCTATATGGAAGTTCACGGAACTGATGGGTACGGGCAATCAAAGACAGATATCTGCTGTTGGCAGAATCTGAAAAAGCGAAGCATGGGATGGCTTCGCTTTTTTGTATAAAGTAAAGAATGATTTAAAACAAGGTGATGGAACGCCCTTTGGTACGGAGTTTCCCCTGCTCGTTAAGGCGTCGGATTTCCCGCATCATAGCACTGCGATCGGTACACAGATAGTCGGCTAAAGCGCTCAGAGAAAGCGAAAGCGTATAACTGCGGGATTTATGCTGCAAAGCTTCATATTCAAAATAGGTCATCAATTTACGTTGTAAAGTGCGCTGGCTTAGAATATGGATGTGCATGGAGAGCATCTGTGCTTTACAGGCAGTCATATGAAAAAGATTATTGATCAATTGACTGTGGTGTGCACAGGCCTTGCTGCAGGGTTTGACCAGATGATCATAGCTGAGAAACATGGCTTGGCAGGGTGTGATAGCCTGCACGGCAAACTCCTGATCTTCCAGAGGAAGAGAAAAAACTTCTCCAAAGACATCATCTGTGCTGAGCTGTTCCAGAATGCTGTATTTCCCATCGGCATCGGTATAGGTCAGATGCGCCGTCCCGGAAAGCAGAATGCCGATGCGCTCCAGATGCTCTGAGAAAGTCATAATATACTCTCCGGCTTCAAAAGATTGTACAACCGGTTGAAAACACTGCAGCATGCGGTTCCACTCGGAAGTACTGATGTTGGAAAAAATATTGTTTTTGCACATGAGATTCTCCTCTTTGCCAAAAGATTAGTTCCAGTATATCTTTAAAAAGTTGCAATTGCAACAGAAATATGTTAAAAATTTGCTATAATAAAAAAATAAGCAGGAATTGGCTGCACTTTGTAGAATAATAAAAAGTGGAATTACAAGATGATTATAAGATAACAGGGAGGTACTGCAATGCATTGCATTCGAAAAGTTTCGGATAACTTGTATTGGGTAGGAGCCAGCGATCGGCGGCTGGCGCTTTTTGAAAATATTTATCCGATTCCTCAGGGAGTTTCCTATAATGCCTATGTGCTGCTGGATGAAAAAACGGTATTGTTGGATACGGTAGATAAGGCGGTCAGCGAGCAGTTTTTTGAAAATCTGCAGGCGGCATTGGCTGGAAGAGAACTGGATTATGTTATCGTCAACCATATGGAACCGGATCATTGTGCAACGCTGCAAGAAGTGGTATGCCGTTATCCGAATGTGCAGATTGTCTGCAACCAGAAAATCGCAACGATGATCCGACAGTTTTTCTCTTTTGAAACAGAGGGACGGATTAAGCTGGTAAAGGAGGGCGACACATTACAAACAGGCTCTCATACCTTTACCTTCGTTATGGCTCCGATGGTGCACTGGCCGGAAGTAATGGTGACGTATGAAATAACGGAAAAAATACTTTTTTCGGCAGATGCATTTGGCACATTTGGCGCGCTCAATGGCCCGCTGTTTGCGGATCAGGTAGATTTTGATCGCGATTTTTTGCCGGAAGCCAGAAGATACTATACCAATATTGTGGGAAAATACGGTCCGCAGGTCCAGGCACTTTTGAAAAAGGCAGCCGGGCTGGAAATTGAGATGATTTGCCCGTTGCACGGATATATTTGGCGGAGCGGAATGGATGAATTGATAGAGAAATATGATCGCTGGAGCCGCTATATGCCGGAAGAAGAGGGCGTATTGATCGTCTATGCTTCCATTTACGGGCATACGGAAAATGCAGCGAATATTTTGGCGGCAAAGCTTTCCGAGCAGGGTATACAGCGAATTGCCATGTATGATGCTTCGGTCACGCATCCATCCTATATTCTGGCAGAAGCTTTCCGTTACAGTCATATTGTACTGGCCAGCGCTACTTATAATGCAGGGATTTTTACGCCTATGGAGACACTGCTGCTGGATTTAAAGGCGCATAATTTGCAGAACCGCACAGTGGCTATTATTGAAAACGGTTCCTGGGCACCGACAGCAGGGAAATTGATGGCAGAACATGTGGCCGGCATGAAGAATATGACATTGCTGGAGCAAAAGATTAGCCTGCGCTCTTCGGTGAAGCAGGAGCAATTGGAACAATTGGAAAATTTAGCTGCAATATTGGCTGCTTCTTTGCGAAAGCCGGAATTGCGGCCACAGGCAGTGGGCGAAGTGCAGGATAATGCAATGTATAAATTCAGCTATGGCTTATTTGTGTTATCGGCACGGGAGAAGGATTTTGATAATGGATGCATTATCAATACTGCCATTCAGATTACGGATGTTCCGAAGCGCATTGCTTTTGCTGTTAATAAAGGAAATCGAACACATGATATGGTGTTGAAAACGAGAGAGTTCAACCTCTCCATGCTTTCGATTTCGGCACCGTTCAAGCTGTTCCAACATTTTGGATTCCAGAGTGGTCGGGATACAGATAAGTTTACGGAATTTAAACATAAGCAGCGCAGTAAAAACGGACTTTGCTATCTCGATAAATATACAAATGCTTTTCTCTCCGGAAAAGTTATTGGCTCAATCGACTATGGAACGCATACGCTGTTTGTGGCAGATGTTACAGAAGCAAAAACGCTTTCAGAGGAAGAATCGGTGACGTATGCTTACTATTTTCAGCATATCAAACCTTCCCCTAAGGTAGAAAAACAGGTAAAAGGGTTTGTATGCAAAATCTGTGGCTATGTATATGAAGGGGATGCGCTTCCGGAAGGGTATTTGTGTCCGCTCTGCAAGCATGATGCTTCCTATTTTGAACCGATTCAGGTATAATGGCAACGACTACTAATATTAAAATAAAGGAGTATTGATGAAGATGAAACAAGAGTTTTATATTTGCAAACATTGCGGTAATTTGATTGCAATGGTGGAAAACAAGGGTGTTCCTGTAAAGTGCTGTGGAGAGAATATGCAGAAACTGGAAGCAAACACAACAGATGCAGCGCAGGAAAAGCATGTACCGGTGATTCAGGTGGAAGGCAACCTGGTTACAGTCAGTGTCGGCTCTGCCGCCCATCCCATGACTGAAGAGCATCTGATTTCCTGGATTTCTTTGCAGACAAAGCAGGGGAACCAGAGAAAAGCTCTGTGCGCCGGCCAGGATCCCAAAGTAGAGTTTATGATTTGCGATGGAGATGAAGTGGTAGCAGCTTATGCTTACTGCAATCTTCACGGCCTTTGGAAAGCAGAGTTTTAACAGGGAATTAAAAGAAAGGAACGGCTTATGCCGTTCCTTTTTTGATTCTTCCCGAGAAAGCAAAGTTTTATTTACATCTGCATGCGATATAACGCTGCATAAAGTCCGTCTTTCTCCAATAAAGTATGGTGATCCCCCTGTTCTGCAATTCCCTGTTCATCCAGCACAAAGATTTGATCGGCATGGCGAATAGTCGGCAGGCGATGGGCGATAATCAGAGTCGTACGTCCTTTGCGCAGGGATTCCAGCGTTTGACGCACCTCCTGCTCACTATGATAAACGAGGGCACTGGTTGCTTCGTCTAAAATGAGTATCGGAGCATTTTTTAAAAATGCACGTGCAATTTCGATTCGTTGCCGCTGACCGCCGGAGAGGCGGATGCCTTTGGGGCCTGCCTGTGTTTCATAACCTTGCGGCAGACTTTGTATAAATGAATCGGCATTTGCTTTATGGGCAGCTGCACAAATTTCGGCGTCGGAAGCATTAGGATTGCCGAATCGGATATTTTCGGCGATTGTGCCGTCAAACAGATAAGTATCCTGGCGAACGACAGCGATTTGTGAACGCAGGCAGGATAGTGTGAACTGAGAAATATCATGGCCGTCCAGCAAAATACGCCCTTCCTGAGGTTGATAAAAACGGGAAATGAGCGCGCAGATAGTTGTCTTATCGATGCCGGAAGGGCCGGTGAAGGCAACTGTTTGTCCGGGTTGTATGGTAAAGCTCAGCCGGTACAGGATATCCGGATCCTGTGGATGATAGCGAAAACTTACTTCCTCAAAACGAATTGCTCCCTGAGTAGAATGCAGAGTGATGGCATTTGGCAAATCCTGAATTTCCGGTGGAGTTTCCAAAATATCCATAAAGCGATCGAATCCTGCCAAACCTGCCTGTAATTGCTCTGTCATCCAGGCCAGTTTCTGAATTGGCTCGGTAAGATAACCGAGATATAGCAGAAAGGTCAATAAGTCGGCAGTAAGCAGATTGCCATGGGCAGTTCCTATGCTGCCGGCCAACAGAGTGACGATAAACATCAGACGGGAGAGCAGGAGCAGTGCCTGCGTGGGGTAGGTCTCTTCCAAATAGACTTGCTTGCGGCTTTTTAAAAAAAGATTGGCTCTGCTTGCAAATTTTTGTTGGATTTGCGGTTCTGCACAATAAGCCTGTACGGTTCGTATGCCGGCAAGCGCATCTTCTGCCTGTTCATTGACGGAACTGATATTTTGCTGATTTTGTGCGGAAACGCGGCGGATACGGCGGCTGCAAAAGATTGTGACAATCAGCATGGGCGGAATAAAGCAATAAAGCAATAAGGCGAGGCGAGCATTGAGACAAAATAAAATGGCGGAAGCTCCGAAAAAGCGAAGCCCATTGACAATATAATCCTCCGGCCCATGATGATACAGCCCTGCCAGGTTAAGTAAATCATGCGTCAATGCCGACATGATTCCACCGATGGGATGTGTATCGTAATAAGAGAAGGAAAGCGTTTGCAGATGACTAAAAAGTTCTTTCCGCATATCGTTTTCCATGCGAGCCCCCAAAGCATGCCCTGCATAGTCAAAATAAAAGCTGCAGGAAAATTCAATTAAAATAATCAGGAGCAAAAGACAGAGGGCGCGCCCCAATCCATTTAAACTTCCGGCGGAAAATTGCAGGACAATGGTTCCGGCGATTAGTGGAAAAAGTAAGGCGGCTGCTGAAGAAATCAACGCACAAGCAAGCACGGAAAACAATTGCCAGGGATATGGATGATAATAGGAAAAAATTTTCGGATGCATGGATGTTTCAAAAGAGAGCCTCGTTTCGAATGATTGCTAAAATGCTTAGCGGAATTTGCGCAGTAACGTATGGATCAGAATGCGCAGCCCGGGGCGCAGGGATTGTTTGTAAAGAAATTCCTGGCGCGTATGTGCACCTTTGCCCAGGTAAGCACCAAAACAGACAGCGGGGATTCCCAGAGAAAGCGGAATATTGCAATCGGTGGAGCCGCTGGAGAGAGTTGGGGCTTTGCCTGTTTCTCGGACGATGATAGAGGAAATTTCTCCTATGAGGCGATTCATATGGGCGGGATCCACCGCACCCATGGAAGGTCGGCTGCCCAACAACTGCAGCGACAGGTCGAAACGACGGCCAAAGTCGGAAAAAAGCTTTAATACATCCTGCTTGATACCGGACAGCCCCTCGATACGGTCGGAACGGAATTCAAAGAGCATGTGCGCTTCCTGAGCGATGGTATTGACAGAGGTACCGCCTGTAATAGTACCTACGTTGTAAGTGGTTTGCCCTGGGTACTTTTTGGCATCGATGGTATAGAGGCGGCAGATTAACTCTGCCATGGCGGCGATGGCATTGGAATTGCCGAAATTTCCATAAGAGTGCCCGCCTTCTGTTTTGATACATACGTCATAGCGCTCAGAACCGACTGCTACAGTGGTGAGCGAGGTATAACTGCCGTCAAAAGAAATAAATTCATGGACTTTGCCCTGATACTGCTCCATGATAGCGCGGCAGCCCTTGAGGTTCCCCAAACCTTCTTCGCAGGAATTAAAGACAAATACGACATTTGTCTGAGGGCGCAGCTGCTGTTCGGCTAAATATTGTATGCCCATCATTAAAGCTGCAACATTGGCTGTATCATCGCCGATACCGGGACCTGCCAATATTTCGTCTGTTTCCTGTACCGGTAGTGGCTGCTCATCGGGAAAGACAGTATCCGTATGTGCCAGGAATAAATTGATCTGATGTGGCTCTGCTTCACAGAAACATTCGCAAATTACATTGGTTGCCTCGTCAATACGAGTGCACATCGGAAATCCGGTACGTGCCTGAAGGGCATCGAGCCAATCCTTAATATATGCGGCTTTTTTTTGCTCTTTGTGAGAGGGAGCGGGGATTTTGGTGAGCGTTTTGATAAGCTCCGTATAAGCAGGAAAAATGCGGTCGAGGTAAGATTCCATGGTATATACTCCTTCCTGAATTTGCCTTTATCATAGCATAAATGGTAAAAAATAAAAACTCCCGGGAAGGGAGTAAAAGCACATTTCCGGCTTGAAAAAGGCAAATGAATCCAAGCGGAAGGCATGGAAAGGTGCGATTCGATTTAAATTCCTGTATGGATATGAGTACTGTGAGAAATTTACCAGCTGGGTGGCAATTGCAGCATGGGAAGCTTGACCGGATGCGGAAATTCCTGCCCGAATGTTTCCACGCATACGCTTTGAATCAGAATCGGCTCAATAGGGGAATTGATTTGCACTTCGGGGCATTCCGGGTAAGGAACAGGGCGTACGGGAACGTTTCCCCATCGGAGCACTTCATCCAAACCTTCGAGAATAACGCCGAATGCGGGATAATGTCCATCCAGTTTTTCAAAATAGTCCAAAGGAAAAAAGAACTCTCCGCCGGCAATGCCCTGCGGATATCCCCCCATTGCGATAACCCCCGGTTCTACACGCAACTGATTGGGAAATCCACAGCAACGGGATTCGTTGGCGATCAGATATTTACATTGTTCCTTTCCAAAAGCGGTATAACTGACATCTACAACATAGCCAGGAACGATGCGGGAAATGGGATAGTGATCGAAACAACCTGAATTTGCCAGATAAATAAAGCTGGCTACCGTGTTGGGTGCCTGGTCAGGGCGCAATTCAATGCGAATGCGGCGGCCGTTTTCCATAGAAATGGTAGCGATCGGATATTGCATAGAGGAAAACCCCTTTCTGTAAAAATCGAAATTAGAAATAAACGACAAATTTATTACTTTGTTTTCTGTAATCAGTATACCCGGCAAAAAAATATTGTGCAAGTGGAAGAGGGTGAGTTGAGAATCATGTAAAAATGCAATTGAGCAGTGAAAAAAAGTCTGCTATAATAACAAAAGCGATTCAAGGAGTGTAATAAGGCATGCGGATGCGAAAGAAACCCTATGCACGCCCGGAGTTGGAGGCGTGCCCTTTTTTTGTTCAGAGTCCCTGTATTTATCGAGGAAAATGGAGGGAACAATTTGCAGACCCGGAGGCACCTCTATATTTGGAACTGGGGTGCGGGAAAGGTGGTTTTATGGCGCAGCTGGCGTTGAGAGAACCGCAGCATAATTTTCTGGCCATAGACATTAAGGATGAAGTATTGATTGTGGCAAAACGCAATATCGAAGCGGCGTTTGCGCCGCAGCAGCCTGATAATGTGCGCATTATGAGCTGGAATATTGAACGCCTGGATGCCATGCTTGCAAAAGAAGATGGCATAGATGGCATTTATATCAATTTCTGTAATCCATGGCCAAAATCAAAACACAGAAAACATCGCCTGACGTATCCGCGGCAATTGGCGATTTATGCGGCACTTATGCGGCCGGAGGCAAAACTGTATTTTAAAACAGACGATGATGATCTGTTTTATGATACACAAAATTACCTGCAGGAAGCAGGGTGGGATATTCTGTTTTTAAGCGATGACTTTTCTCAAAAAAGTTTTGCCGGCAATATCCAGACAGAGCATGAAAAAATGTTTCTGGATGTGGGAAAGACCATCAAAGGGCTGGTTGCGGCTCCGCATCCGGGAAAGGAGTTGGAATCATGCAATCGTTGATTGGATTCAGCGGATTGCTGCTGGTGCTGTTGATCGTTTCCGGATTGGGGACGGCAATTGGTGCGATTTTGCAGAAAAAGGTCATCTGGATTCCCAGCTTGGTGATACTGCTGCTCTCCTGTGCTGCCTCCGGACTGTTGCTGATTCTGATCGGACAGATTTCCTGAGCAGAAAACGATCAAAAGCGATGCTTTTTGCCATAGGGAGCCCGAATATCGCTTTGCCCCAGGATATAATCGGTGCTGGTCTTATAGAAATGCGCCAATTTGATGGCATAGCGGGTTGGAATTTCCCGTTTTCCGGTTTCATAGGTGCTGTATACGTGCTGGTCAATGCCCAGAGAAACAACAATCTCTTTCTGTACATAATCACCGTCTTACCG
Organism: Clostridiales bacterium; assembly: GCA_003149735.1. Next base: position 26,962 of record QANA01000068.1, on the reverse strand, counting down.
TAAATCTTTCAGCCTAGGATAATACATATAGTCGACTTCCATATAGTACTTATAGCTAACTATATGCTACCATCGTTTGGCAGTAGTTATTTTACTATCGAAATATAGTAAAATAGTATTGGCAAAGGGAAGAAACTTTATGTGTTCCGGAAAAATTAAAAGGAGTGCCGTAGAGCACTCCTTTTTTGCCTGCTTTAGCAGAACTGAAGAATGTAGTCGTGCAGATTGCCGTAAGTGACACGGTAGATTTCCTCTTGAGAATAACCGGATTGTTCCAATGCCCGGGCGATCTTTTGCAGTGCAGAGGGATTGGGGAGTCCTTCCGGGCAGGCACCGATACCGTCAAAGTCACTTCCGATGCAGGCAGCACGTATTCCGCCTACTTCCATAATATGCTCAAGATGTGCGATCACATCTTCAAGGCAAGAGGAGGGTTGGTCGGTGAGATGTTCACCACAGAAATTAACGCCGATCACGCCGCCCATCTGTGCGATTTCCCGAATGTGATCGTCGCTCAGACAACGGGTATGGCGGCGTAATGCCCGAGCGTTGGAATGGGAAGCAAAGATCGGTTGATTACTCAATCTGAGCAGATCCTCTATGCCAGCATCGTTGAGATGGGAAACATCGATAGCTATGCCCAAAGCATTCATCTCGCGGACAGCTTCCCGCCCAAAGGCCGTGAGGCCGCCGGCATCTGATTCTGTGCCTGGATGAGCGAGCGCATTGGGGTAGTTCCAGGTTACTGTCAACGCACGCACTCCTAAGTCATAAAACTGATGCAGCGTTTCCAAATCCTCTCCGATTGCTTCTCCGCCTTCTATGGTCAGAACGGTGGCAATCTCTTCGCCGAGAGGATCGAAGTTTGTTTCAAGAGGACGGAAAACGGGATGCTTTTTCAACATGGCCTGATAATCGGCAGCCATGCTCAGGCATTGTTCTTTCGCACTTTGCGGCAGGCGCATATTTGGCCACATGGCAAAAAACTGAAGCTTAACATTGCCCTGCTGGAGATAAGGCAGAGCAATATGCTGCCCGGGTACCGGATCAGCAATATCAAACTGTCGGGACTGAATGAAAGCGAGAAAATCGCAATGCCCATCGGCAAAAGGGTAGAGTTTCATAAAGATACCTCCTGAAAAATTACAAGGCGAGTAAAATAACAAGCTTCCGGTATACGGATGCAGATCAGATAAAATAGTAATTGGTGTCCCATTCCGGAATATAGGGATGATGGCGCAGGAAAATTTGATAATCGGGGCGGATACTGTGCACCAGCAAAGGCAGAGAAAACAGATCCTCACTGCGGTGATAAGCGGAAACTAATAGCTTTGGTTTGTATTTGGCAATACTCTTTTGAGCACCTAATAGCGCGTTTGCCTCCTGACCTTCTACATCCAGCTTGATATAGCTGACAGGAGCTCCGTCCAATAAAGCATCCAACGGATAGGCCGGGAGCATCCGCCCATGCCCGACTGCAGAGTTTCGCCCTCCTTTGGCACTGAAAGAAACAAACTGTGGCCTGGCATCGCAGCAGGCATTCCATAAACTGGTTCGCTCCAGATGGGCAGTATTGACCAACAGTTTGCGAAAAGTGCGAAAATCCGGTTCCATACCATAGATGCGGCGGTAATGCGGGCAAAGGCGGGCAAATTGCAGAATGGTATCTCCGTTATATGCACCCAAATCCGCATAAATTTCACCCGGCTGCAGCGCAAAAAAAGTCTCAAATACCTGCTGCTGCGGTGTTTCACAAGCTAAAAGATGCTGCAATTTTCCGGTAATTTTATAAGCAATCATCTCCCGGAAAGTTTTGCGGGAGGATTCATCTGCTAACAGAGAGTAGACGCGAAGCAATTCTTCCCGATGCGCTGCAGCATAAGTCGGGGTAAAAAAGTCTTCTCCAAATAGGGGTAATGCAGGTGCATAAGTCTCCTGCTCGGCTGCAATGCGGCGCATATTGGCCATGACATCCGGTAAGCTGCTGCCAAAAGCAATCAGTACCAGCATTTCGGGGCAGGCAGCTTTGGCTTCTTCATAGGAACAGACGGTATAACCATGAAAATCCTGATGGCGCACGAAGTCGTCGCTGGCGAAGACGCCACGCGCCCGCATACCAAGCTGCTCCAGCCGATATAGGATGCGGTCGGCTCCGTTGCCCATGCCGTAAAGGAAAATTGGTTTTTTGACGGTGGACAGATAAAGCCAGAGATCGGTGTATTCCATGAGAGCCTCCATTCCATGATATGCAGTTATTATATCATACCTTGCGAAAGTTTACAGAGATGGACGAAAAAGATATAATGAAGATATCTTTGAAAGTGAGGAAAAGCAATGCGTTTTTTGCATGTGTCGGATTTGCATATTGGTAAAAGAATTTATAATGTGGATTTACTGGAGGATCAAAACTGTATTCTGCAGCAGATTTGCCACATGGCAGAGGAGTATGCCTGTGATGGTTTGCTGATCGCGGGAGATATTTATGATAAGGCACAACCGTCTGCACAGGCAATTGCAGCGGCTGATGCTTTTTTTACGCAACTGGCCCGGCAGAATACGGCGGTCTATCTGATCAGTGGAAATCATGATAATCCGGCACAGATTTCCTATTGTGCCTCTATTTTACGAAAAGGAGGCATTTATGCGGCAGAAGCTTTTGACGGCCATTTGCAGAAAATAGAGTTGCAGGATGATAATGGCCCACTGGATTTATATTTGCTGCCGTTTATCCGGCCGGTGCATGTGCGGCGGTTTTTTCCTGACTCGCAGATTAAAACTTATGAGGACGCTGTGCGTACGGTGCTGCAAAATACACCGCTGACAGAGGGCCGGCGCAGCGTTCTGATAGCGCATCAATATGTGGCGGGTGCGGCAACCTGTGAATCAGAAGAATTGAGCGTTGGCGGATTGGAACAGATTCCGGCAGAGCTGCTGCGGAATTTCTGTTATACGGCATTGGGGCATCTGCATAGCCCACAGGTATTGTTGAAGGGAAAAGTCAGATACAGTGGCTCTATTCTCAAATATTCTTTTGATGAATCGACTCAGCAAAAGGGGGCGCTTCTGGTAGAAATTGATGGAGAAGGGCAGATAAAGGTGGAAAAACTGCCTTTTGTACCGCTGAGGGATTTGCGTGAAATAGAAGGGGAATTAGCTTCTTTGTTGCAGCTTCCTTACAGCGAGGATTATATTCAGGCAACTTTGACAGATGATGTAATGCCACTGGATGCCAGGGGTGCATTGCGCATCAATTTTCCCAATTTGCTGCACCTGAAAATAAAAAATGCGCGTACCGGTCAGGGAGATATCGAGCTGCAGATTGAGCAGGTGGAAGAAAAAACACCATTGGAGCATTTTTGCGAGTTCTATGCAGCACAGAATAACGGAATAGCGCCGGATGCACAGCGCCTGGCATTGATGCGGCAGGCACTGCAGGAAGCGGAGGAACAATTATGAAACCGGTTTTTCTTAAAATCAGCGCTTTCGGGCCTTATGGAGGAGAAGAATATCTGGATTTTACGCGCCTGGGTGAATCAGGGGTCTTTTTGATTGCCGGCGATACCGGAGCCGGAAAGACGACTATTTTTGACGCAATTGCTTTTGCTCTGTTTGGCAATGCCAGCGGAGGCAAAGAGCGTAAAAGTGCACGCACGCTGCGCAGCGATTTTGCACAATCCGCTACACCTACCTATGTGGAATTTTGTTTCACGCATCAGGGCAGAGAGTATATCATACGCCGCAACCCTGATTATCTGCGCCCCGGAAAACGCAACGATAAAATGGTGGAAGAAAAACATGATGCCTGCCTTTTGGACGTAGAGAGCGGCGAAAGTTGGAATGGGCCCGCAAAGGCTTCGCAAAAGGTGCAGGAACTGTTGGGATTGGATGAAACACAGTTTGCTCAAACAGTGATGATTGCGCAGGGAGATTTTCGCAGGATACTATATGCGGATAGTGCGGAGCGGACGCGGATTTTCCGGCGCATTTTCAATACCGAACTTTATAGCCGGTGGAGTGAACAGGTGCAAAAGCACTGTCAGCAGGCAAAGCAGACATGCGATGAGACGGTGCATTTGTATGAACAGCTGGCTGCTCAGATACAAATGGAGGAAAAAGACGCCTTTGCTGCACAGATGTTATCGCTTGCACAAAGCGCCGGGCGAGCACAGGAGTTGACAGAGGCGTTAGCGGCACAGAATGCGTTGGATGAACAAAAGCATATCGCACAGAAACAACAGTTACAGGAAGCGGAACGGATGCTGAGTGACAACACAGCTCGTCTGGTTGAGGCAGAAGCGCGAAATACCGGGGTGGATTTGCTGAGACGGGAAAAGGAGCATCACCAGGCTTTGCTGGAACAGCAGCCGGAAATGCAAAAAGAAGCGGAGCGATTGCTTCGAGCTGAAAATGCCGGATTGGTGCAGCCTTATGCGTGGCGTGTACAGCAGGAACGCATAAGGGCCGAACAGGCGGAGCAGACCTTGCTGCGGCTGACAGATATACAGCCGCAGAAGGAAGAAGCCTTGCGACAGGCTTCGGAGCAGCTGGCGCAGGCAAAGGCCCGGCAGGCTTCCATGCAGACACAGCAGGAACGGCTGCATAAAATACAGCAGGCGATTCCTCTGATGGAGCAGGGAGGAAGGATTCATGCGCGCTGGCAAAAGGAGCAACAGGCGGCGGCACAGGCAATTGTGCGCAAGGAGGAAGCGGCTTTGCAGTATCAGCAGCTGAACAGTGCGTTTTTATCGGCTCAGGCAGGCTTGATGGCTGCACGATTGCAACAGGGTGTCCCTTGCCCGGTATGCGGATCTCTGCAGCATCCTGCGCCCGCAAAACTGCCAAAACAAACACCGTCGGAAGAAGAGGTACGTACGGCAGAACAAGATCGGATCCGGACAGAACAGGATGCCATGGAAGCTTCCCTTGCATCCGGCCGTGCTTTGGCAGAGTTGCAGCAAATCTGCCAACAGTTGGAACAATTGACAGAGGCGCGGTTGGAACCGGAAAAACTGGAGGCTTATGGAAAGACCTATATTCGCAAAAGAGAACAATTGCAGCGAGAAATCGAACAGGCACAGAAGCAATTGGAACAGGCAGAGATGGAACAACAGACATTACAATTGGCTGTTCAGGATGGCAAGGCTCGCCTGCAGGAAGCACAATTGGCTGTTCAGTCAGCCGATTGTGAGGTGAAAAACAGCGAACAGATATTTTTGCAGCAGCGGATAAAATGTGGTTTTGAAGATGAGCAAACCTACCAGGCTGCTTTGATGGAACAAAGAGAACAGCAGGTTTTGAGAAACCGGCAGCAACAATATGAAAAAGAACTTTTTGCCTGCTGCCAGGCAGTGGAACGGCTGCAGAAGCAATGGGGAGAGGCACAGGAGGAGGATCTGACAGCACTCTCCCGTCAGGTACAGGAGCGGCGTCAGCAAATTGAGATTCTGCAGGCAGCGGAACGAAGGATAGATGTAAAGCTACAGACTAACCGGCGGATTCAAAAACAGTTGGAAATATGCGCTAAAAAGTGTGCGGAGTCAGCACAATGCTATGGTTTGTGGGAGGATTTGCGCCGCACTATGCAAGGGGTAGTGCCCGGGGCACGCCGCATCTCTCTTGAAACCTATGTATTGCAATTTTATTTCAGACGGGTGATAGCGGCAGCCAATATACGCCTGAAGCAGATGAGCCGCGGGCGATATTTGCTCAGACAGCAACAGAGCCAGACAGATGGGCGGGTACGCACAGGGTTGGATCTGGATGTAATGGATGCAGATACGGGCAAAGTGCGGGATGTCAAGACGCTTTCAGGCGGAGAATCCTTTCTGGCATCACTTAGCCTTGCTTTGGGCTTTGCAGATGTCGTACAAAATGGAAGCGGAGGTGTGCGCCTAGATACGCTGTTTATCGATGAGGGATTTGGCACGTTGGATGAACAGACACTGCACGCAGCAATGCAGGCACTGTCAGAACTTGCCGGCAGCAGCAGGCTGGTGGGGATTATCTCTCATGTAGGTGTATTACGGGAGTCTATTGAAAAACAGGTTCTGATCCATAAATCTCCTGATGGCAGTTCTATAGAGATTGTCGGATAAGAATAACGAAATATTTCCCTTTATTTTTCTAAATAGTTCGAATAAAAGACAAAATTTGTTCAAATGTTGTTTACAAATTTTGCAGTTCGTTATATGATTTGAAGGTAAATTTCCATTTTCTATAGGAGGATAAGTCATGAAAAAAATCGTTTGCCTGATGTTGGCAATCGCAATGGTTTTCTCTTTTGCTGCATGCAAAAAAGACGAAGCCGGATCTGAAACGAGCTCTGTTGCACAGGGATCATCCGAAGTGGCAGGTGTAGCAGTGGAAGATCTGAAAGTTGGCTTCATCTACATTGGTGATGAGAACGAAGGCTACACTGCAGCACACTATTATGGTGCAAAAGCGATGCAGGATGCACTGGGCTTGGAGGACGAGCAGTTAATCTTTAAATGGAATACACCGGAAGATGAAACTTGCTATGATGCGGCTGTTGACTTGGCAGAGCAGGGCTGCAATATCATTTTTGCCAACAGCTTCAATTTTGAGCCTTATATAATTCAGGCTGCCAAAGAATATCCTGAAATTCAGTTCTGCCATGCAACAGGTTATCAGGCAAAATCCAGCGGACTTTCCAATATGCACAACTATTTTACTTCGGTCTACGAATCCCGCTATGTATCCGGTGTTGTGGCAGGCATGAAGCTCAACGAGATGATTGCTGATGGCACTATTACTGAAGAACAGGCTGTGATTGGCTATGTGGGAGCATTCCCCTTTGCCGAGGTAATCAGTGGTTATACATCTTTCTATCTGGGCGCAAAATCTGTCTGCCCTTCCGTAACCATGAAGGTTACTTACACCAACAGCTGGTCCAGTTTTGACCTGGAAAAGGAAGCTGCGGAAGCGTTGATTGCCGATGGCTGTGTGCTGATCAGCCAGCATTCGGATACGACTGGCCCGGCTACTGCTTGCGAAGCTAAAGGTGTACCGATGGTAGGTTATAATATTTCCATGATTTCTGTCGCTCCCACACAGGCGCTGACTTCTGCTTCCATTGACTGGGCACCCTATGTCACCTATGCGGTTGAGTGCGTAGTCAACGGTGAGGAGATTGTGGTCGACTGGTGCCGTGGTTATGCGGATGGCGCGGATAAGATTACCGAGCTGAACGAAGCGGCAATTGCAGAGGGAACTGCTGAAAAAGTTGCAGAAGTGGAGAATGCTATTAAGAACGGAGAACTGCATGTATTCGATACTTCTACCTGGACGGTGAAGGGCGAAACCCTGACTACTTATCAGGATGATTTCGGCAATGAATATATTTCAGATGGTTACTTCCATGAATCCGAACTGGCGTCCGCTCCTTCGTTTAACATTATCATCGATGGAGTTACCGCTGTTGAGTGAGGAACAGATAACTTTTAAAAAATCATACAGGCGGAGCTGCGCAATGCACGGCTCCGTCTTGTGGTTTCATATATAGGGCTGGTTTGTGGTGCTCTGTTCGCCTTTAAATGCGATCAGAGCAGCGCAAACCACAAATAAATAAGAACAAAAAAGAATGGAGGCAGGCTTTGGAGCAGGTAAACGCCATAGAATTGAGAAACCTCAGTAAGAGATTCGGAAAGATCGTTGCAAATGATCAGGTGAGTATGAATGTACGCTGTGGAGAAATTCTTTCTGTATTGGGAGAAAATGGAAGCGGCAAAACAACACTGATGAATATGATTGCCGGCATTTATTTCCCTGATGAGGGACAGATTTTTGTAAATGGACAAGAAGTCACGATCCGTTCACCCAAGGATGCCTTTGAATTGGGTATCGGCATGATCCATCAGCATTTTAAATTAATTGACGTGCTGACTGCGGCAGAAAATATCGTCTTGGGTCTGCCGGGCAGTTTGCGTCTGGATCTGCGGGAAGTAGTGGAAAAAATTAATGCCTTGACCGCTAAATACGGCTTTGAGTTGGATCCCTATCAGAAGATTTACGAGATGTCTGTCTCTCAGAAGCAGACGGTTGAGATTGTAAAAATGCTGTATCGGGGGGCAAATATTCTGATTCTGGACGAGCCCACAGCAGTGTTGACACCGCAGGAAGCAGAAAAGCTGTTTGCTGTGCTGCGTAATATGCGCGATGATGGCAGAGCAATTATCATTATCACTCATAAATTGCAGGAAGTACTGGATCTTTCAGACAGGGTTACTGTGCTGCGCAAAGGAAAGTATGTGGGGACGATACCGACCTGTCAGGCGACGGTCAGCACACTCACCGAAATGATGGTGGGAGAAAAAGTGACGTTGGATATTGAGCGGCCAGAGCCGGTAAATCCGAAAAAACGGCTGATAGTGAAAGATGTTACCTGCGTTAATAAAGAAGGATTTACAACACTGGATCATGCATCTTTTGAAGCAAACAGCGGCGAAATATTGGGCATTGCAGGAATTGCGGGCAGTGGGCAACGGGAACTGCTGGAGGCGATTGCCGGGCTGCAGCCTATGACGGAGGGCAGCATTCAGTATTTCGCACCGAAACAGGAACAACCGCTTGAAATATCCAAAATGGATGCCATTGATATCGGCAAGTTGGGCATAAAACTCTCTTTTGTGCCGGAAGATCGCCTGGGAATGGGCTTGGTAGGCTCTATGGATATGACAGATAACATGATGATCCGCAGTTATAAAAAAGGAGGATTCTTTTTTGCGGACCGTAAGAATCCAAAAAGTCTGGCGGAAAAAGTAATAGAACAACTGCAGATTAATACACCGGGAGTGGATACACCGGTGAGTCGCTTGTCGGGCGGCAATGTGCAGAAGGTATTGGTCGGTCGGGAAATTGCTTCTTCGCCGACAGTACTCATGGTAGCTTATCCGGTGCGGGGATTGGATATCAACTCCTCCTATACCATTTATCGACTTTTGAATGACCAAAAGAAAAATGGCGTGGCTGTGATTTGTGTGGGTGAGGATTTGGATGTCTTAACGCAATTGTGTGACAGAATTCTGGTGCTTGCCGGCGGAAAGATAAGCGGAATTGTAGACGGAAGAAAGGCAACGAAGGAAGAAATTGGCATCTTGATGATGCACACCGCAAAGGAGGAGCAGGTAGGATGACAGAACAAAAACAGCCGGCACAGAGAGAGCCGCTTTTCAGAATATCCAAACGCGATGGGATTTCCCTTTGGAAAGCATGGGGAATTCGCATCGGTGCAATACTGCTCTCGCTGGTAGTCTGTGCGATTGTAATTTATTTTTTAACCAGTTTGAATCCGATTCAGGTCTATGAAGCGATTTTCAAAGGTGCGGTAGGCACGGAAAAGCGCACCTGGGTTACACTGCGGGACGCATTGATACTGCTCTGTATATCCATTGCAATAACACCTGCTTTTAAAATGAAATTCTGGAATATAGGTGCAGAAGGGCAGGTTTTGATGGGCGGATTAGCTACGGCAGCTATTATGATCTATGCCGGAGATCGCGTACCTCCGGTGGTGCTGTTTATTGTGATGTTGCTGGGCAGTGTGTTGGCAGGCATGTTGTGGGGATTGATTCCGGCAGTATTTAAGGCAAAATGGAATACGAATGAGACGTTGTTTACGCTGATGCTCAATTATGTGGCTATGCAGCTGGTAACTTTCTGTATTGTATTTTGGGAAAATCCTGTCGGCTCCAATGCAGTGGGGATTATCAATTCCATCAGTGAAGCCGGGTGGTTTAAATCCTTGTTTGGATTGACATACGGCTGGAATCTGGTCATCATCTTGGCGATTACCGTTGCTATGTACGTTTATCTGAAATACAGCAAACAGGGCTATGAGATTGCAGTGGTTGGTGAAAGCGAAAATACGGCCAGATATGCCGGAATCAATGTTAAAAAAGTGATTTTGCGAACGATGGCGATTTCCGGGGCACTGTGCGGAGTAGCCGGTTTTATACTGGTGAGCGGCGCCAG
>QANA01000068.1:0-13273 GCA_003149735.1 Clostridiales bacterium | reverse complement strand
AAATTTAATGCCTTTGTTATGATGCTGGTATCTTTTCTTCTGGTATTTATGGAAAAGGGAGCTATCCAGATTGCTTCTCAATTTAATCTCAATGAATCCGCTTCGGATGTTCTCACTGGGATTATTTTGTTCTTTATCTTAGGCTGTGAATTCTTTATCAATTATAAAGTCAGCAGAAACCACGGCAAAAAAGGAGGCTCGGCACAATGAGTACGATTATCATCTTTATCCAAAAGGCAATTGCACAGGGAATCGGTATTCTTTTTGGGGCGACAGGAGAGATATTGACGGAAAAATCCGGTAATCTTAACCTGGGTGTTCCCGGCATGATGTATATGGGTGGAATCGGTGGCCTGGTAAGTGCATTTCTCTATGAAAATTCCGTTGCCGAACCCAATGGCGTGGTGGCAGTATTGATCTCTTTTGTTTGTGCATTTTTATGTGCGGCGTTGGGGGGACTGATTTACAGTGTGCTCACTATTTCTCTGCGGGCTAATCAAAATGTGACAGGCCTGGCATTGACGACTTTTGGTGTGGGATTGGGAAACTTTTTTGGCGGTTCTCTCTCGCAGTTGGCAGGCGGTGTAGGGCAAATCGCTTTGCCTGTAACCAGTGCTGCTTATACGGCTAAAATACCCTGGCTTTCGGAACTGGGCATTATAGGGGATATCTTTTTCTCCTATGGCTTTTTGACGTATCTTGCCATTTTACTTTCTCTGTTTCTTACTTGGTTTTTGCAAAAAACGCGTAAGGGGCTTAATTTGCGGGCAGTCGGAGAGAGCCCGGCTACAGCAGATGCTGCAGGGATTAATGTAACCAAGTATAAATATCTTTCCACCTGTTTGGGCGGAGGAATCTGTGGGTTGGGCGGTTTGTACTTCGTGATGGAGTATGCAGGCGGGACCTGGACGAATAATGGATTTGGCGATAGAGGTTGGCTGGCGATTGCTCTGGTTATTTTTGCACTGTGGCGCCCGAAAAATGCCATTTGGGGGTCTATCCTTTTTGGTGGCTTATATATTCTGTATCTGTATATTCCGGGATTGCAGCGCAGCACACAGGAAATTTTCAAAATGCTGCCTTATGTGGTGACGATTATTGTACTGATTTTGACCAGTTTGCGGAAGAAAAAGGAAAATCAGCCTCCGGCCAGTCTGGGGCTCCCTTATTTCAGGGAAGAACGATAAGTATAAAAAACAGAAGCAAAAGCTTCTGTTTTTTTATACCTATTACACGGTAGTATTTTTTAAATTCAGCCACTTAATGGCATGCTGGATATATTCATCCCAGAAATCCCAATCGTGGATGCCGGGACCTTCTTCATAAGTGAAATTGAGCCCCAGTTCTGCCATGATAGCTCTGGTTTTCTGTGAAAGAGAATAGATAAAATCTTCGGTGCCCACTGCAAGATAGAAATCGGGCAATACTACTCCATTTTTTACATGTTCCCGTAAAATAGGCTCATCATCCATGCCGGTTCCTTTGCCATCGAAAGGAGGAGGCAGAATCGCTTTGAAAGGCCAGGGAGCGGTACTATCTTCCTGCCCTTCTGCCTTGGCATTGGTGCCATTCAGGGAAAGGAAGTTCATGCCGCCGGAAAGACCGATGACTTTGCTGTAGACGTCAGGACGACGAATGCCGGCATTGTAGGCGCCCATGGAACCCATGGAGAGACCGCCGATAAAGGTATCTTCCCGCTTTTCGCTGGAAGGAAAGAGGGTGCGTACATAACGGGGCAACTCTTCTGTGAGATAAGTGAAATATTGCGGACCATAGATCATATCCTGATACATGGCATTGGCACCCGAAGGCATAACAACCATTAATTTGGCAAATTGCGCATATTTTTCAATGGAAGAAAGGCGCTGCCAATCGGTATAATCTCCGTAAGTACCATGTAACAGATAAAGTGTCTGATATTTAGCTCCCTCATGGAAATAATTACCCGGATTGAGCGGATTTTCCACCGGATGTGGTGTGGGAATAATGACGTTAATATCCGTATTCATGCGCAATGCTTCGGAAAAGAAATTACAGTGAATCAGAGCCATAAAGGACCTCCTGTTTATGCAAATTTATAATAAAATTATACTAAATATTTGAGTTGGCGGCAAGGTGAAACAAAAAAATGACTGCCAAAGGAATATACCTGGATATTGTGAAATAAGCGGTGAGCTGCTATAGTGAAGGAAAACGAAAGGAGGGGGAAGAGAGAAATGTGGGAGGAATTTGAGCCGTTGATAGATCATCGCGGACTGGCCAGTGGAAGGGATAGATTTCGCCCACAATCGGCAAAAACGTTGGGCGTGCCCTCTTTCTCCTTTGCCGAGACTGATTTCAAAATTCCCAGGCACATGCAACGGGCGTTTCGACGCTTGATCGATCGGGGATTTTGCGGATATACGGTAGCTGATGATCCGACCTATTTGCAAGCAATTGTGAGCTGGATGAAAAAGCGGCGGAATTGGGAGGTGCAGCAGGAATGGATTATACCGGTTTATGGTGTGCTGCGCACTATGTCCATGGCACTGCGGGCTTTCAGCCGTCCGGGCGAAGGCGTGATCATATTTTCACCGGGATATACAGCTTACGAAGGGCTGATTGAAGAAAATGGAAGGTCGTTGGTGCGCTGTCCTTTGCGTATTGGTCTTAATCGGTTTTTAATTGATTGGGATGATCTGGAAAAAAAGATGAGTGTTCCGCAGAATACCATGCTTTTTTTGTGCAATGCACATAACCCGACTATGCATGTCTGGCCACAGGAGGATTTGAGACGCATTGCAGTACTTTCACAAAAATATAATGTGGCGGTGATAGTAGACGAAACATTTGCAGATCTGTGCTTCCCGGAATCTCCGATGACCAATTATGGAGCTATTGCATATGGTCAGCCGCATTGCATGATTATCAATGCGCTTTCCAAAGCTTTTAATATCACGGGGCTGAATACGGCGAATGCTATTTTGCCGGATGAGCAGATGCGGCGGCGCTTTATGGAAGTTTTTCGGGCAGAGCAGCGGGGAAGCGGCAGTATCGAGCCTTTTGCACGAGAAGCGTTGCTGAGCGGGTATTCCGATGAAGGGTTTGCCTGGCTGCAGCGGCTGTTTGCTTATGTAAAAGAAAATTTTACTCTGACAGAACAGTTTTTTGCAGAGCAGATGCCTCAGGTAAAAATATATCATTATGATTGCGCGTATTTGATTTGGACAGATTGGCGGGCTTTAGGGCTTTCGGAGGCAGAATTGGAACATTTTTTGATGGAGGAAGCCGTTTTCTGTGTGGATATGGGCTATAAATATGGGCCAGAAGGGCAAGGTTTTGCCCGGATCCATTTGGGAACCAGTCATGCCAATGTACAGGCGGGGCTGCAAAGATTGGAACAGGCTGCCCGTCGTCGGGGATGGATAAGCACAGAGGGAGCGAGAACAAAATGAAAATTGTGGAACGGGATGAAGTACTGCAGCAGTTGAGTATGGAACAATGCATGCGGTTGATGTGAAAAGTGCTGCTGGATCTGGAAGAAGGAACTGCACAACAGCCGTTGCGCACGATTCAGGCTCTGCCGGGAGGAAACATGTTTGCATTTATGCCGGCCTGTTTAGGGGACTATTTTGGCGCAAAAGTGATTACTGTGTTTCCGGGCAATCAGGTATCGGCTTATCCTTCACATCAAGGATATGTTTTGCTGTTTGAGAACAAACATGGAAGTCTGCTTGGCATGGCAGATGGCAGTGCTATCACACAGATACGCACCGGCGCAGTCAGTGGTGTGGCAACTGATCTGCTGGCGCGCAGGGATGCATATCGGCTGGCAATCATTGGCGCAGGGGTGCAAGGACGTTCTCATTTGGAAGCGATGCTGTTGGTGAGAGAAATTCGGGAAGTATATGTTTACGATATTTCTCCGGAGAATGCACAGCGTTACCGGCAGGAAATGCAGGAAAAATTTGGCGTTGCAATACAGGTTTGTAAAAGCGTGGAAGAAGCTGTGCGGAATGCGGATATCATCTGTACAGTGACGCCCTCTGTGCAGCCGTATCTGCAAAAGGAATGGATTCAGCCGGGGACACATATCAATGCAGTGGGAATCTGTTCTCCGGTGACGCGGGAAATAACTTCTGCCCTGTTTGCGGCAGCATCAGTCTATGCGGATCAAATGGAAGCTTTGAGAAAGGAAAGCGGAGAGTATCTGATTCCCCTGCAGGAGGGGTTGATTGAGCCGCAGCATATTCGGGGAACGATTGGCGAATTGTTGAGAGGCAGGATTTCCGGGCGAAGCAGCAGAGAACAAATCACTCTTTTTGATGCGCTGGGATTGGCTGCAGAAGATATTGCCTGTGCTCGTTTTCTGCTGACAAAATGAAGCAAAACAATCCGAAGAAAAAATAGGCACTTTTATGCGGCTTACTGCATAAAATATAAAAACATAATAAATAAAAAATTATTGTTGACAATTTAAAAAACAGGTGGTATGATTTCCACAACGAAAAACCTGTGATTGAGAAGAGTAGTAAATCAGTCTTTGTTTCAAGAGAGCTGCGGATGGTGGAAAAGCGGCAACGGGCGGTTTATGAATGGACTCATGAGGGCCTGTAAGGCAGTAAAAGGTATTGCCGAAGCAGGACGTGGGCTGCACGTTATAGCGGCGCATGTATGATGGTACATGGCAGAGGGCGATTTTCTCTGACTGGATTACAGTTATGAGTAGATCGAACATAGGTGGCACCGCAAGTTTACTCTTGTCCTATGATAGGGCAAGAGTTTTTTTATTTTAAAAATTGAAGGAGAATAGAAAGATGAAACGGAACAGAATTGTAGCATTGATACTGGCATTGGTAATGGCTGCAGCAGCGCTGGTTTCCTGCAGCAAAACGCAGGAAGAGCAGAGCAGTGTAAGCAGTCAGCAGAGCTCTGTCAGCTCAGAAAAGGCTTATACGGTAGGGGTCATTCAATTTGGCAGCCACCCGAGTCTGGACAACTGCTTTGCAGGTGTGGAGCAGGCACTCAAGGCTTCTGAGTTGAATATCACCATCGATCGGCAGGATGGCAACTTTGATTCGGCAACCTGCGATACCATTGCCAAAAATATGGTTTCCAAAAATTACGATTTGATTATTGCGATTGCTACACCGGCTGCTGTTTCCGCATATTCTGCGGCAGCGAATACGACCATTCCCGTTGTTTTCTGTGCAGTATCCGATCCCGTAGCGGCAGGCTTGGTCGATTCTCTGGAGCAGGTGGGCGGCAATTGCACCGGCACTTCGGATATTCTGGATCTTGCAGCTCAGGTGGAAATGATTCAGGCAATGCAGCCGGGATTGAATTCTATCGGCGTATTGTATACTACCAGTGAAGCAAACTCTGTTTCTCAGCTGGCCAGATTGAAGGAAATTGCAGAAGAAAAAGATATTGAAATTGTAGAACAGGGCGTGCAGAGCGCGGCTGATATTCCGCAGGCGGCAGCAAGTCTGGCAGCAAAAGTCGACTGCATCAACAATTTTACGGATAATAACGTTGTAAATAACTTGAGTGTGGTATTAGAGCAGGCTAATGCAGCGGGAATCCCGGTTTATGGGTCGGAAGAAGAGCAGGTAGTGAATGGATGCATGGCATCGATTGGCCTTGATTATATTGCACTTGGCAGGGTAACCGGTGATATGGCGCTGGAAATCTTGGGTGGTGCGGATGCTTCCTCGATGGCAGTCAAGACGATTACCGAAACCACGCCTTTTATCAATAAGAGCGTCATGGAACGTTTTGAAATTGCATTGCCTGAAGCTTATGCGGATGCAACCTTCGTAGATGCGGAGTAAAAAAATAAACAGGGCGCTTATGCGCCCTTTTGCCGTTACAGCTGATTTCGACTTCTTCAAAATAAAAAAAGGAACCAAGAAAACGCCATGAATGTGATTTTAAATATTTGTAAAGTGACGCTGGAAGAAGGCTTCATGTATGCCATATTGGCATTGGGGCTGTATATCACTTACAGTATACTGGATTTTCCCGATCTTTCTGTGGACGGGACAATGCCATTGGGAGCCATCGTGACCGCATTGCTCATTTTGCGCGGCGTGAATCCGTGGCTGTGCCTGTTGATTAGTTTTGCAGCAGGCGCTTTGGGTGGAGTGATTACCGGACTATTGCATGTCAAATTGCATATTCGTCCGCTGCTTTGCGGTATTTTGGTATATACCGGGCTGCTATCCATTAATTTGGTGTTGCTGTACGTGTTTAACAACGGTACCAGTGTAGCTTCGTTTTTCCGTATGCCTACGATTTTTAATACCGGGGTTGGGGCGTTGATTCCGGAAAATATCGGGGGATTTTATGTCCGGACTTTGGCAGTTTCCTGCATGATGGCTATTTTGTGCAAGATTCTGCTGGATATTTATCTCAAAACAAAATCGGGCTTGTTGCTCCGGGCGACAGGTAATAACGAACAGTATGTGACAATGCTGGCAAAGGATCCGGGTGTCAGCAAGGTGATTGGGCTGAGCTTGGGAAATGGATTTGCCGCGCTGGCAGGCTCGGTAATTGCACAATCCAAAGGATCAGCCGATCAGCAAATGGGCGTGGGAATGGTAGTATTGGGATTGGCTTCGGTTATTGTAGGGTTAAGCATTTTCCGCAGAGTATCCCGGATGAAGGCAACTACCATGGTATTGTTGGGCAGCATTGCTTATAAGGCGATACTTTCTATAGCGCTTGCATTGGGCTTGCCTACGGAGTATCTGAAATTGCTGATGGCGGTATTGTTTGTTTTGGCGTTGGTGCTCAGCGGTAAAAAAGAAAAGCATAAAAGGAGGAAGACTGCATGATGCTGGAACTGCAGAATATCGTCAAAATATTCAATGAAGGGACGATCGACGAAGCAGAATTATTCCGTGATTTCCATTTTGAAGTGGAAAAAGGGGAGTTTGTATCGATTGTCGGTTCTAACGGCAGCGGCAAAACCACCATGTTGAACCTGATCTGTGGTGCGGATACAGCGCAGGAAGGTAAGATTCTCTTTGATGGCAAAGATATTACCGGATTGTCGGAGCATAAGCGCGCAAAATTTATAGGCAGGGTATTTCAGGATCCTAAAGTCGGTACTTGCGCAGGGCTTACTATTTTGGAAAATATGGCTCTGGCGGATAACAAGCAGAAATCTTATGGGCTTGGCTTTGCCATAAACCGCAAAAAATTGGACCTGTATCGCAGTTTGCTGGAACAATGCGAAATGGGGCTGGAAAATCGTATGAACATTAAGGTCGGGTCGCTTTCCGGTGGCCAACGCCAGGCGTTGGCACTGGTAATTGCCAATATGACAAAAATCGAATTGCTGATTTTGGATGAGCATACGGCGGCGCTGGATCCTAAATCTTCTGAGACGATGATGTATCTAACGGACAAATTAATTCGTAAACAGGGCATTACGACATTGATGGTTACACATAATCTCCGCTATGCAGTGGAATATGGCAATCGCCTGGTGATGATGCACGAGGGAAAAATTATCAAAGATTTATGTGGACAGCAAAAAGCGGATCTGCAGGTGCAGGATTTGCTGGATACTTTCAATACGATCAGTATTGAAAGCGGAAATGGCGTGTAATTATTTAAAAGAAATGGTGATATCTTTATTTTAGATATCACCATTTCTTTTAGATTGGTGCTAAATCATGAAAGGTACGGCTAGCTGAAAAACTGCCACCTGCCGGAAAAATCCGGATACAAATTCGTAACGATTTGTACATTGGAAAAGCATTGGTTTTTTGCTGAGGATAGTATACTATAAAAGAAAGGGAATAGCTGTTCATTTCTTGGTAAAAGCTATTTTCGAAAGAATATATGATAAGGAGGGTTTTCTTATGTCTCATACACCAACACCTCACAACAGTGCAAAACAGGATGATTTTGCGGCTACGGTATTGATGCCCGGGGATCCTTTGCGCGCCCGCTTTGTGGCAGAACATTATCTGGAAGGAGCAAAATTGGTCAATAATGTCCGCGGTGCGCAGGGCTATACTGGCAATTATCAGGGAACGCGCATATCAGTCATGGCAAGCGGAATGGGAATGCCTTCCATGGCAATCTACAGCTATGAACTGTTTAAATTTTATAACGTGCAGCAGATTATTCGTATTGGCTCGGCCGGTGCCATGCAGGAGCATATCCGGATTCGGGATCTCATACTGGGCATGGGAGCCTGCACAGATTCCGCATATGCTGCACAATATCAGTTGACCGGCACTTTTGCGCCGATTGCCGATTTCACGCTGCTGCGTATTGCCGCTCGGGAGGCAGAAAAAATGGAATTGCCTTTTCATGTGGGCAATTTACTTTCTTCAGATGCTTTTTATAATGAAAATGCGCAGGCGACGCAGCAATGGAAAAAAATGGGGGTTTTAGCGGTGGAAATGGAGGCGGCGGCGCTTTATATGAATGCGGCACGCTGCGGAAAACGCGCGCTTGCAATGTGTACTGTTTCGGATCATTTGCTGAATGGAATAGCAACTTCTTCGGAAGAACGGGAAAGTTCTTTTACGCAGATGATGGAACTGGCGTTGAATACGGCGGTAACTTTGGAGCAAATGGCATGAAACGCGTCTTTATCATTGTATTGGACAGTGTAGGGGCAGGGAGCCTGCCGGATGCAGCAGAATTTGGAGATGCCGGCAGTAATACAATTCGGACGATTTCGGCGTCTTCGCAGTTTCAGATTGATACGCTGCAAAAATTGGGATATGGCAATATAGAAACATTGGATTTTATGGGAAGTGTAGCCCAGCCATTGGCAGCCTATGGGCGCATGATGGAAAAATCCCGGGGGAAAGATACTACAACCGGGCATTGGGAATTGGCGGGGATTATTTCCGAACACCCCTTTCCCACTTATCCGAAAGGATTTCCGAAAGAAGTGATAGAGGCGTTTTGCTGCCAGACCGGCAGAGGCGTGCTGTGCAACCAACCTTATTCCGGAACACAGGTGATCGCCGATTACGGTGCACAGCATATGCAGACGGGAGATTTGATTGTCTACACTTCGGCTGACAGTGTATTTCAAATTGCTGCGCATGAACAGATAGTTTCCAGAGAAGAACTTTATGCCGATTGCCGGATAGCAAGAAAATTGCTGACCGGAAAGCATGGAGTAGGGCGAGTGATTGCCCGCCCTTTTGTGGGAGAACCCGGAAATTTTATCAGAACGGAAGGCCGGCGTGATTTTTCGCTGGAACCGACGGCTCCGACAGTTCTGGATGCTCTGAAGGCAGCGGGCAGGGAGGTGTTGGCTGTAGGAAAGATTGCGGATATTTTTGCCGGACGCGGTATTACGAAGAAATTTGCCACGCATAGCAATGCACAGGGGATGGAAACTGCCCTGGCGCTGCAGAATGAGGATTTCTGTGGACTTTGCTTTATCAATCTGGTTGATTTTGATATGTTGTATGGGCATCGCAACGATGTTGAAGGATACGCACGCGCCGTCAGCGAATTTGATGCCTGGCTTCCGAATTTTCTAAGGCGAATGCAGCTGCAGGACGTATTGGTGATTACTGCCGACCATGGCTGCGACCCAGGGCATCCGACAACCGACCATACGCGGGAATATGTACCGCTGCTGGTTTACGGAGCGCAGATTATGCCGGTTGCATTGGGCACGCGCAAGAGTTTTGCAGATGTTGCGGCAACGGTTGCCGATTGGCTGGATGTTGCATATATCTGCCCCGGAGAAAGTTTTGCCGATGTGGTGAAGAAAGGGTAAGGCTATGGATGCAAAAGGAAATCTGATGGAATTGGCAGAACAGGCAAGAACGGCAGCTTATGCTCCCTATTCCGCCTATCGGGTGGGAGCGGCGTTGTTGTGTGCTGATGGAACGGTTTATACTGGTTGTAACATAGAAAATGCGGCCTTTACCCCCACGGTATGTGCAGAGCGCGTTGCATTTTTTAAGGCAGTCAGCGAGGGAAAGCTTCGCTTTACGGCAATGGCAGTAGCAGGTGGCAAGGGAAAAAGTACAGGAGCTGATTGTGCTCCCTGCGGCGTTTGCCGGCAGGTAATGCAGGAATTCTGCGACCCTGATACATTTTTGGTGCTGATCCGCCAGGGAGGGAAAGTACAATCCTATCTGCTGCGAGAATTATTGCCGATGGGTTTTGGCAGGGTTGACGTAGAAGGAGAAACAGGCGATGCGGGCATATGATATTATTGAGGCCAAGCGGGATGGAGCGGTATTGAGCCGTGCGCAGATCGATTTCATGGTGCAGGGATATGTCGATGGGCAGATTCCCGATTATCAGATGGCTGCTTTTTGTATGGCGGTTTATTTCAGAGGAATGACGCATTTGGAGACGGCACAGCTGACTGATGCAATGGCGCGGTCGGGCGATCAGGTCGATCTTTCTGCGTTGGGCGATAAAACTGTGGATAAGCACAGTACGGGCGGCGTAGGCGATAAGACGACGCTGATTGTTGCGCCGATCGTCGCGTGTCTGGGCGGATTAGTCGCAAAAATGAGCGGTCGTGGTCTGGGGCATACCGGCGGAACAGTGGATAAATTGGAGGCAATTGCCGGATACCGCACGGAATTGAGCGGAGAAGCATTTCTGGATCAGGTAAGGAAAATTGGAATTGCTGTCGTGGGGCAAAGCGGGAATCTGGCCCCTGCCGATAAAAAGATATATGCCCTGCGGGACGTGACGGCAACGGTGGAAAGTGCGCCGCTGATCGCATCCAGCATCATGAGCAAGAAATTAGCGGCAGGATCCCGCAGTATTGTGTTGGATGTTAAAGTGGGCAGCGGGGCATTTATGAAGACGTCTGCCGAAGCAAGGGAACTGGCACAGAGAATGATAGAGATAGGCAGAGCTTGTGGCCGCAGAATGTCAGCTGTTTTAAGTAATATGGATATTCCGCTGGGGCAGGCAATCGGAAACGGCTTGGAAGTCCGGGAAGCGATACGCGTATTGCAAGGCGAAGCCTGCCCGGATCTGCGGGAAGTGAGCTGTGTATTGGCGGCGGAAATGCTTTGCTTATGCCAGGGATGGGAGTATGCGCAGAGCAGAGAAGCAGTTGAGCAGGCTTTGCGCAGCGGCGCTGCTTTGAAAAAATTCCGGCAATGGATAGAAGCACAGGGAGCGGATCCTGCCTGGATAGATCGGCCGGAGCGTTTTGCTGAATGCAGCACCATTTATCCCCTTTATGCGCCACAGAGCGGTTATCTGGCAGCGATGAACGCACAGGCAATTGGCAGGGTTGCTGTCATGCTGGGTGCTGGCCGGGAGCGCAAGGAGGATGCAATTGACCCAGCTGCAGGCATCATGCTGCAGAAAAAGCCGGGGAACTATGTGGAGCAAGGCGATGTATTGGCATTTTTGCACACCAATCGCCCGCAAATGTTGCCCGAGGCAGAAGAACTGTTTTTCAATGCGTTGACGTGGGCGAAGGGGAAGCCACAGGAACAGCCACTGATATTAGATATTCTGAGAATGGAGGAATGAAGCTATGGCATCTTGTATGATGGTTGGCATTGCAGGAGGGTATGGAAGCGGAAAGACGACGTTTGCACAAAAACTGCAGGAACGTTTTGCAAGGAAAATTCCGGTATTATATTATGAAGACTATTATCGGAATTATGGATATTTGGAGTACGCAGAGCGGACGACACTGGATTACTGCCGGCCGAATGCATTTGATACTCCTCTGTTGATTGAACATCTGCGTCAGCTGAAGGCAGGCAAGGCGATTGAAAAGCCGGTTTATGACTACGAACAGCATTTGCGCAGTAAAAAGACAGTGCGTATACAGCCTTCGGAGGTCATACTGATAGAAGGTGCCATGATTTTGGAATCTGAGCAGCTGCGGAATATGCTGGATTTGAAAATTTTTCTGGATACGGATGCAGATGAGCGCATTTTACGCTGCATACAGCGGGAAGTAGTGGAACACGGCAGACAAATACAGGCGGTGATTAGCCAGTATCTGCAACAGTTTAAGCCGATGCACGATCTGTACGTACAGCCGAGTAAGCAATATGCGGATATTATAGTGCCCGGCGGCGGCATGAACGAAAAGGCAGTGGAACTGGTTGCTCAGGGGATATTGGCATACCAGAATATTATCGGATAAAATGAAAAGAAACACGAAAAACAGTTTGGTTCTGCAAAATTCTTTTTTGCAGAACCAAATTGTTTTTGTAGAATAATACAAAATTGTAAAAGCTGAATATTATAAAATGTAACTATGTAAATTGGAGGATGATTATGTTGCCTTAATTTGCATAAAAATATAGCGGAATTTATTTAGCGAGGAAGGAAAAATGAAGAAGAGAGTACTGTCTATCTTTATGGTTGTCGCTTTATTACTGACGCTTTTGCCAACTACGGCATTGGCTTACAGAGATAGCGATAGTTTGGGCTATAAGCTATTCAGCGGTTGGAACACCCGTCATACTCAGATGATTGCAGAGACGGATACTGCGATTCTCAATGGCACAGTTGTAAAAATCGGTAACACAACTCTGACAAGAAACAGCTCGTCGTCGACTGTTAAAGCAGCCAAAGAATCAGGCATTTCCATTACGCCTCCGGCAGGATATTATGTAGCCGAAGTAATTATTGCCTGCAACGATAACGGTGGCTTTAATTGCAATACTGCTGCTGCCAGCAACCTGATTACTTTTGGTGCAACCAGCTATGAATCCACCACGTTCCATATTACGCCGGATGAGCTGAATCAGGGCGCTGAAGCTGGAAAAACGGTTTGGCATGATGGTAGAGGCAAGCCTTATTGGATTATGGTGCGCATTGTCAAGAGCCCGGATCCCGTGCATGTTATATATGATGCCGGGGAAATGAAGAGCGTAATTGGCGCATCTACGGTTTTGGTTACGGGCGGTAATGATATTGCGGTAGATAACAGTGCAGGTACGGCAAGCCATGCTGTTCTGGATATGAAAGATGATTATAAGACGGTTACGAGCGGTGGCAAGACCTATCGGTTTACCGGTTGGAAGTTAGAATATTATACTACCTATCAGAATGGTGAACTTTCTGTTTTTAACAGCAATTCAGGAATTGTACAGCCGAGAGAAACAATTAAGCTGCACTTGCATGCAAAGTTGATTGCGCAGTGGGAAGAAGTGACCACCTATCACGTTTACTACAACGCAAATGGCGGTACCGGCACGATGACGGATACCAAAGAGTATGTGACTGGTGATGCAATCACGGTTAAGGAAAACACATTCACCTATGATCATAAGCATTTCGTGAAATTTACCCTGGATGC
>QANA01000089.1 GCA_003149735.1 Clostridiales bacterium | reverse complement strand
TACTTGATGGTGCGAACCATCTGGCTGGTGTAGGAGTTCTCGTTGTCGTACCAAGAAACAACCTGTACCAGCGTGTTGCCATCGCCCATATCGGAAACCATGGTCTGCGTTGCATCGAACAGAGAACCATAGGTGATGCCGATGATGTCGGAAGAAACGATTTCATCCTCATTGTAGCCGAAGGACTCATTCGCTGCAGCTTTCATAGCAGCATTGATTTCTTCCTTCGTTACCTTGCCCTCAACTGCAGCAATCAAAATCGTGGTAGAACCGGTGGGGGTGGGAACTCTCTGAGCGGAGCCGATCAGCTTGCCGTTCAGTTCGGGAATAACCAGACCAATAGCCTTTGCAGCACCGGTGGAGTTGGGAACGATGTTGACAGCAGCCGCGCGGCTTCTTCTCAAATCGCCTTTTCTCTGGGGGCCGTCCAGCGTCATCTGATCGCCTGTGTAAGCATGAATGGTGGACATGATACCAGACTTGATGGGAGCCAGGTCGTTCAATGCTTTTGCCATGGGAGCCAGGCAGTTGGTCGTGCAGGATGCCGCGGAAATTACGGTATCTTCCGGCTTCAGGGTATCATGGTTAACATTGAAAACGATAGTGGGGAGGTCATTGCCTGCGGGAGCAGAGATAACAACCTTCTTAGCACCTGCAGCAATATGTGCAGAAGCCTTTTCCTTGGATGTGAAGAAGCCGGTGCACTCGAGCACGACATCTACATCCAGCTCACCCCAGGGAAGTTCCGCGGGATTTGCCTTTGCATAGATCTTGATCTCTTTGCCATCCACCGTGATGGAATCTTCACCGGCGGAGACTTTGTCGCACAGAGCGTATCTGCCCTGCGCAGAGTCATACTTCAGAAGATGAGCCAGCATCTTGGGGCTGGTCAGGTCGTTGATTGCTACAACTTCATAGCCTTCGGCGCCAAACATCTGTCTGAATGCAAGGCGGCCGATACGGCCAAAACCGTTAATTGCAACTTTAACTGCCATTGTTCTTTCCTCCTAAGAATCTCTAGGTGTATCACCTATATTATCACTTAATAAACATACACACACATTATAGTATATCACATTTTCTTTTTCAAGCAATAGAATCGAGTTCTTTACGAATTTATTGCGAATTTACTGCAAATTCATTTCAAGTTCTCCGGATTCAGGCAAGCCAGCTCCGGCAAAACAAAGCGACCGTCTTTGCGGATCAGTACGTCGTCAAAATAAATTTCTCCGCCGCCCATTTCCGGCGTCTGTATCCAAACCAGATCCCAATGTACTGCGCTGTCATTGCCGTTATAAGCTTCTTCATAAGCTGCACCCGGTGTAAAATGAATCGATCCCGCAATTTTTTCATCAAACAAAGTATCGCACATAGGGCGGGTTACATATGGATTGACGCCAAAAGCAAACTCTCCCACATAACGTGCACCGGCATCCGTATCCAATATGGCATTTGTCTTCTCCGTATTGTTGGAAACAGCCTCCACAATTTTTCCATCCAGAAAAGTCAGGGAGATATTTTCAAATTTGAATCCCTGGTACAGGCTGGGTGTATTGAAAGAGATTTTTCCATTTACACTTTCCCGGACAGGTGCCGTAAACAATTCTCCATCCGGTATATTTTTATTTCCCGCGCATTTAATTGCCGGGAGCCCTTTAATGGAAAAGCTGAGGTCTGTCCCCGGGCCAATCATACGGACCTTATCTGTCCGCTCCATCAAAGCCTGAAGCGGATCCATCGCGCGATCCATTTTTGCATAATCCAGCGTACATACATCAAAATAGAAATCTTCAAATTCCCGTGTGCTCATGCCGGAAAGCTGCGCCATAGCCTCATTTGGATAACGCAATACGCACCACTTTTTGCGCAGCCTCGTCTGCTGCACTTCTTTGGCATAAATAGCCTGATACATTGCCTGTTTATCCTGTGGGATGCCCGCGCTTTCTGCCGTATTGCGATTTCCGCGAAAAGAAATGTAAGCATCCATCGCGCGCATACGCTCCGCTTCCCAACGTGCACGGTCTTCCATCTGTTCACGATCTGCTCCGTTCAGCCATTCCCGCTCTGCTTTTGCACTGTAAAGGGAAAGGTATGGCCGCACTTCAGCCCGATAAGCAGCTTTAAGCAACTCCTCTGCCAAAATTTCCTCACAATCAAATATTTCAATCAATACTTTCTCGCCCTTTTTCATGGCACAGGAATAACGAATCAAACTGTCTGCCAACTTACGTAATCTGGGATCTGTCATTTTTTCTCCTTTTCTTTTGCATAGTTTGTGCATCTCCCGGTCATTCCATACCGGTTTATTTCCATTTTATTCATAATAAGTATAATCTAATTTTTTCAAAAAGTCTTGACCTTTTTCTAATCTATGGCAAAATATAGATATAGGAATTTAAAATCCATAGGAGGACTTACTAATGCCTTTAGTAACATCTACAGAAATGTTCAAAAAAGCATATGAAGGCGGCTATGCAATTGGCGCTTTCAATGTGAATAACATGGAAATCATTCAGGGCATCACCGAAGCTGCCAAGGAGTGCAACGCTCCTGTCATTCTTCAGGTTTCCAAGGGTGCGCGTGCATATGCTAACCGCACTTATCTGGTAAAGCTGGTGGAAGCTGCCATTATCGAAACCGGTTTGCCCATCGTGCTGCACCTCGACCATGGTGACAGCTATGAAACCTGCAAGAGCTGCATCGATGATGGTTTTACTTCCGTCATGATCGACTGTTCTTCCCTTCCTTTTGAGGAAAACGTTCGCATTACCCGTCAGGTTGTGGAATATGCCCATGAGCGCGGTGTAGTGGTTGAAGCTGAGCTGGGCACCCTGGCCGGTGTTGAAGACGAAGTCAACGTCAGCGCAGAAGCTTCTTCTTATACCCGTCCTGAAGACGTACAGGAATTTGTAGAGCGCACCGGCTGCGACTCCCTTGCAATTGCAATCGGAACTTCTCACGGCGCTTACAAATTTACTCCCGCTCAGTGCACCCGCAATGAACAGGGTATTCTGGTACCCCCGCCCCTCCGTTTCGATATTCTGGAAGAAGTTGCTAAGCGTCTTCCCGGATTCCCCATCGTTTTGCATGGTTCCTCCTCCGTTCCGCAGGAGTATGTAAAGATGATCAACGAAAATGGCGGTGCTATGCCCGATGCTATCGGTATTCCCGAAGAAGAGCTTCGCAAAGCTGCTTCCATGGCAGTTTGCAAGATCAACATCGACTCCGATCTGCGTCTGGCTATGACCGGTACGATCAGAAAGCATTTCAATGAGCATCCGGCAGATTTCGACCCCCGTACTTATCTGAAACCCGCTCGTGCCAACATCAAAGAACTTGTTAAGCACAAGATTATTGATGTTCTTGGCTGCAACGATAAAGCCTGATTGGCATTTCATATGTTCGCAAAAAGCGCAAAATTTCAATTTTGCGCTTTTTTTATGCTTCTTTTTTTAAATTTTCTTGAAAGTTCATTGAATTTTCTTTTTCGGAGCAATTCGAAATCCCCGCCCGACTTGCTTGTTTGATAATTTTGTTATAGTATAATGCTATCTTTATGCAAATATGGAGGTCTATATGGCAATTACGCTCATTCACTGCCCAAATTGCAAATTTGCAATGTCGGCAGATGATTCTTCCGATGCTCAGCTTACCTGCCCTCACTGCGGCAAACAATTTATCTATTCCGAAACGCAGGAAAAGCCGAATGTATCTCAAGAAGCGGGAAAAGCCGCTCCCTCAACTATGGAAGAATATTTACATCAGGCCAGAGAAGCTCTGCAGAACCAGGAATATCTGCTTTGTCTGGATGCGGCCAACGCTGCGCTGAAACTCAATAAAGGAAATGCGGATGCTCTTTTCTATCAGCAGGCTGCTTCTGCATTTGCCGCTGCCGGCATCCATGCCTCCGGAATGCGCACCGCACTCGACCGGGCCGACGCCGCCATGGAAGCCAATGATTTTTCCGATATGCAAAAAGCCGAGCACTTCAGGGAATATCTATCGGTTATCTGTCAGTTCCTGCGCCTCAAATGTGTACAAGCCAAAGAACGCCTGAGCAATGAATATTGTACCGAAGAAGACATTTCTGATATGCGCGCCGATTTCGCTTCGCTATTGGAACTGTGCATCAATAGCGCAGGGTATTTGCCCGCTTCACTACTGGAAGCTTGCCCAGAAGCCGAGCACAGCATACTCGATTTGATTGAAGAAGGAAATACTCTGATTACTCTGCTAAAAGATCATTATAAATATTATGACTTTCCCTCAGCCTCCTACCTTTCTTCTTATGCTTCTTCCGCTGTAAAAACTGCTTGCAATGAAGGCGCAAATCAATTGAAAAAATTGAAAGAAACACTTCCCTCTCTTATTTCAAAACAAGAAGAAATCCGCCGCAAGCAGGATGCCAGCAAGCTCTCTGCCCGTTCTTATTGGGAAGCACATAGTGAGGAACAGGCTTTTTTGCAGACTTACTTGCGCAAAAACCATATCTGTCGCCTGATCAGCCTGATCAGCTCGGTTTTGCTCTTTCTGGGTATTGTGATAGGTTGGGGAATCGGCCTAAAGGCTCTGGTCAAAGCCGGAATCGGGCAGGGGCCCTACTATCTGTGCATTTTCGGACTGATGGTGATCATGGTCGCCTATTGGATTGCCTTCAGCCTTATTTATCGGAAGTTTGATTTCAAAAATCATGCTACCGCTGCAAAACGATATCTATCAAGCCCTATTGGTAAAGAACAAGCTATTGAAGCTTTTATTGAGGAGCGCAGAAAAAAACATATATTCCAGCGTTCTTCCAAAGCCTTGCGCAAGCGCTTTACCAAAAAGCTCCTGCTTACCAGTAGTGTGATTGCGGCCTCTGCTGTTGCAATTTGCCTGATATTGGTTTATCTTGCAATTCCTGCCATCAATCTGGGAAAAGGAAAAAAAGCGATAGAATCCGGAGATACCCTTTCTGCTATTACGTATCTGGACCGTGCCGGCAATTACAGCAATGCCAAAGAATTACTCTGTGAACAATTGGATATTTATCGTCAGCGGGCAATCTCTTATGATGGCCGTGCCGGCGCTTATAATAATGTTTTGGCTGTACGGGACGCTTCCGGCGATATTTACTATATGAATTTCTCCTCAACTGCTTATCCGGATGTGGCAATTACCAATGCCGAAAGTTTTTTGCTGACACAAAACTATATCGTGGCACTGCGTTCAGATGGATACCTCAGTTATTCTCAATATACAACCGCGTCGAATGTTGCCGCTCCTGATGTTTCAGAATGGAGTGAGATTGTAGCCATCGGCAAAATGAATAATACCATTATCGGCTATCAGCAGGATGGCACGCTGGTTTATAACAGCGCTTCTCTGGATGCGGAAACACTTGCGCGGCTCAACGCCGACAATATTGTCGGCATCTATGATAAATTTTGCGATATTGCCGTGCGGGCAGACGGCACTGCCTCCCTTCCCGTCGCAACCAATTACAGCTATTCGGATAAAGTGCAAGAAGTCTTTGACCGCATCGCGAAGTGGCAGAATCTGGCTGTCATTAAAGGGGATATTACCAATCATATCGTCGGCTTAACCAAAGACGGTCGTGTCTATGCGATCAGTGGCTGGTTCGATTCCAGTTTTGGGGAGCTGAATGTTTCTTCCTGGCGCAATGTTGTTGATATTGCCAGCGGAGAAAGCCATACAGTAGGTTTATTGGCAAACGGAACTGTCGTCGCTACCGGCAGCAATTCTTATGGACAATGCGATGTTTCCGATTGGAAGGACATCGTCGCCATTGAAGCAGGCAGTAATTTTACCATGGGCATTGCTTCCGACGGTACCGTCTATATCACAGGCCATGGCAGCACAACCTATGTGCCCAGAGGAATGAGTGAAATCTGCCGCCTTGCAGAGGAAGTCGAAACAGATGAGGACATCACTTCTGATTCTGAAGGAGATATCACTTCTTCCGAAATATCTTCTTCCGTTGAAAACTAACCTCTTTTATCTATGTCAAAATAGTCTGCCTTTTCTAAGGCAGACTATTTTTTATAATATGTTTGTACCAACGATATCCGTGTTGGAATATGGGATCCTCTTTCTGCTTTTTCGAAAAAAATTTTTCTACCCTGTTTATTCTTTACATCATATTTAGTATTACTAAACTTTTAATCATTTATAACCGCCATTATAAAAAAATATATGCTGAAAAAATGCCTTTATTAAAGCATTTTTTCTTACGCTTTTTGTAAAAATCAAAAAAACATATTTGAAGTATAAAAATATTGACTTTTTTTACATATTCTGCTTTAATATATCTGTTCGTTTACTGATTGTAAACTTTTTGTTTATCTATAGTACGAATTTTTTTGAAGGGAGCTGCGTAATGGATATCGGAGCCAAAATCAAGAGCCTGCGATTGAAATATGGGCTCACACAGGAGGAATTGGCGGATCGCGCCGAACTTTCCAAAGGATTTATTTCACAGTTGGAGCGGAACCTCACTTCTCCCTCCATTATTACTCTGATTGATATCCTGGAATGTCTCGGAACGACCCCCGGAGAATTCTTTTCTGAAAAGTCAGCAGAAAAGATTGTCTTTACCAGCGAGGATATGTTTGAAAAAGAAGATGCCGACAAACAGATTATCTGGCTTGTCCCTAATGCGCAGAAAAACATGCTGGAGCCTATTTTGCTGACTTTACAGCCGGGCTGCAGTACCGACCGGGAGGATCCACACGAAGGTGAAGAATTCGGCTACGTGTTATCCGGATCCGGCTTTCTGTATTTAGGCGCAAAAAAGGTTCGTCTGAAAAAGAATGCATCTTTCTACTATCGATCCAGCGAACCTCATTATATTGAAAACCGGGGCAAGAGCGAGCTCAGAATTCTCTGGGTTTCTTCCCCTCCCAGCTTTTAAGCTTATACTTTTTGGTTGTGAAGGAGCATGAAAATGGATAAACAGCGTTTGGTACTTTTAAAAAATGTATGCAAAGAATTTGATGGCGTGGAAGTTCTTTCCAACATCAACCTGTATATTCGAAAAAATGAATTTCTCACTCTGTTGGGCCCTTCTGGCTGCGGCAAGACAACTCTGCTGCGCCTACTCGGCGGTTTTGAAACTCCTACTTCCGGCGATATTCTTTTTGAAGGAAAATCCATCGTCAGTACGCCGCCTTATAAACGCAAGCTGAATACAGTTTTCCAGCGTTATGCTCTTTTCCCTCACTATAATGTATTTGACAACGTTGCCTTCGGCCTGAAAATCAAAAAACTCCCCAAAGATGAAATCCGGCAAAAAGTACGGGAAAAGCTTAAATTGGTGGGTCTCTCCGGTTATGAAAACCGTACCATCGACACTCTTTCCGGAGGGCAGCAACAGCGTGTAGCCATCGCTCGTGCTCTTGTCAATGAGCCCGAATTGCTGTTATTGGATGAGCCTTTAGGTGCGCTCGATTTAAAATTCCGTAAAGAGATGCAGTTGGAATTAAAGCGTATGCAAAAGCAATTAGGCATCACGTTTGTCTATGTTACACACGATCAGGAAGAAGCTTTATCCATGTCGGATACCATTGCCGTAATGGACAGTGGCCGCATTCAGCAAATCGGTACACCGGTGATGATCTATAACGAGCCGGTCAACTCTTTTGTCGCAGATTTTATTGGCGAAAGCAATATTCTTTACGGTATCATGAAAGAGGATTACGTCGCTCATTTTTCGGGTCGGGATTTTCGTTGCCTGGATAGAGGCTACAATAATAACGAACCGATTGTGGTCGTTGTGCGCCCGGAAGATATTAAGCTGGTTCCTCCTACCGAAAATACCATCAACGGAGTTGTCACTTCCATTGTTTTTATGGGAGTACATTATGAAATTCGCCTCCAGGGAGATGACGGCTTTGAATGGCTCATTCAGAGCATCCATTCTGCAGAAGTCGGAAGCCGCCTCGGCATTCATCTCGATCCCGATGATATCCATATTATGGACCGTTCTCAGTATGACACGGCGGAAACTCTGGAGATAAAGCAATGAACAAAAAAAGAGCCTTTGCACTTCCCTATGTAGTGTGGATGGTGATTTTCACCGTTGTTCCGTTGCTCCTCATCCTCTTCTACGCGTTTATTCACCGTACGGATACGGGAGCATTGGTCTTTACTACGCAATATATCGAATCAGCTCTTTCCGGTTCCAGCATGTCGGTATTGCTGCTTTCTTTGGAATATGCCCTTATTACCACTGTTTTTTGCCTGCTTCTGGCATATCCGGCGGCTTTATTCCTTTGGCAGCTCAAATCCCGTATTGGCAGCATTGTCAACCTCTTGTTTATGTTGCCTATGTGGATGAATTTTCTGCTCCGCACCTATGCCTGGCGGGCTCTTTTGGATACATCCGGCCCAATCAATCAGCTGTTGCAATGGCTTGGCCTTCCTGCTCAGCAGTTGCTTTATACAGAAGGAGCAGTCATTTTCGGATTGGTTTACAACTTTTTGCCTTTTATGCTTTTGCCAATTTATACTTCTTTTACCAAAATTGACAGAAGTTACATCCAGGCAGCAGAAGACCTGGGTGCCAATAAATGGCAAACTCTTATCCACATCATTCTCCCGTTGACCAAATCCGGCATTGTTACCGGTGTTACCATGGTCTTTATGCCTGCAGTCACTACTTTCGTTATCTCCAGGCTGCTGGGCGGCTCACAAACGATGATGTTTGGAGATTTGTTGGAAAATCAGTTTATGCTGCTTAAGGACTGGAATACCGGCTCAGCACTGGCCGTCGTCATGATGGTACTGATGTTGATCAGCATGGCGCTGGTGCGCAAGAGTGATGAAGGCGTCATGCCAGGGGGTATGTAAAATGTCAAAATTCTGGAATTTTTGTAAACGCTTTTATCTTGCCATTTTGTTGATCTTTATTTATCTTCCGATTTTGATGCTGATGATTTTTTCTTTCAACAGCGGCAAATCCATGACGAAATGGTCGGGCTTTACTTTTGATTGGTATCGAAAGCTCTTTACAAACCCATTAATTTTGGAGAGTATCTGGGTAACACTAAGCATTGCCATTTTGTCCTCCCTCATTGCCACTGTAGTGGGAACTTTGGCTGCAATTGGTATTAATGATTTTAAAAAATGGCAGCGCAATCTTGTGATCAATTTGACACAGATTCCCATGATGAATGCGGATATCGTAACCGGTATTTCTCTGTTGTTGTTTTTCATCTTTACCAAGATTCCCCGTGGGTATGTTACCATGCTGATTTCACATATCGTATTCAATATCCCATATGTGATTTTCTCAGTTATGCCCCGCCTTAAAGGAATGGATGAGAACCTTTACGAAGCCGCATTGGATATGGGGGCAACACCAGGCTATGCAATTCGTAAAGTGATTGTACCCCAGTTGATGCCCGGCATAGTTTCCGGATTTATCATGGCTTTTACGATGTCTTTTGATGATTTTGTCATCAGCTTCTTCTCATCGCAAGGCGTGATCAGCAATCTTTCCATCTATATTTATTCCATGGCAAAGGTTGGTATCAACCCGGAAATCAATGCGCTTTCAACAATTATGTTCCTATGCGTTATTACACTGCTTATTATCATCAACGTGCGTGCAGAACGGCAGGCAGTCCGCAGCGGAAAGCGCCCCAAAAAAGCAAAAAGAGCTCATTGAAGCTCCTGCACTTTTTAAGATTTTATATTTTAAGGAGGGTTGTTTAAATTGAAAATAACCAAGATCGTTGCTCTGCTTATGGCAATTTTGTTTGTAATTCCACTTGCCGCTTCTTGCGGAAAAAGCGACCAGATGACCTTGTATGTACTCAACTGGGGAGAATATCTCGATCCGGATCTGATCAAAGAATTTGAAACACTGAACCCGGACATCAAAATCAACTATACGACCACTACATCCAACGAGGAAATGTATACCATTTGTGCGACAGAAGGCACTAAAATCGATGTGCTTGTTCCTTCCGATTATTTGGTAGAGCGCCTGATCGCCGAAGATTTGCTGGCTGAATTGGATTATACCAATATCCCCAATTTTAAATATGTAGAAGCTGTTTCCTCTACGCGTACCTTTGATCCGGAATCCAAATATTCCATCCCTTATTTGATGGGTACGGTAGGTATCGTTTATAATACCAAATTGGTAGACGATCCGGTTACCAGTTGGGATATTCTCTGGAATGAAAAATATTCCGGAAAAATCATGATGTATGATTCCATTCGCGATTCCATTATGGTAGCTTTGTGCAAATTGGGTTATGACATCAATACGACGAACCCCGAAGAACTCGCAGAAGCAGGCGAATTGTTAAAACAGCAAAAGCCCTTAGTTCTGGCCTATGGCACCGATAATATCAAATACGATATGATTGGCGGAAGCGTTGCACTGGCAGTAGATTATTCCGGTTCTGCTACTGAGGCAATCATGGAAAATCCTGATTTGGCTTACGTAGTCCCCGAAGAAGGCAGCAATGTCTGGGTAGATAATCTGGTCGTACTGAAATCTTCCAAGCATAAAGAAGCAGCCGAGCGGTTTATTAACTTTTTATGTGATCCTGAAGTGACTGCTGCCAATTCCGAATATGTCGGCTATACAACACCTAACAGTGGAGCAGAACCTTATCTCGATCCGGAATTATTGGCTGTTGATTCCTATCATATTACAGACGATGTTTTGGCACGCTGCACTTATTTTAAAGATCTGGACTCTGATTCCCTCTCTCTGTGGAATGACGTCTGGATGGAAGTTAAGACTTCTAACTGAATACCCTAGTTTTGAGAAATAAAAAAACCAGGCGTTAAAAGCCTGGTTTTTTATTTCTATCAAAAAAGTTACTTTTCTTCTGCAGACGTGCAAAGAAGCAGCTTCTCTGCACGCTTCATTTTCTTTATCGCTGCTTCCCGTTTCAATGCCGCCGATTTATCCGTGCATGTTTCCCAATAAAGCAAATGAACCGGTCTTCTTCCTTTCGTATATTTAGCGCCTTTTCCCGCATTATGCGCACGCAATCGCTGCTGTAAGCGGTTCGTTATGCCGGTGTACAAAGTCTGGTCCGCACACCGCAATATATATACATACCATTTGCTTTCGTACTGCATACTTGCACCTTTTACAGATATTGCCTCTTGATAACCTTATCACGCATTTAGGCGCCTACAATATCGTCTATCAGCACCAGATGATATTCACGGCCAGGCAGCGCGCGATCCAAAATAGACGTAACGCGACACGCCCGATACTCCTTATCACAATCCACACATTTTCTGGCCTTTCGGCAAGCCGATTCCGCGTTTGCATGCGGCATGCAGGTATTGTTTTTCAGGCCATGCCATGCTGTTTCCATATCCGGATAAATCTTATTTTTTCCAATCACCAAAATCACCTTTTTAGGACCATAAATCATAGCTCCTACGCGATTTCCGATGCCATCGACATTCAGCAAAGTTCCCTTTTCCGTCATTGCGTTGGTCGAACAGATATACGCCTCTGCCGTCATTGCTTTTTGCAAGGCAATATCCGGATCCAGCCCTTTTTGATTATATAAAGTCGTTGCAAAAAGTTCTATTCTACTATCATCTTCGCGTGCATCACGTTCAACTAAGACTTCCCAAATTCCGGTATCCCGTAAACTCTGGCTGCCTCCCTTGCCCAGTGTATGCACACCGGCAAGAATTTCATCCATAACCAGCTTTTTTGCTTCCTCTTTTGTTTTCACAAAATACGGAATGTATCCCCTGTTTTTTAAATTGCTCAAAATTTTTTCGTAATCTATAATTTCTTCCTCTATTAAATATTTAGCTGTTTATTCGTTTTATCATATTCACCCTGTTAAAACAACTCAGCCTATTTATAAAAAAAGTGCTTTGTATAAACAAAGCACTTTTTATCTTCCATAAATTGATTATTTGATTTCGGTTTCGCCACCGACTTCTGCGATCTGAGCAGCAATCTTTTCTGCATCCTCTTTGGAAACGTTTTCTTTGAGGGGCTTGGGAGCGTTGTCAACCAAATCCTTAGCTTCTTTCAGGCCAAGGCTGGTAATTTCTCTTACGACCTTAATAACCTTAATCTTCTGAGCACCTGCGCTCTTCAGAACAACGGTGAATTCGGTCTGCTCTTCTTCAGCTGCTGCGGGGCCAGCTGCAGGACCTGCTGCTACGACTGCGGCTGCTGCGCTTACACCAAACTTTTCTTCCAATGCTTTTACCAAATCTGCCAGTTCGAGGACATTCATCTGCTCGATTGCTTCAATAATCTGCTGTTTATCCATTCTATATTACCTCCGAAATTTTTTAATTTAACACGCAGCATTTATGCTGTCGCTTCTTCTTTTTGCTTTCTGATTGCATCCAAAGCACGTACAAAACTGGAAATGGGAGAATTCAAGCTGCCCATAAGTCTTGCCAGAGACTGCTCTTTGGAAGGAGTAGCCGCCAGATTCTTAACTACTGATGCATCAATTGCTTTACCTTCGTAGACGCCGCCTTTAACTTCCGTCTTCTTAATAGACTCCACATAATCTACAACAATTTTTGCTGCTGTAACAGGATCTGCTGCGCAATAGGCAACGGCAGTCGGGCCTTCGAGCATTGCATCCAACCCGGTAATTCCCAGATTCTCTGCCGCTCTCTTGATCACCGTATTTTTGATGACCTTGTACTCAGCACCTGCTTCTCTGATCTTATTTCTCAGCTCAGTTACTTCCGCAACTGTCATGCCTCTGTAATCAAGAAACACCAGGCTCTGCGCTTCAGCGAATTTTGCCTGTACACCTGCTACGACTTCTTGCTTTGCTTTCAAAGTATAGTCTTTCAAGTGTTTCACCTCCTATGGAATATTTGAAATGAAAAAACCCGTTTATTCTTCCTAAGAGGAATAAACGGGAATCGACTCATTCTGCGTTTATGTGTACCTCGGCGGGATTTATACTTGCGCTACCCGCTGTCTTAGGAAACAAGATATTCAATTCCTATTTATGTTAGCACAACATAAACAATCTGTCAATACATCAGCCAAAGTTGGCGGGGTTGACTTTAATGCCGGGGCCCATAGTCGAAGAAATAACAATACTCTTCACATAAGTGCCCTTTGCAGAAGCCGGCTTAGCACGGATGATTGCATTCATCAGTACTTCCAGGTTTTCCTGCAACTTTTCTTTTTCAAAAGACTTTTTGCCAATCGGGCAGTGGATAATAGCTGTTCTGTCAACTCTGTATTCCACTTTACCGGCTTTGATCTCGCTGATTGCCTTGGTAACATCCATGGTCACCGTTCCGGATTTCGGGTTCGGCATCAAACCTTTCGGGCCAAGGATACGGCCGATACGGCCTACCACACCCATCATATCAGGTGTCGCTACGCATACATCAAAATCAAACCAGTTTTCCTGCTGGATCTTCTGCACCAGATCCATATCGCCAACATAATCAGCGCCGGCTTCCTTTGCTTCGGTTGCTTTATCGCCTCTTGCGAATACCAAAACCTTTACCGTTTTACCGGTACCGTTGGGCAATACAACCGTGCCTCTGACCTGCTGATCAGCATGGCGGGGGTCAACACCCAGGCGGACAGATACTTCGATAGTCTCGTCGAATTTTGCTTTTGCGGTCTGCAAGCAATTTTCAATTGCAGCCGCAGCATCATACTGGGTATTCTTATCGAATACTTTCAGGCTCTCTAAATAGTTCTTGCCTCTCTTCATAGATAAAACCTCCTGTGGTGATTCGGCTCAATGCCTCCCACTAAGTCCAATTTGTTAATCAACAACTTCAACGCCCATGCTTCTGCAAGTGCCTGCAATCATGCTGATAGCAGTCTCCATGCTGGCTGCGTTGAGGTCCGCTTTCTTGATCTCCGCGATTTCCTGCAGCTGCGCTTTTGTAATCTTCGCAACCTTGTCCCTATTAGGAACTTTAGAACCGGATTCAATGCCGCAAGCTTTCTTAATCAATACTGCTGCGGGCGGGCTCTTCAAAACAAAAGAGAAAGATCTATCTGCATAGATGGTAATCAACGCAGGAATAATCAATCCGGCCTGCTTTGCCGTTCTCTCGTTGAATTGCTTAACAAAATCCATGATGTTGACGCTATGCTGGCCAAGAGCAGGGCCAACAGGCGGTGCAGGCGTTGCTTTGCCCGCAGGGATCTGAAGCTTTACAAGTCCAATTACTTTTTTTGCCATTGGTACACCTCCTAAAGTTGTGCAATGTGGTATAAGCGGGGGGCATATCCCCTCCCACGATTAAAAGGCACTGCCTTCGAATCTTCTTTTATACTTGAGTTTATACGCGCTTTACCTGGACAAAATCCAATTCTACCTGAGTATCCCTGCCAAACATGGATACCGTAACCTTTACCTTCTGCCGTTCAACACTGATTTCATTGACAATGCCGATAAAACCTTCCAGCGGGCCAGCTGTAATCATTACATTTTCGCCCACTTCCACATCCAGTCTTACTGGAACATCTTCTACACCCATGGAACGGACTTCCATATCAGAAAGCGGGATTGGCTTACTCCCCGGGCCAACAAATCCGGTTACACCGCGCGTATTACGCACTACATACCAGGATTCGTCCGTCAGCAGCATTTTAACCATTACATAGCCAGGAAACAGCTTACGCTGAACATGCTTTTTCTTACCATTTTTGACTTCAATCGTCTCCTCCATCGGGACTTTTACATCATAGATAAGATCCTGCAAGCCATTGTTTTCCACTGTCTTAAGCAGATTGGTCATTACTTTATTTTCATAGCCGGAGTATGTATAAACGACATACCAATAAGGCTTGTCTGTTTTCTCCTGTTTGATAAAGAGCCGCTTGCTTTCTTCAGATGCCTTCTCGGGTTCGGCCTGTTGGCCTTCCAATTGATTGAATTCCAAATTTTCGTTATCCACTCTGAAGAACACCTTTCTTAATATTAATTAGCCCATCACCAGGTTAAACAGCTGTCCCAAACCAAAATCGACCAAGCCGATTACAATGGCTGAGCCCAACACGACGGCGATTACTGCCAATGAGTAGTTAAAAAGTTCCTTTTTCGTGGGCCATGTAACCTTTTTCAGTTCACTCCAAATGTCCTTAAAGAAACGAATTGGCCCCCTTCTGCCCTGCTTTTTCTTGGCTTTTGCCGCCTTTTTCTGGGCCTTTTCCTTTTTCTCTTTTTCGTTGCCCAGCAAAACTGTTTTAGACATAATTCTTACACTCCGGGGTTTATAAATTCGTTATCTGGTTTCTCTGTGAACGGTATGCTTCTTGCAGAATTTGCAATACTTGGTCTCTTCCAGCCTGTCGGGCGTGTTTTTCTTGTTCTTCATCGTATTGTAGTTTCTCTGCTTGCATTCGGTGCATGCCAAAATGATTTTTTCGCGCATAATCCTTTACCTCCAAGTAGTCCGGCCACAAAAAAATTGCAACCTAAAAAGCGGCCTACAGGCCACTACACATAATTTATCATAAATTATACCGGATGTCAACAGATATTCTTTACATCCAGCAACTTCTTTTATATATAAAGAGCAGCCGCCAGAAAACTGACGGCTGCTCTGATGATATTTTACTCAATAATGCTGGCTACAACGCCGGAACCAACGGTTCTGCCGCCTTCACGAATTGCGAAGCGCAGTCCCTGCTCGATTGCGATGGGCGTGATCAGCGTGATCTCCATGCGAATGTTATCGCC
>QANA01000090.1 GCA_003149735.1 Clostridiales bacterium | reverse complement strand
TGCTGTTTTTTTCCGCACCAAAATATTACGCCAGTTCCGCATTGTCCGCAGCATCAACTCCCGCATTACCGGCGCCTATAACGAGGGCATTATGGGAGCCATGACAACCAAAACGCTGGTTCGTGAACAACAGAATTTCGATGATTTTAAGCAACTTACCAGTGATATGCGGCATGCATCTGCCAGAGCCTCCGGTCTGAATGCCATTTTTATGCCGATTGTCATGTTTTTAAGCGCTATCGGCACAGCTCTTGCGCTGCAAATCGGTGGTGGGCAGGTATTGGAAGGCGTGATTACTTTCGGCACGCTTTCCTCATTTATTTCCTACACTACACAGTTATTTGACCCCATCCAGCAGTTGGCTCAAAAATTTGCTGAATTGCAGAATGCACAAGCTTCTGCCGAGCGCGTTATCTCCCTTTTAGATACACCGGAAGATATTGTAGACAGCCCTGAAGTAATCTCTGTATATGGAGACAGCCTTGCGCCGAAAAAGGAAAATTGGCCGCCCATTTCCGGCGATATCACATTCGAGCATGTTGATTTCTCCTATATTCCCGAAGAGACTGTGCTGAAAGACTTTAACCTTCATGTACCGGCCGGCAAGAGCATTGCTCTGGTAGGTGAAACAGGTGCGGGCAAGAGTACTATCATCAATTTGATCTGTCGCTTTTATGAGCCTACCGGAGGAAAAATATTAATTGATGGAGTGGATTATCGTCAACGTTCCCAGCTCTGGCTGCAAAGCAGTATGGGATATGTGCTTCAGCAACCGCATCTGTTTTCAGGCACTATCAGAGAAAACATAGCTTTCGGCCGTAA
The DNA here is from genome assembly GCA_003149735.1 of Clostridiales bacterium. The sequence goes on along the minus strand of QANA01000090.1, from coordinate 9,703 downwards.
AGATGCCACTGAAGAAGAAATTCGCGCCGCCGCCCGCATGGTTCGCGCAGAAGAGTTTATTCTGGCCCAAAAAGATGGCTATGATACCCAGGTTGGTGAAGGTGGAATTCGCCTTTCCACAGGCCAGAAACAGCTCATTTCATTTGCCCGTGTCATATTGGCCGATCCTCGTATTTTTGTATTGGATGAAGCTACTTCTTCCATCGATACTGAAACTGAGCAATTGATCCAGCAGGCAATTACTACTGTACTGAAAAATCGTACCAGCTTTATCGTTGCACACCGCCTTTCCACCATTCGCAATTCTGACCTGATTTTAGTCATTGGCAATGGCGGAATTATAGAGAGCGGTACCCATGAACAACTGTTGGCACAAAAAGGAGCTTATTATAAGCTATATACCCATCAATAAATTCAACTTCTAATCAAAAAAGAGGCTGCTGCCCTTAAAGGCTACAGCCTCTTTTTTGATTCGTGATATTTCAATTTTGAGATTTATTTATGCTCCAACAACTGCTTTTCCGTTTAGAAATACCATTTTCACGACAGAATCCGTAAAAAGCGGATTACCTTCCGTGAGCACAATATCTGCATCCTTGCCCGCCTCCAGCGAACCAATCCGATTTTCTACACCTAAATGCTTAGCCGGATTAATAGTGATTGCTTTCAATGCCTCAAAGGAATCCATCCCCGCTTTTACAGCTAAGCCTGCACACATCGGAAGATATTCCTGCGGAATGACAGAGGCATCGGTAATAATGGAAACCTGAATTCCCGCAGCTGCCAGAATACCCGGAGTTTCCCAAGATTTATTGATCAATTCCAATTTTGAAGCACTGGTCAGGGTAGGGCCAACCGCCACCGGAACTTTTGCCTCCTGCAGTTCTTTTACAATCAAATGCCCTTCTGTACAATGTTCCAAGGTAATGCGTACATGAAACTCTTTTGCAATACGCAGCGCCGTCATCACATCATCCGCCCGATGTGCATGTGCTTTCAAGGGCATCTCCCCTTTTAACACGGGAATCAGTGCTTCTGCTTTCATATCAAATCGAGGTGCCTTTGCAATATCTCCATCGGCAGCCTCCTTCCGCTGCATATAATCTCTTGCCAAAAACAGTGCTTCCCGCAATTTTGCTGCAGTCGTCATTCTTGCCGAATCACATTTTTCTTTGTAACAGCGTTTGGGATTCTCTCCAAATGCACATTTCATAGCTGCTTCCGGTACCATAACCGCTTCTTCCACACTGTTGCCCCATAATTTTATAACCAGTGAGGTGCCGCCCAACACATTAGCAGAACCCGGCCCGGTGCAAACCGTCGTCACGCCGCCAGCCAGTGCCATAGGGATCGCTGCATCCTGAGGATTATAGCTATCTAGCCCTCTCAACTGTGGACAAACAATATCATTCATTTCATTATAATCATAGCTGCCGCCCGTCGGCCCGCCATATCCATCCAATCCAATATGGCTATGCGCATCAATAAATCCAGGATACGCCCGCAATCCTCTGCCTTCAACGACTTCTTCTTCGCCCTTACGGCTCACATCCGGGCCAATTTCAGCAATCTTTTCGTTTTCTATACGAATATGCCCAACATAAGGTTCCCGATGCACTGCATCATAAATCAGCACGTTTTGAATGATCATCTTCTAATCCCTCCTCTTTTTTATGCTATTGCTTTACTGATTATCTTTGATTTTGTCCAATAATCGACTTGTTTTCTGCCGCATAATATACGGATTGAAAAAAGGGAGAACATTCCTTTACAGAACGTCTCCCAATTGATTTTATACTTCTGTTTTGACTATTTAGTCTTCCTTATTTTCGCCTGCTTCTTCTGCCAGCTTGAAAAGATCCGCCAACGAAGTCGTCGCCTCTTCTCTGGGCGGAATCACAAAGGATCTTTCTTCTCTTCTTGCTCTGGGCTTACGCTCAACTTTTTCTTCACCTTCTGCAGCATCTTCACGCTTTTCAGGCTGCATAAGAGCTCTGATGCTCAAACTGATGCGTTTCTTTTCAGGATTGACTTCCAAAATCTTAGCAGTCACTTCCTGACCCAGGGAAAGAACATCCTCTACCTTTTCAATTCTTCTGTTGGTCACTTGAGAAATATGTACCAAGCCATCAATCGTGGGCTCCAGTTCTACAAATGCACCAAAGGGAGCGATCCGAACAACTTTACCAGTCACTGTTTCGCCGACAATGTATTTTTCGGAAACCAAATCCCAAGGCTTGGGCTGAAGCTGCTTATAGCCAAGAGAAATTCTCTTCTTTTCAGGATCAACATTCAGAATCTTAACATCAATTTCCTGATTTTCACTCAAAACATCTTTCGGGTGTTTAATACGAACCCAGCTGATATCTGTGATATGCAGCAGACCATCCACACCGCCAACGTCCACAAAGGCACCAAAATCAGTCAGTCTCTTAACAACACCGCGCACAACGGAACCCTTTTCAAAGCTGGCAAAAATCATCTTTTCCTGCTCAGCAATCTGCTGTTTGAGTGCTTCTTTATTGGACAGTACAAATCTCTTCTGGCGCTTATCCACATCAATGATCTTAACCAGCAGCGTCTTACCAACAAACACGCTCAAGTCTTCCACATATTTGAGAGAAAGCTGGGAAGCGGGAATAAATGCTTCATAACCATTAAACTTGGTCAATACACCACCCTTAATCGTTTTGGTGACAACGCATTCATAAATCGCATCCATATCCAGGTTCTCTACAAACTCTTTCCATTTTACCTGGTTTTCAATCTTCTTTCTGGAAAGAACGACATTTCCTACGCCATCATTGAGCGAGACAACTTCTGCCTCGATCTCATCGCCTTCTTTGAACAAATCAGAGGGTGCAACATCACCTGTCAGTGTTAAGTCATCCTTCTTGATAAGACCATCTGCTTTGTAACCAATGTTGACACATACTTCTTCATCAGTAACATGAACTACAACACCTTTTACAAACTGGCCTCTTCTGATTTTGACAAACGTCTTTTCCATTTCCTCCGCGAAGCTGGATTCTTCCACTTCCACGGGCTGTGCAGTTTCAACTTCTTCTGCAACAGGTGCAGCTTCAACAACTTCAGCAGCCTGTGCTGCTTCTGCTTCTACCGCTGCGGTTTCTTCTGTAACCTGAGTTTTTTCTAACTCCATTAGCGTGCATACCTCCCTGATTATCCAATCCGGTGCAGAGGCACCGGCAACTATACCAATTATATCACACTCTGTAAAGTTTTCAAGTATAACTTCACTGGCATCCTCAATAAAATAAGCATTACGGCAATATTTTTTTGCGATTTCATATAGTTTTCTGCTATTGGAGCTTTGTCTGTCTCCAATAACCAGCATCGCGTCGCTCTTACGGGCAATTTCCGCCGCTTCTTTCTGCCGGAGCGCAGTTGTTTCACAAATACTGTCAAACACCGCGCAATGCTGTGCTTTCGCTTCAACTGTTCTGCAAATTGTATCAAACAATTCTCGAGTAATCGTCGTCTGCGCAACAATCAATACATTGCCCAGCCGCGGAAGTGCCTTTGCCTGCTCCTCATCGCCCACTACCAAGGCTTTTGCACCTGCCCATCCGCAAATACCCACTACTTCCGGATGGTCTTTCTTACCTACAATGATAATATGATCAAACAAGGCTTGTTGTTCATATACTCTGCGATGAATGCGCTCTACAAAAGGACAAGTCAGATCCTCATAGGCTACCTGTTGCTGCTCCAGTTCCGCATAGGCAGAAGGCGGCACCCCATGAGAACGGATCAGCACTTTGCTGCCGGCCTGCGCAGCCTGACTTATTTCCTCCACTGTACAAATTCCATTTTTTCTCAAATAGGCCACAAATTGCTTATTGTGGATCAAATCCCCCAGGGTAACCACATTTTCGCCCTGTTTTGCCAAATCCAATGCTCTGTTGACCGCCCGTTTTACACCAAAGCAAAATCCCGCATGTTTAGCCAGAATGATTTTCATGACGGTCTCTCCCTGTCATTTGCCTTGCCCGTAAATTCAAAATGGTGTCTCTCAGCCTTGTTGAAATGCGCCGTATATTTTCCGAACGGGAAAGCGTGTCATCCGTCCAATCCGCAAGGCAGATCGCCTCCCCTATTACTACTTTCGTGCGATGAAACAACCTTGGCTTTTCTACAATACAAACAGGCAATATGGGAGCATCATTGCGCAATGCAATCAACGCCGCACCGTTTTTAAATTCTGCAAGTTGCCATTGCCGTTCTTTATTGCGTGTACCTTCCGGGAAAATCACTAAAGTCTGGTTCTCCTGCAATATTTTTCCCGCTGCAGTTACTGCTGCGATATCGCCCTTACCGCGATCCACTGGAAAGGTCCCCAGGCTTTTAAAAAACCATGCCCCTAATTTATTGGAAAACAGTTCCTTTTTAGCCATAAAATGCACTTGGTGCCGATCTGCACAACCGATCAGCAATGTGTCCATCATGCTGGTATGATTGGATGCAATGAGCATTCGCCCTGTATATTGCAGATTCTCTTTTCCCTTTATATTAACACCATACAAAAGCCAAATCAAAGGTTTGACTATTGCCCTTGCCACATAATAAAATGCTTTACCCATAGATTTCCTCTATTTTTCTGCAAACAAATCCGATGACCTGATCGGCGTCCATCTCCGAAGTATCCAGATAAATGGCATCTTCTGCACAGCGCAGCGGTGCAAATTTCCGTTCGCTATCCGCCTTGTCGCGAGCAATAATTTCCTGCTCCAGCTGTTGTATATCCACTTCCTGCCCTGCAGCAAGCAAATCCTTTTGACGGCGCAGGGCTCGTACTCCGGAAGAAGCAGTAATATAAAATTTAGCTTTGGCAGACGGCAGCACATAAGTGCCAATATCTCTTCCGTCCATCACAATATCATATTTTTCCGCTGTTTTCCGCTGCAACTCAACCAGTTTGATGCGCACTGCAGGCACCGCGCCCACAGCAGAAGCTCCTCTGGAAACCTCCGGCGTACGAATAAACGGCGTCACATCCGCGCCATCGACTAAAACCCGCTGCTCTCCCTGCCGGTAGACCACTTCCAGATTCATTGTTTCCATGGCCTGCTCCACTGCCTGCACATCCTGCAAACAAATATTTCTGCGCAGCAAATCATAAGCCACCGCCCGATACATAGCACCGGTATCCATATAGTTTATATGCAGTTTTTGAGCCACAGCTTTGGCAACCGTGCTCTTCCCGGCTCCTGCAGGGCCATCAATTGCAATTTGCCTTTTCATACTTACATACTCCGTTCCAGCATCATATCTGCCAATTGGCACAGCATATCTGCCTTGTTTCCAAAAGGAGCCAATGCTGCCTTTGCCGCTTCTGTTTTCTCTTTTGCTATTTGTCTGGATTTTTCAATTCCAAACAAAGAAGGATATGTCACTTTGCCTTCCTCCGCATCCTTCCCGCGTGACTTCCCCAGCTCTTCTCCGGCGGTAATATCCAAAATATCATCCACAATTTGAAATACCAAGCCCACATTGCGGCCATAACTTTCCACCGATGCCAACAGCTCCGCATTCTCCGTAAACAAAGCTGCTCCCGAAAGTAATGCACCCGTTATCATATCTCCCGTTTTATGGGCATGGATATATTGCAGCTGCGAAAAATCTACCTGTTGTCCTTCCAGCGCTACGTCCATTACCTGACCGGCTATCATACCGGTAACTCCGGCAGCTTTCGCTATTATCTCAATTGCTTTTAAAAATTTGTCTGCCTGCGAGGGATAACGCAGCGCATTGCGCAGCATCGTTTCATAAGCACAGTTCAACAGACCGTCGCCAGCTAAAATTGCCTGCGCCTCTCCGTAAACTACATGGTTAGTTGCTCTACCCCGGCGCAGCACATCATTATCCAGAGCGGGTAAATCATCGTGAATTAATGAATAAGTATGTATCATCTCAATCGCGCAAGCCATATCCAGGCATTGCCCGACCCGCCCGTCTACCAGTTCTGCCGCCAATAAATGCATTGCCGGCCGCAACCGCTTACCACCAGCCAATAAGCTATACATCATGGAATCCCGCAGCAGTTCAGGCACTTCTGCCGGAAGCAGTTCCGATAAACGATGTTCGACCAAATCTTTCAATTGAATGAGTTTTTCCCGGACTTCCATAGCTTTACTCCGTTTGTCTCTGCATTTCCGCAGCTTCCAATGTGTTATATAACAGCATAGTAATTGTCATTGGGCCTACTCCGCCGGGCACCGGCGTTATATAGGCCGCTTTTTCCATTGCCTCATCAAAAGCAACATCTCCCCGCAGCTTACCCTCCACTCTGGAAGTTCCAACGTCAATGACCACTGCTCCCGGCTTGATATGCTCTGCTCGGATGCAGCCCGGTTTTCCAACCGCCGCCACTAAAATATCCGCTTGCGAAGTTATGTCCGCAAGATTTTCCGTCTTGGAATGGCAAACCGTTACCGTAGCATTTTCTTTAAGCAACAGCATAGCAACCGGTTTTCCAACCAGATTACTGCGGCCAACTACTACCGCCTGTTTCCCGGCCATTGCAACGCCTGTCCGTTTAATCAATTCGATAATTCCTTTAGGAGTACAGGATACCAATCCCTTGCCTCCCGCAAATAATTTTCCCGCATTTTCCAAAGAAAGCCCATCTACATCTTTTTCAGGAGCAATCCGTTCGATAATGCGTTGCTGAGAAAGATGCCCCGGCACCGGGAACTGAACCAATAATCCATGGATACGCGGATCCGCATTATACCGATCGATATGCGTGAAAAGCTCTTCTTCGGTCGTCTCCGCACTCAATCTCAGTACTTCCGAATACATTCCTACTTTGGTGCATGCACGATGCTTATTCCGCACATAAACTTGCGACGCCGGATCTTCTCCAACCAGAATTACCGCCAACCCCGGGACATATCCATATTTCTGATGAAATACTTTTACCTTTTCCGCCAATTCCGCCTGCATCTGTTCCGCAATTTCTTTTCCATTAATAATTGTCGCCGCCATTGTCTGCCCTTTCTTTTTCATAAAAATAATGCAATGCCGCCTGAGCTGCTAGACCACAAGCGTTATCTGAAGCATAATCGATCCCGGAAAAGATCAATCCCCGCTGTTTTTTCTGTAAATAATCCCGAATCCATTCACTGCGCATAACGCCGCCAAACAAAAGTACCCGTTCAATTCCCGTCTGCTGCCGCGCTCTGATAATCAATCGATTCAATACCTTTGCAACACAGAGCAATATTGTCGCCGCTGCATCTTCCGGCCGCATTCCCTGCTGCAAACGACGCCGCACCTCTGTTTCCACTCCGGAAAAGCTGGCATTCAATCCCTGAATTGTAAAGTTCAAATGTGCCGCTTCTCCGCCGGCTGCCAATGCCGAAACCGCCGCGCCTGCCGGAAATGCATGCCCCAAAGTAACGCCAATGCGATCAATCAATTGCCCAGCTGTAATATCTGAGCTCTTTCCAAGCATCTGAATCGATTGAATCAGATTCTCCTTTGCTTTTACCTGCAGAACATCCGTCGTTCCACCGGATACATGAAGAGCCAAAAAATTCCCATCCAACAATTGATTTGCTCCCAACATAGCCGCTCCGATATGCGCATGTTGATGACTTAACGCATAAAAAGCAGCTCCGGCCGAATAAGCTGCCGCCTTGCCAAAGCTTTCCGCCACACGAAACACCGGCATGTAGGAACCTTCAGCAGGGCGCGGCGCCGTGCTGGCCGCAACTGCTTTTATCTGTGTATATCCCTGCGGAAACAGTTCCGACAGATTTTTGATATGTTGAAACACCATCTCCGATTGGCGAAGCCCTCGTGCCTGTTCAGGCACACATAACGGGCTTCTCCGATCCAGCAGAATATTTCCCTGTGCATCGGCTACTGCCACTGAAGTGGTATAGCAACTGGTATCAATTCCCAAAAAATACATATATCCTTTATGCCTGCTCTGCCAGGTAATCCTCCGCCATTGCTCTCAAAATGCCATTGATAAATTGCGGTGCCTTCTCTTCTGAATACTTTTTGGCCAGTTCTACCGCTTCATTGACCGCCACTTTATAAGGAATCTTTTCCATATAGCGCATCTCTGCCGCAGCCAGGCGTAAAATCGAAAGATCTACTTTGGAAAGCCTGTCCAACTTCCAGGCATGACAATGCCTTTCTATGGCAGCATCCAATTCAGCCAGATGCTGCTCATAAATTTGCAGTGCAACATCAATATAGGCCAAATTAGCATCATTCAACTTTGCGCGTTGCAAAACATCTCCCATATCAACCAACGTTGTGCTGTCCGTATGCGGATCCTGCTTGATCGCCCGTTCGTAATAAAGGCACATAGCCGCTTCGCGTGCCAGCCTTCTTTCCATCATTACCTCCATCATTTCTATTGAAACGAATTTTTAAAATTTATGAAATATTTTATCAATCAGGCGCTCAATCCATCCTATAATCAATCTGCGAATTACAGGAATTCCACCAATCAATGCGCCTATTCCTCCGCATATCAACAACAACAGCGTGGAAAAAAAGCCAATTGTCAGCATCAATATGCCAATCAGCAGCCCAGTTCCCGTGCCAATCAATAACGGCAAGTGCTCCTGCATCCAGGTTCTCAGTTGTTCTTTCATATTGCGCCCCGTTTATTTATCTGGTCGGCGCCTGTACCGGCTTCAGCGGCAGAATTTTAATGAACACCTGGTCTGCTGAAATTCCGGAGTAAGTTTCAATATAGGATTTTATTTCCTCGGAAATCCGCTTGCTGAGCTCCGGTACCTGCACTTCCTGCCGCACAGAAATTGCCAAATTGAGGCGCAGTGATTTATAGCCTAACGGATGAATCTCAATACGCTGAATGACAATTCCTTGTACATTTTTCAAATAATTATTTGCCAATTCCCGCAGGGCCTCTATCGTTACTGCGACCGAACCATCAGCTGAGGTATCCAACACCACGGCATTAATCGGAGCCTCTTTGCTATGAAAAAACAATAAACCAATCGCAACAATTCCTAACAGCAAAGCCGCTGCTGCCCAGATATATTTAAAACCCGTTTCTGTAAATCCATGCGCCAAGGCCAAAATATCTTCTGCAGCAAACGCACCGAAACTGGCAGCAAGAATCAACCCGCAAATTCCCAGAATGACAATCAGAAATAAAGAAAAAACAATTCTTGTTCCAACGCTCATTTTCATTTGTACATCCTCCGACTTAATATACGCCAAAAGGGGCGAGTGCGATTGCACTCTACCCTTTTCGGCAGCTGTAAAGGTCTCAGTAAACGACTCAGTCGTCTGCCTTATCGGCAGCCTCACTGGGTGCCGCTTCTTTGATCTTCACACCCTGCACATATACATTCACAGCGGTAGTTTTCAAGCCAGTCATCGTTTCAATAGCATTATAGACGCTTTCCTGAATTGCCTGGCACACTTCATGTACTTTGACACCATATTCGACAATAATCTGCACATCAATCGTCAAAGTATCTTCCGTCTTGGTTACCTTCACCCCTTTGGCCGGACGTTTTTTCCCAATCAAATCATTCCAGCCGTCCTTTACCAGGCTTCCGCTCATATTCGCGATCCCGGGCACATCAGCTACTGCAATACCCGCAATCGTCTCCAATACTTCATTTGCAAATGTAACTGTACCATTCGGCTGTACATTCATTAACTCTTCACCCATAAACGGAGT
>QANA01000079.1 GCA_003149735.1 Clostridiales bacterium | reverse complement strand
ATCCAGGATTCTTTTCCTGCTTCTTTGGCTGCTCGCACCAATCCCAAAGAACAATCCGGATCTGCGGCAGCGCAAACAGTCACAATATCGGCGCCAAGTTCAAAAGCCTCTTTGCCCATGGAATATCCGCCATCCATAATCTTCAGGTCTGCCAAAATCTTTTTTTCCGGAAAAATCTGTTTCATCAATGAAATAGCTTTCAAAGACTCTCGAAGCAATACCCCATCACCAATCTCAATAATCTCCACATATTCCCGTATCAAATTGGCAATCCGGATTCCATCTCCCAATGCATTATCAATTGCATACTGTATCTTCATCTTTCTCATCCTTTCTCTTTTTGAAAAAATATTGTATATATTAATATATATTCGACACATCATCAGGAATTCCTGCCTGCTTGTTCGCTCTCCAGATCCGTATTTTTTCCAAAACCCAATCCGTCACTTTAGCAAACAGTCTATTTACAGGCCATAACAAAGCCAGCATTCCCATTCCCCACGCAGCAATCTCCCAAGATATCCGGTCAAAAAAGAAGAGATCTTTAAAAAGAATAGCCGCCACTCCAAACGCAGTCATCAATCCTGCATAAACAAGCCCTTTCCACAGATTAAATGGCCTCATTACTTTAAACAGTACGTAAAAAGCCGAAATACCCGCAGCCATTGTACACAACATGGCTATTTTTCCCTCTTGCCAATGCAAAATTTTTCCCAATATGCAGAAAATCAATACATATAAAACGATACAAAGACCTCCCGGAAATGCATTTTTCAATACAGGCCCAAAAAAATCTTCATCGATATGCCCATAACTTTTCTGAAAACTCAGCAAAAAAGAAGGTATCCCGATACAAAGGGAACTTACCAAAGTGAGCTGTACCGGAAAAAACGGATAGGAAAGCGGCAACAGCATGAACAGCAAAGAAAGCAAACAGGAAAAAACGGTTTTAATTAGAAATAGCGAGGCTGAACGTTGTATATTGTTAATAACCCGGTTGCCTTCCAAAATCGTATTATAAATCGAATACAAATTGGAATCCATCAATACGATCTGAGAAATCGTTCTCGCCGCATCGCTCCCTGTACGCAAAGTAATACTGCAATCCGCCTCTTTTAGAGCAGGGACGTCATTTACCCCGTCTCCTGTCATCGCTACTGTTTTCCCATGGGTTTTCAAATAATGGACAATCTGTTTTTTCTGTTGAGGTGTCACACGGCCAAAGACAGAATAGTGCTCAACTGCCTGTTCCAAAGCCTTTTGATCCATATCAAATACATCAATATAGCCACCTGCACATTCTGCTCCCGCTGCTCGGGCAATTGCATATACCGTCTTTCCGCTGTCCCCGGATATAATTTTTACTTTGATCCCATTCTGACGCATATAGGAAAAAATTTCCTTTGCCTCTTTGCGGATATTTTCTGCAAAACATAGAATTGCCAAAGGTTCCAGTTTTTCTTTCCCATAAGAAAATCCTTTTTCCTCGTCTTGTACAAGAGGTTGAATGCCTTTTGCAAATACAAGTACCCGCTTACCCTGTTCCTGCAGCTGCGCAATATGCGCATTATGCTCGTCAGACAATCCACAATCTGCTTTCAGAACTTCAGGTGCCCCTAAAACATAAGTACCTTCTTCGGCAAACGTTGCGGCGCTCCATTTCCGAATCGGAGAGAAATTGGCTTTTCCGATACATGCCGGTACTTTTTCCGGCACCGCAATTTCCCGTCGAATTGCCTGTGCAGTCACATTTTCGTCTCCGATTGCTGCCATTGTTTTTCCCAGCAAAGAACGAATTTCCTGCACATCATATAAAAAAGGAATTATCTCGCTCAAACAGATGCTGCCATCTGTAATCGTGCCCGTCTTATCAATGCACAGCATATCAACTCTGGCCAGAGTCTCAATAGAGTACATTTCCTGCACCAGAGTATTTTGCTGCGCCAGTTTCATCACCCCCATTGTCAGGGCGACATTGGTCAGTAAAATCATTCCTTCCGGGATCATACCGATTACAGCAGCCGTAGTGGACAGCAATGCATCCTTGCCGCCTTCTTTCAGCCAGAAATATTCTTTCGCAAACAGCATACCCCCAATGATCACAATAAATACCGTCAGAAATTTAATCACGCCATTCAGTGAGTTCAATATTTTTGAATTCACTTTTCCCATCTTGCGAGAGTCGTTCACTACTTTCGCTGCATAACTTTCTTTTCCCACCTGTATTGCCATTGCACGGCATTTTCCAGAAATCACATAACTTCCGGAAAAAAGAGTATCGCCGATTTTCTTGTATACAGAATCAGCTTCCCCCGTCAGCAACGTCTCATCCACTTCACAATTTCCCTGAATCACCCTGCAATCTGCCGGAATTTGATTTCCTGCTTCCAGCAAGAGGATATCGTGCAACACAACTTCACTGAAATCCACAGAAACTACCCTGCCATCCCGCAATACGCTTACCTTTACTTTAGAAAGCAACGAGAGTTTCTCCACCGCTTTTTTGGATCTGATCTGATTTACAATGCCAATCGAAAGATTAAACAATACAACAATCAAAAAAAGAGCATTCTGATATGCGCCTGCCAGCAATACAATAAATCCCAGTACGAAATTCAGCAAATTAAACAGTGTAAATACATTTTCACTGATAATAGCCGAAATGGACTTTGCTTTTACTTCTGCATCTGCATTGCTGAATCCAGCCTCTGCCCGGCATTTTGCCTCCTGCTCCGAAAGCCCATACACTTGATCTGGCACCTGCCATGTTTCCACTTGGCTTTTTTCCTGTGCATCCATTAATCGAATTCCGTTTCCTATCAAAAATATAGTGAAAACCGGCTTTTCAGCCGGCTTTCCTTTTCTCATTTTATCGTTTAATCATCCATCTGAATACGCTTCGGGGAACGCTTTACAAATGTCGGCAATTCCGGCTCTTCATCTTCCGAATACTCAATCTTGGTTTCAATCACCACAGGCTTTCCAGCCAAAACATTCTCTTCTCCGGCATTGCGCCCGTTAATTCTGTCTCGAACGTCCTTTCCGGGCCTTTCTTCTTCTTTTTTAGCCTGATAAGCACCATCAAAACCGGTGGCGATTACCGTTACTCTAACTTCGTCTTCCAGCGTACTGTCAATATCCACGCCCAACATTGTTTCCGCATCCGGGCTAGCCGAAGCTTTCAAAACTCTGGAAGCCTCTTCGATTTCCGGCAATGCGCAGGCAGGATCTACAATCATATTCAAAATGATCCCTTTTGCGCCCTGAATGGTCGTGTCCAAAAGAGGGCTCATAATCGCCTGCTTTACCGCATCGATCACTCTGTTTTCACCCTTTGCCACGCCAATACCCATATGAGCTGTACCACTGTTGCGCATGATTTTCTTCACGTCCGCAAAATCCAGGTTCATAAACGAAGGCTTTACAATAATCTCTGTCAAACCCTGAATTCCCTGACGCAATGCATCATCCGCCAACTTAAAAGATTCCATCAATGGCGTATTTTTTCCGGCAATATCCAATAATTTATCATTCGGAACCTTAACAATACTGTCCACACAAGCCCGCAGTTTCTCATATCCTTCCTGCGCTGCTTTGCTTCTGGGAGTCCCTTCAAACCAGAAAGGTGTTGTTACAAAAGCAACTGTCAATGCATCACTATTTTTAGCCAGTTCTGCAACTACCGGTGCCGCTCCCGTCCCTGTGCCGCCGCCAAGCCCGGCAGCAATAAATACCAGGTCAGCCCCTTTTACAGCTTGCTCCAATTCCTCTCTGCTTTCTTCTGCTGCTTTTTCACCGATTACGGGATCTCCACCAGAACCCAGCCCCTTGGTCAATTTTTCTCCAATTTGTATTTTTTGAGGTGTATTGCTCAGATAAAGCGCCTGCTTATCCGTATTGATGACAATAAATTCAGCACCTTCCAGGCCATAGGAAACCATTCTATTGACCGCATTTCCGCCGCCTCCGCCAACACCAATTACTTTAATTTTTGTAAAGTTCGCATTCTCTGTATCTAATCCTAAGGGCATGTAGATTCCTCCTTTAGTGAATTACACTTTCGTTCTATTCTTACAGTTCTACACATAAGAATACATATATCAATAATATACTTCACAACTTTTCTTGTCAATAATTCGATTTGGGATTTCAAAGATTCCCTACCAATCTGAAGAATTTTCTTTTTATTTGATTCCTTTTTCCTTTTGCGCTATACTAATTTTATGCAATATTTTTCCTGTTATTTAGTTTTAATCAACCTGTTATCTTTTTGTTTATGTGCTGCTGATAAACGTTTTGCAATTCGCAAGCATAAACGCATTCGTGAGCGAACATTATTCCTCTTCGCCGGGGCAGGTGGTTCTGTAGGGCTGCTTCTTGGAATGTATCTTTTCAGACATAAAACCAAGCATCGTTCTTTTACCATCGGAGTCCCCTGCATTCTATTGCTGCAGCTTTTGCTTCTAGGTATTTATCACTATCTTTTTATAAAATAAGGAGAATTGTTCATGTATCGCAACATCAATCTTCGTTTTAAAGGATTTTTTCTGTTATTACTGGTTTTATGCAGCATTTTGCTGATACCAGCCTGTGTCCCTCAGGAATCTGCTGCCTCTTCCTCATCGAGCAATGCATTCAACGTTTCTACAAGTGTTGAGAGTTCCTCACTTTCTTCGAGTCTAACGGAAGAATCTTTTTTGGAAGTCTGTTTTTTTGATGTCGAGCAAGCTGACAGTGCTCTTTTCCGTTCTCCCGATGGAAAAACCATGCTCATTGATGCCGGTGATGTTGCTACCAAATATACATTACAGGAAAAACTGGAAGCCCTGCAGATTGACCGTATCGATGTCTTAATCGCTACGCATCCCCATTCCGATCATATCGGAGGAATGCAACAGATTGTGGAAAATTTTGAAATCGGCTGTGTCTATCTACCGGATGCCGTTCATACCAGTAAAGTTTACTTAAATCTGTTGGATTGCATTGAGGAAAAAGAAATTCCTGTCTACGAAGCAAAAGCCGGCGTATCCTTCTCTTTGGGAGAGACAGTGCAATGCGAAATAGTTGCGCCCTGTCAATCTTATGAAGATCTCAACAATGCTTCTGCAGTTGTACATATCGTCTATCAAGAAATCTCTTTCCTGATGACAGGAGATGCCGAAATACTCTCTGAAACAGATATTCTCGCCAACACCGATCTTGCAAATTTGCGCAGCACTGTTCTGAAGGTTGGGCACCATGGCAGCAGTTCCAGTTCCGGAGAAGCATTTTTAAATGCTGTATCTCCGCAATATGCAATTATTTCCTGTGGAATTGAGAATAGTTATGGGCATCCACATACAGAAACGTTGGAGCGTCTTGCTGCTCATAACATCAAAACCTACCGAACAGATGAATTGGGAGATATTCAGGCCATTTCAGACGGAAAAAGTATTTCATTCTCTCAGGAAGGAGTAATCCCTGAAACTGAAGCAGAACATATGCAGTATGTATATATTACCGACAGCGGCAAAACTTATCACAAAGAAGATTGTTCTTCTCTTGCTAAAAGCAAACACAGAATCACTTTGCAGGAAGCAAAAGAGAAAGGCTACACTGCCTGCAAACGTTGTTTTGCCAATTAATCAAATCGGAGGTACCTATTTATGCAATACACCATTGATCGTCTGGAAGAAGAAATTGCTGTTCTGCAAAATGAAAATGGAGAGAGCTTTTCCGTTCCCACTGCGCTTTTAGCACCACTACATGCTCGGGAAGGAGATATTATAACTATTACATTGGATTCAAATCAAACAGAAACAAAAAAGGAAGAGGTTCGTTCCAAATTACATCATCTTTTTGCCCGAAGTGCAAAGAGCGGCGAGGAAGAATAATAAAAACCATTTAAAAGGCAGATGCCAAAAGCATCTGCCTTTTTATGTTAGGTTTATTCTAATTCCAGTGCACCAGTATACAACTGATAATACTTGCCTTTTTCAGCAATCAACGACTGATGATCACCACGCTCTATAATTTCGCCATGCTCAAGTACCAGGATTGCATCCGAGTTGCGGACAGTAGATAATCTATGTGCAATTACGAATACTGTTCTTCCTTCCATCAGTTGATTCATGCCGGCTTCAATCAGATGCTCTGTACGGGTATCAATTGAGCTGGTAGCCTCATCCAGAATAAGCACCGGAGGATCCGCAACTGCTGCCCGTGCAATCGAAAGCAACTGTCTTTGCCCCTGTGAAAGATTTCCGCCATTACCTTCAAGCATCGTTTCATAACCATGCGGCAATTTTCTGATAAAGGCATCTGCGTTAGCCAATTTTGCCGCCGCAATACATTCTTCATCTGTTGCATCCAGTTTACCATAGCGGATATTATCCATAACCGTACCGGTAAAGAGGTTCGTATCCTGTAATACCACACCCAAAGACTTCCGCAAATCCGCCTTCTTGATGCGGTTGATATTAATACCGTCATAGCGGATTTTACCATCCGGCACATCGTAAAAGCGGTTAATCAAATTTGTAATCGTCGTTTTTCCTGCACCGGTAGAACCAACAAAAGCAATCTTCTGTCCCGGTTTGGCATAAAGACTGATATCATTTAACACCACTTTATTGGGGGCATAGCCAAACACCACATGTTCGAAACGAACATTTCCTTTTAATTCTACCAATTCAATAGAGCCATCGCTGTGTGGTACCTTCCAAGCCCACATTCCAGTACGATTTTCGGTTTCAACCAATGTTCCCTGTTCATCCTTTTTGGCATAAACCAAAGTTACTGAACCTTCATCTGTCTCTACAGGCGTATCCAACAGATTAAAAACTCTCTCAGCGCCGGCTAAAGCCGACATAATATAGTTAAACTGATTGGAAATCTGTGTAATCGGGCGGGAAAACGTCCTGGAGTATTCCAAAAACGAAGCAATCGTGCCAATATCCAAAGCACCATGAATACTCATCGCAGCTCCTACAGCCGCACAAATCGCATAAGTCACATAAGATAAGTTTGCCATCATCGGCATCAAAATCTGTGTACATCCCTGTGAAGTCTGCCCAGCAATACGCAGCCGTTCATTGATCTCAATAAATCCTTCTTTGATGATGGATTCCCGACAGAATACTTTTACCACCCGCTGACCTTCGATCATTTCTTCTGCATATCCATTGAGATCACCCATTGCAGTCTGCACCTGCTTAAAATAGCGCTGACCGCGGCGAGTTACCAGATAAATCGCCAATATCATTACACCCAACATGCCAAATACGATCAGAGAGAGCTGAATGTTAAGACTGAGCATAATCACAGTCGTAATGCTTACCGAAAGAATCGTCTGAATCAGTTGCGGCAAAGTCATGCTTAGCATTTGGCGCAATGTATCCGTGTCATTGGTAAAGCGGCTCATAATATCGCCATGTACATGGGTATCATAGTACTGTATCGGCAATTTCTGCAAATGGGCAAACAAATCCATACGAATCTTACATAATGTACCGGTCGAAATCGTTACCATAATCCTTGTGTACAGGAAACTGGCCAATGCACCTGCAAAATAAACACCGGCCATCAAACCGATCATGCCCAACAATTTGGAAAAATCAGGATTTTCCTGCCCTACCAAAGGCAAAATACAATCATTGATCAACGGCTTCAGGAAATAAGCGGAAGCAACTGATGCGGCCACGCTGATTACAATCAGTAATACAACCAATGCAATCTGCAGCTGAAAAGAAAATACATATTTTAAAATACGTTTGATCGTCCCTTTCAGGTCTTTAGGGCGTGCAGTCCGTTTCTGTGCGTATTTTCCCATATCACTCCACTCCTTTCTGCTGAGATTCATAAAGTTCCCGATAAATATCGCTTTGCTGCATCAGCGTTTCATGATTTCCCATATCCCGGATTTTTCCATTTTCCATAACCAGGATTTTATCTGCTTCCATTACCGAAGCAACCCGCTGTGCAATAAGTATGGTTGTCATTCCCGCCAGTTCTTCCTTAAGCGCTTTGCGAATGCTGGCATCCGTTGCTGTATCCACCGCACTGGTGCTGTCATCCAAAATCATAATTTTAGGCTTCTTAATCAGGGCCCTTGCTATACACACACGTTGTTTTTGTCCTCCGGAAAGGTTAACACCGCCTTGCCCCAAGAATGTATCATAGCCTTCGGGCATGCTTTGTATAAAATCATGTGCACAGGCCGCCCGGCAGGCTGCATATACTTCCTCATCTGTAGCTTTCTCATTACCCCAACGCAGGTTTTCCATGATTGTTCCGGCAAAAAGCACATTTTTCTGCAGCACCATTGCCACACTTTCCCGCAATGTATGCTTCTCATATTGCCGCACATCGATACCACCGACTCTGACACAGCCATCCATAACATCATATAACCGGGGGATCAATTGCACCAAAGCAGACTTTCCTACGCCTGTGCTGCCGATAATACCAACTGTTTCGCCGGATGCGATTTCCAAATTGATATCTTCCAAAGTGAGGTTCTCTCGGTTTTTACTGTAACTGAAATTAACATGTTCAAAAGAAACAGAACCATCCCTTACCTGATTATTGGGATTTGCCAACTCTTCAGTGATATCTATTTCTTCATCCATAACCTCAAAAATACGTTCTGCAGAAGTTTCACAGGTAACCAACTGCACAGT
This sequence comes from Clostridiales bacterium, assembly GCA_003149735.1. Next base: position 15,011 of record QANA01000079.1, on the reverse strand, counting down.
CGCCATATTCAACATCATCAACTGCATCATGATCTGGTTAATATAGCTCATGAATCTGGTAAACTCTCCGGTCGTCAGCCCTTCACTGACCATCATATGCCCACCAAACCAAGCTACTGCCAAAATGCAGCAATAAATCGTCAATTCCATCATCAGGCGATTAAAAGAGATAATTCTCTCCGCTTTAGCCTGTGTATCCCGTACATCTTCGGCCGAATCCACAAATTTATCGATTTCATAATCGCCCCGGACAAACGTCTTAACCACCCGAATACCAATCAGGTTTTCCTGTATATTAGCATTAAGTTTATCAAACTTCGACATCATAACCAGGAAAATCGGATGTGCATTTTTGAATACCAAAAAGAAGGTAATTCCAAGCGCCGGAATTGCTGCCAACAAAATCAAAGCCAGTGAGGGGCTGATTCGAATAGCCAATATCATAGTCAGAATCAGCATAAGCGGCCCACGAATCATAATACGCGCAGCCTGAATAAACGCCATACGTACTTCCATGACATCTCTTGTCAATCTGGTCAACAACGAAGGCGTACTGAATTTGTCAATGTTGGAAAAAGAATAATCCTGAATTTTGTCAAACATCGCCGTACGCATTTCTTTGGAAAGGCCGGCACTCGCTCTGGAAGAAAGTATACCGGATGTTGACCCGAATATCAAAGCTAGCAACGCCAAAAATACCATTTGTACGCCGCATTTTATTACATAGGAAATACCTCCGTCTCCTCGAATGCCGATATCAATGATATTCTGCATTAACACTGGAATCTGCAAATCAAAAATAATTTCCAGTATTACCAGAACAGTGGAAATAACAAGAAGCTTTTTATACTTGCCTAATAAATTCCATAATCGTTTGATCATTTATCATCTTCCTCCATATCCTTTTTTTCCTCTTGATTCATTTTGTTAATAAAAGCAGTACGTGCCAGTGGTGTCAGGTTTCTTCCTTCCTCTCCGGCCAAATTCACCAGCATGCGATCCAAAAGAGCCTTCAGCTGACTCAACTCTTCTGTTTTAAACTCCGCAAACATATTATTATCTACCTGCTGTACAGCTAATCGGCACCCCTGCATGATTTCATATCCCATCGGAGTCATGGAAATTCTATTTTTTCGTAAACTGTCTGCATCTACTTTTTTCTGAATCAATCCGGCTTTCTGTAAGCGCTTGGTCGAAAGTGCCACCGAAGCCGGGCTAATATATAAAGCCCGTGCAATCTCTACTTGTGTGCAACCGTCATTACGGAAAATGTAATTAAGAATGGGATATTGTCTATCATAAATACCTTTGCCCCGCAGTGCTTGCCGAATGCACACTTTGCGACAAAGATGCGTATTTTCAAATAGATTTACCAGTTCTCTGTAATCTTTCAGCATTGCCTTTTTCCATCCAAAAAAATTAAACGCAAAACAGTTAAGCGCTTATGTTTTTAGTATATTTTATTTTTTACGCGGTGTCAATCTATCTATTTACATTTTCTTCATATATTTTTGCTTTTTTATTTACCATTATTTTTAACATTTCAGATTTCGCAAAAAAAAATTACTCCAGTATACTGGAGCAATTTTTAGCCGCAAATAATTTCATACCGGAACGCCATTATATTGATAGATCAGCATTGCCTGATTCTCCGGCGTATCTTCCACGTACTCTATATCAAAATAATCTAAAATACCTTTCGCTACTCCCTGCCCTATTTCATAAATATGGTCGATGATAAACTGTGCATCATCCGGATTATCATGAAATGCCGCTTCCAACAATACTGCCGGCCGGGCTGTCCTGCGCAATTCATACATACCCTGCCCATTAAATGTTGCATATGCTTCTTTTGCACCCAAATCTTCTGTTGGCGTCAGTTCTGAAACATATCCGTAAATATCTCTTGCCAACTCTTCGGCTTCACCGCCGAATCGATGTACATAAATCTCTGCTCCCTGAGCCTGCCCGGTTGCAGAAGCATTTGAATGCAATGCCACATGCACATCCGGGCCAATTGCATTGGATTCAGCCACTACCTGCTGTAATGTCATTTCCGGGGAATTCCTCCAGGTTGTCACTCCATGGCGCTCCAATTCATATTGGACGATATCCGCCACCTGATTCATCCGTTGCTCTTCTGTCCCGTACATTCCATACCCTACATTCCATTCCTGCAGGGAAGGAGAAATGTAGACACTTGCCATTGCTTCCTCCTCCAACTATTATGATATATCATCATATGCATCAATCCGGGAGGAGTGCCTATCTCACAAATTCCGGCGCTGTTCAACGCAGGCGCATTTCGCCATGAATTGATAAATCCACCATCTGTCGTGAATGGAAGACCATACCATTTTCACCACAACAGGAAATCGTTACATAAAGAATCTGCATTTGCTGTGCACAAAGAGTCTCTGTTTCCACCACCGAATGCCCCAAATCATAATATACACTTTGCTGTGGCATCAATTCGATTTCCTGCCCTTTCAACTTCTCTTCAAATACCGCCAAATTGCGCTTCAATCCCGGCAAAGTATTGCTTTCTGGGAAATCCAATTCAACCTGCAATGCCTTTCTGGCACCGATATTTTTAATTTCCAAAAACAATTCATCTCCATTAATAAAAGGATATACTGCCAAAACCGGCACCTGAGTGCCTTCATGCTGTGCCTTGGCAACTAAAATCTGTTCTCTTGCGGCCTTTGCACTTTTTCCGTTAAAAATGCAAATCAGTATTGTTGCAGCAACATATATTGCAGTAATTGCTACCATTAACCAATCCGTTACCATTTTTCTACTTTCCCTCCGTTTCCGTTCCGTAAAAACACGTATATACAGATAACGTATCCGTATATACGTGTTTCAAAATATAAATTCTACTGTATACTTCAGCCTTTTACGCCTGTCTTCAGGCTGCCCATATCCACTTTCTGCAAAATAGCAGAATCAAATGCATAATTGCTCGCCGATTTCTCCTTATATCTCAGCAATGCACCATCCACCAGCCGATCAATCATCTGCTGGTAGGGCAACCCCGCCGGTTCAAACAGATAAAATGCAAAAGATCCCGGAATGGTATTGACTTCATTGGCATATACTTTTCCGTTTGCTTCATCAATCATAAAATCGATGCGCACAACGCCTTTCATATCAAATCCTTTAAAAATCTCCAGCGCATATTTTTTGATTTCATCTTCCTGTTCCTGCGGTAACTGTGCCGGTAAAATTCGATCTAGGGATTTCATCCCCTTACTTCCACCATTCTCCGGCAGATATTTATCTGCAAAGTCCAGTATTTCTCCTTTTGTCAATGGTTGTTCCAATAAACTCGCCGTTGCCTGTGCTCCGTTTCCCAAAACTGCACAATTGATCTCTTTCAGCGCTTCAATTGCCGGCTCAACCAGAATTCGACGATCGTAGCTGGCTGCCAGTGCCAATGCATCTATCAATTCTTCCCGATTATGAGCTTTTTTAATGCCTATACTGGACCCGAGATTCGCAGGCTTTACAATGACAGGATAAGCAAACGCGACCTCCACTTTTTCCAGAATTTTTCCTTCGTCAGCTTCATATTCACTGCGCTCAAAATAAATGCAATCCAGGCAGGGAATTCCCAATCCTTTAAAAGCTGCTTTACTCAATATTTTATCCATTCCGGCAGAGCTGCCTGTCACACCAGCACTGGTATAAGGAATATCCGCCAATTCCATCAATCCCTGCAGCGTACCATCCTCACCGTGCATACCATGCATGGCAATTGCCGCTACATCAATCTTTGCAATCGTCTTCATTCCAAATGCCGTCTTTTTCAGCAGTTCCCTACTTCCTGCTTCGGGGCTTAAAATCACCCGATCAATTCCTTTTTGAGCAAAATTCGGTTTCAGATAAAATTTGGCATCGGCTAAAGCTTTTCCCGTATACCAAAGTCCTTCTCGTGAGATATATACCGGGATAATGTTATATTTCTTCTTGTCAGCATTCTCAATGAATTGCGTACCTGTGATAATAGAAACATCATGTTCCGCAGTTCTTCCGCCAAAAAACACAGCTAAATTCATCATTGTGCGATCCTCTTATTCTTCGTTATAGTTATCCGGCAGGTCGTTTTCAAAAAGTACGATATCGCCCGGCTTCAACATCTTTCCCATCTGAGCCGAAGCCTCTGCCAAAGATTTTACCACAAACACTCGCTCCATTGCAAAACCGGCACGTTCCAATCCCTCATAAATCGGGCGTGTATGCTTGGGCCCGACGAGAAACACAAAATCCGCAGCCTTTGCCATCGTTTCTCCAAACAGCCCATTTTCCAATGTTTCCCGTTCTCCCAACTCAATCATGCCCGGCGTGACTACAAATTTTCTGCCAGAAAAAGCCGATAAGACATCCATTGCCGCCTTGGCTCCTGCCGGATTGGAGTTAAACGCATCGTCAATTACCGTTACGCCGCCAGCACCTTTGATCAGTTGCAGACGATGTTCTACCGGTTGTATTTTAGCGATTCCGGCAGCAATCTGTGCTTCGCTCAGCCCCAACTCTAAAGCAATGGCTACACATCCTAAAATATTGAGCACATTATGTCTGCCCAATAGACGTGTAGTAGCTTCAAAACTCCCTTGAGGATATATTACTTTAAACGTACTACCCTGCTCAGAAACGGTAACTTCCTCCGCCCGAATATCTCCTTCGCCGTCCAGTGCATACAAAAATTTTCTGCAGACTGTCTGTTCATACAATTTTTTTGTATACGCTTGGTCATTGGGGAAAAATGCGCATCCATCTGCCGGAAGGCCTTCAATCAATTCGTACTTTGTTTTGGCAACATTTTCGATGCTTTTAAAGCTCTCCAGATGCTGTGGCCCTACCGAGGTAATAATTCCATATGCAGGGTGTACCAGCTCTACCAGTTCAGCAATATCTCCCACCTGTTTGGCACCCATTTCCGCAATAAACACCTGATGTTCTTCTTTTAACTGTTCGCGGATTACGCGGGTCAGCCCCATGGGCGTATTAAAACTGCTCGGAGGCACCAATACCCGGTATTTTTCTCCCAAAATAGTGCCTAATATAAACTTTGTACTCGTCTTTCCATAGCTTCCGGTAATTCCAATTTTGATAATATCCGGCCGCGCTTCCAACTTTCTTTTTGCATCATTGAAAAAATGTTTTTTTACCAATAATTCCAACGGCGCATTAATTGCATTCGCGGCCAAAATCAGAACACAGCTACCGGCAACAGCAATCCCCATAATCGGAGCGCTGCAATAAGCGCAGATTATTGCAAAGCCAACCAGTAAAACAGCTTCTGTAATTAGCATACGAATGACTCGCCAGGTATATTTCAACGGCAATTTTGCATTTTTTACACCAAATTGCAGCGGAAAGAAAATACATCCTCCCAGAAAAATCAGAGCCAATATGCCACCTGCAATATATGCCCAAAGGGAATGTGCTATAACAAGTACCGTACTCATAGCCACATACAAGACTGTCATTCCCAATGTATATGCAATGCGCGTGCCACCGAATTCTCCCAGCCATTTGACATATTCCCGCGGTTTATATCCCTCCAATTGGAATATATGGCAAAAATGGAATATCGTAATATAACAAAATGCCGCTGCAGCCAGCGTCAGGCACAGGGAAAGCAAATTCATTTTTCAACCTCCAGGAATACTTTTACAATTGAAATATAATGCGGATACTGATCCAGATAAGAAAAATGCCCGGCATTTTTCAACACAACCAAACCTGCATCCTTAATTTCCTTTTCCATGATCTTTCCATAACGCACCGGAGTATCCTGATCATTTTCACCGTAAATCAACAAGGAAGGTGCCTGTATTTTCTTCAAATATGGCGTCAGATTCTGATTAACGACCTTAACAAAAGTTTGCCGCATAGTGCCGGAAAGCTGCTGATAATCCGAAGATCCCGCATTTTTCACCCTTTTTTCCACATCTATTCCCAAACATCTCAATGCTTTACTCAGGCGCGGGCAAGCCAACAACTTTTTGCATAGTTTATAGGTGTATACCTTTCCGTAATATTTCAGCCCTCTTCTGGGGCGTACTCCGGCCGCATCTGTAAAAACAATTTTTCCAACTAATTCAGGATACTCTGCAGCCAACAGGATCGACACCCTTCCACCAAAAGAATGGCAGATAATATCTGTCCCTTCAATATGCATTCCGCGGATAAATTTCACTACCCATTTCGTATATTCCGGTACGCCTACCGCCTGCTGTGGTTCTTCGCTTTCACCGAAACCGGGAAAATCCAGTGCATAGACCTTTCTATATTTGCTCATTTCACGAATTACCGGCGCAAAACTGTCAATGCAACCACCCCACCCGTGAAGCATCAGCAAGGGTTTTCCTTCCCCTTCTATACGGTAATTGATTTGCAGGCCATCGATTTCTATTTCCATGCTACTCCTGTATGCCGGCTATATCATGTTTCCACATGATCAGCGCATCTTCCTTGTTATCATAATATTTTTTACGCAGGCCTTCTTGCCGAAATCCGAAATGCTCATACATGGTAATTGCCGCCTTGTTTGAGCTGCGCACTTCCAAAGTCAAACCTTCCGCACCTCTGCTGTGAGCCTGTTTTTCCAGTTCCCGTAAAAACAGGCTACCATATCCATGTTGCCGCATGTCCGGGGCAATGCAGATCTTACGGATATGCGCCTCATCCAAAACCACATTAATGCCCGCAAAACCGATTATTCGCCCTTCTTTTTCCATCACGTAGTAGAGATTTTGTTCACTGGCACAAATATCCAGCAACAACAGTTCTGCAGTCCAAGGCGAAATAAAGCACTCTTGCTCTAAAGCATAAATTTCCGGCAGGTCATGTGCATTCGCTCTCCGAATTACGATTTGTTCCGTGTTCATTTTTTCATATTCCGTTCCGCCTGAGAGGCTACAAAATATTCCAATGCCGCATCATAAGCGGAAAACGTATTTCCCTGTTGCATCTGTCGGCAGGCAATCTCCGCCAGTGCAGATGCACGAACATACCGCAAATGCGCAGGCGCCGTTTGCGCTCCCGGCAGCTGTGCCACAATATCTGCCCCGTAAGCGTCTGAACCGTCTCCTGTCAACAGAATTTGCTCTCCGGAATACTGTTGCAAAAACGCCTGTATTTCTGCTACAGAATAAGTATCCGGCCGCAAGATTTCCTTTCCCTGCCTTACCGCGCAACTAAAAGCACGCGCATGCCGCGCATCAATCATTGCGCAAACTATTCCTTCTCTAAGCCAGGAGAAATTAGCTATCAATGCTGATAACGTACCCACTTGTACAATTGGACAGTTGCAACTCTGAGCAAATGCTTTAGCCGTACTCATGCCAATTCTCAGCCCTGTAAATGAACCAGGTCCATTTGTAACAGCCACCAGGTCCAATTGCTCAGGCCGCAAACCCGAACGCTTAAAGCAACCATCTATCAGGCCCATCAGGGTTGCCGAATGTGTTAATCCGTTATCCGTATACTGCTCAGCAATAATTTTATCATTTCGTGCAATTGCTGCCGAGCACGCTCCTCCTGAAGTATCTAAACAAAGTATATTCATAAATTATTCTCTAAAAACGTTTCCTCTCCGCAGAGGAGAAGTTCTCTTCCCGTTTCATTTTCTTTCTGATAACTGATATGCACAGAAATCCTTTGTTGCGGCAGCACCTCCGGAAACAACTCTGCCCATTCAATAACCACTACTGCATCCGGCTGCAAATATTCTGCAAAACCAATTTCCCGCAATTCTTCCGCCTCACTCAATCGATAAAAATCAAAGTGATAGAGTTTCAATCGTCCTGCATACTCTCTTACAATATTAAATGTGGGGCTCAGTATCTGTGCAGAAATTCCCAATCCCTGGGCAATTCCTTTGGTAAAAATCGTTTTCCCCGCGCCCAAATCTCCATCCAGTGCAATAACTTCCCCGCCTCTCAGCTTTTCTCCCAGTTTCCGGCCAACTAATTCCGTCTCTTTTTCATCAGCGGTAAGCACTGTCTGCATAGTTTTCTCCAATGTATTATTTCTCATAGCAATTTATATTCTATTTTATAATACTCCTTCCATTATTTCAACTTTTTATTCTTTTTAAGCATAGAAAAGCGCGCGAAAAAGCGCGCGCTCTTTAACATTTGCAGCCAATGCTGATCATCAATGCTGCATCCACTTTCTGCAATATATCATTTGGCAACTCCGCCACTTTGCGCAGCAGGCGCCGCTTATCCAATGTACGCAACTGTTCCAACAGAATATAGCTTTTTTCCTGCAGCCCTTTTACTCCTTCGATTTTTATATGCGTAGGAAGATTTCCCTTTTTCATGCTCGACGTAATGGCTGCGACGATCACCGTAGGGCTATATTTATTGCCAACATCGTTTTGAATAATCAAAACAGGGCGTGTTCCACCCTGTTCTGAGCCCATAACTGGGTCAAGATCCGCAAAATAGATATCTCCGCGGTTTGGCATATTTTTCACCACCTCTATATATCCTATAATATGCCATTATGCGACAAGTGGCAAAAATTCTGTTATGGAGTTTTCTTCTATGTTGTCCTCACTGATTTCCAAAACTGCAGATATACTCTGGGGTCCGCCCACGCTTTTACTTATTTTATGTACAGGAGTCTATCTGAGCAGTATTTCCGGCTTTTTCCAATTGACGCATCTTACCTGTTGGCTGCGCTCACTATTTCCCAACCAGAAACACACCCTCAAACCGCTTTTTACTGCGCTCGGCGGCAGCATCGGCATCGGAAGTATTGCCGGCGTAGCCTCTGCTCTTTCCGTTGGCGGCCCGGGAGCTATTTTCTGGATGTGGATCTCTGCTCTTCTGGGTATGATGATCAAATTCTCTGAAATTGCCCTGGCAGTCAAATATCGCGAAAAAACCTCTTTGGGTTTCCGTGGTGGACCTATGTTTTATATTCATAAAGCATTGCGATGCCGATTGCTTTCCATTTTATTTTGCCTTTTTTCCATTTTTGCTTCTTTCGGTATCGGAAGCATGTGTCAATCCAATGCGCTCGCTTCTTCCATGCACTATATGACCGGAATTTCGCCGAATTATATTGCCATTCCTCTGTTAGTTATATATTCCTTCTTTCTTTTCCACAATGCTTCATATATCAGTAATTTTGCTTCCATCGCAGTGCCTGCAGCTGCTATCTGTTATTTACTATTTGGCTGCTTTCTCCTCTTCTCCCACCGCGCTTTACTTCCCTCATTACTGCATATCATTATAAAAGATGCATTTTCCGGCAGTTCAATCTGCGGAGGTATCATCGGCCTGTTCTCGGCCAAATGTGTACGCATCGGCATCGCGCGCGGTATCTTTTCCAATGAAGCAGGTCTGGGTAGTGCACCTATCATTCACGCAGAGATTCCTAATACAACACCTTATCACGAGGGATTGCTCGGAATTGCCGAATCAGGCATCAGCACGCTATTGATCTGCACCGTCAGCGGGTTTTTATTTCTCCTCGCCCAAATTGAGCAAGGAATCCCTTTTGATTCCTATCAGGATAGTACCGTCCTCGCACTGCGTGCGTTCTCCTCGCTCACTTCTCCGCTCGGCACAGGTCTTTTGGGTTTTTCCATTTGTCTGTTTGCTTTTATGGCTCCACTTGGCTGGTCTCTTTGCGGCCGCCGTGCAACAGAATATCTTTTTCCGGAAAAAAAGAGCTTCTTGACTGTATATTTGATCTTATTCCTCTTTTCTCTTTTTCTTGGTTTTTTTCTGCATGTCGAAATCATATGGCAACTTTCGGATATTTTTAACGCCTTAATGACGCTACCCAACTTGCTTTCTATCACAGCGCTTCATAAAGAAATTCGGGAAATTTTATATTCAAAAAATCGTGAGCAAGGAGTTGCTTCTGATTAATTTATCTGTTTATCAGGTAGAAATCAATTCCACATACAGCATTTCTGCCGCATATTCCGGCAACTGATATCCTTTTTCCTGAAGCCACAGCTGCAGCTGTGCTTCATACTGTGCTATATCATAGAGCAAAACACCTTTTTCTGTTTTCTCCAGATAAAGAGATACCTCTTCACCCCAAAAACTTTGGAGTTTCTGTACCAGCCACTGCATGTCCGCGCTGCGCATCTCAATCGAAACAGATTCTACCAAACAGTTCCCGGGAGAATTTCCGGAAGAAGGCTCATCACCTTGATTATACCCAGGCTCTTGCACAGAATCAGAAAAATTCTCTTCCAAAACAACTTGTTGTTCGGTCAAAGACACTTCTATATCTTCTGTTTCCCGAGGTTCCGCATAAGCAGATTCCTGTATACTATACTGTTCCGCCGTTTTCTTATTCCCCGCTTGTTTGAAAATAGCCGGACCGATAAATACAAGCAGAAGACAAGCTGCCGCTGCACTCATCCCTGAAACCCATTGCCGTACTTTTCTCTTTCGGACTGCCGTTTCATTCTGCAACTGCTGCACAGCTTTTTCCGCAAATTCCGCAGGTGCCTGTATCTGCAGATGAGATATCTCCTCCTGCATCCGTTCCATTTGTCGCAGTACCCGGCGGCATTGCTCACATTGACACAGGTGTTCTTCTACCTGTTCCTGCTCTACCGCTGTCAACTCCTGATCCAGATATGCATCCAGCTGTTCTCTGCACCTATTACAATCCATATAACTTACCTTTACTTTACTTTTTTCTATAAAATAAGACGGAATCATTTGTCAAAATGTTCCGTCTGCTTTCTATCTTTTCTTTAAATTTCCAAAATTTTTTTCATAACTTCCAGATGTTTTTGATCTCCGGAAGCAAATAACTGTACATTACCGCCAGGTGTATGGCTATCTAACTGCTGCTCCTGCAGCAATGTTTTTAAATGCCTTACCGTACCGTACATCCCATCGTAAATATCGCAGGCTCCCCGCAATATTTCATGCGCCGCCTGAGATATCTGCTCCGTTATAAATGAGTAATGTGTACATCCAATTACAATTCCTGAAATTTCGCAGCCGGAAAATGGCTGTAATTTTTCCCGCAAATAAGTTCTGATTTCCGGGCTTTCAAATTCACCATGTTCCAACAGATCCGCTAATCCCCCACAAGGTAAATCAATCAGCCGTTCTCTGCATCCAATACGATCTACCAATCGTGCATAACGACTGCTTGCAATCGTTCCCGGAGTGGCCATCACCAGAATTTTTCCCGGCTTTTTGCTGAGATTAGCCGGCTTCACTGCCGGTTCCATACTGACTACCGGCATCTGATACTTTTCCCGCATGGCATGGATTGCAGCGCTTGTTGCTGTGTTACAGGCAATTAACAGCGCTTTCGCACCTTTTTTATACAGTAAATCACAACAGGACATCGTCAGGCTACGCACTTCTTCCGGCGTCTTTTCCCCATAAGGAACGTTAGCGCAATCACCATAGAACAAAAAATCCTCATTCGGTAATTCCGCAATCGCATGTTTCAGTACAGAAAGGCCGCCTACGCCCGAATCAAAAAAACCAATGGGGCGATCTCTGCTATCCATATCACATCTCCTACCGCATCTTTTAAGTAAACATTATTATACACGCTTTGGAGATGCTAATCAACTATGCGAACGGTATCAGCAATTGCTTCTGCCAGATAATAAGTGCTATTCAGTGCATCCTGCAATGTATTGGCATTGTGTCCAACTTCAATCAGCAAACACATATTGCTGATATGCTGATTATATCTTCCGTCTTTAATACGAATGTCCCGTGTAAAACGCGCGTCATAAGTATCCAGCTGCTGCGTCAGCCGCTCTGCCAGCGCATAGTTAGCATCAAAATCCGGTTTATCTTCATATTTAGTTCCCTTACCTACTACAAACATGATGCGCGCACAACGCTTTCCTTCAAGTATAACGACATCGTCTTTACTTTTTTCCACATCTGCAGCATCCCGATGCAGGTCAATATACAAATCCATATCTGGATATTTTTCCTGATAATAACGCATAGTCTGCTCAGATCGTTCATATGCCGTGGCTAACTTTGGCGGCTCATGATCTGTTGTATCATGAATGACCCGAAACCCTTTCTCTTCCAGCAGTTTTTTTAGTTCTTCTCCTACGCGAACGATATTCTGTTCATTATTCTTTGTGCGCGAGAATCCGGATTCTTCATAAACATCCGTCCCATCCATCCGATACGCTTCTGTTGTATGTGTATGGTAAATCAGTATATGTACTTCTCCCGAAACACTGAACTCACTACCCTCTTCTGCCTGTTCGCCTTCCTCTTTTCCAAAAAAAGGAAGAAAGCATTCGTATTCTTTTTCTGCCGCTTCTTCCACCGAAGGCAGCAGCCAGGCAAAGGCACTGGTTTCTTTAGGATACAAACGAAAAACAGAGGCTTCCTCCGCGGAATCTGCCCGTCCATCCATTTGGTTCTGCAACATACAGATCAATGTTGCCAGACAAAATATCAGCGTCATGATTCGCATTTTTGATTGCCTCATAGTAAAACCTCCTCGTTCCTGAATTATTTCTATTCAGAAAAAATCGGTTTTATACCCGGCCTGCTTTAATCTGCCAGCAATGCTGCCAATTCAGCATCAAATCCCGGATGCAGCGCCATGTTGAGAGCCATTGCCGTCGCTTCGGCCGCTTTATCTGCCAACACGTCAATATGCCGGGTTGTAACAATCAGTTCTGCTCCCTGAGCAGAATTGATTGCTTCCATAAATTGTCTGATATCCTGCTCATTTGCTTTTCCCCGAAAAGCTTCTCTCACCAGACCATCTGCAATAACCGAAGCATAAGTCACCATAGGGATTCCCATGGAGACAACATTTGTTCCCAAATAAGCAGCATCCAGTGCTCTACACGCATTTCCCAAGCCCGAACCCGGTTGTATTCCTGTATCACTGACTTGTAAAATCGCGCCGATTCGTTCCGTTTTTTCCGAAGCTAAAGCGTCTACTGCCACAATCAGGTCCGGTTCTACCAAATCAGCCACCCCTTTGATAATTTCACAGGTCTCCATACCGGTCACTCCCATAACACCCGGTGCAATGGCACATACTTCCCGATATCCCTCCTGCAGAAAATCCGGAGTTGCATGCAATAGATGCCGTGTTACAAATAATCTGTCACATACACGTGGTCCATATGAATCCGGGGTAATTTTCCGGTTTCCCAATCCAGCAACCAAAATCCTCTTTGCTTGCTTTATTCCCTGCAATTCCCTGATCATTTTTGCTGCCTGCACAGAAAACTCATGTAATTGAGCTCTACTTTTACCCGCCATATCCTCCCACTGCAGCGAAAGATAGGTTCCACAAGGTTTACCCAATTCTTTACTCGCCTGTTCTTCCTCAATCTTTACTCGCGTATAGGAAATTCCGTTCTCCAATCTCTTTTCTTCCCTGCGTACTCCACATAAAGGCTGCTTCAATCCTTCCTGCAGTTCAATCGCCAAATCCGTTCTTCTGGAAACCATATTGCTTTTCTCCTTCTTTTGTGTAGATAAATCCTATTCTGCACAAAATTATTGAAAAAATCCCTTGCAATCAGCATATTCCTGTGGTATTATTTCAATGTTAATCAAAATATTGTATAAGAGGTGAAATTATGGCTAATATCAAGTCGGCCAAAAAGCGCATCAAAGTTATAGAGAGAAAATCCGCTGAAAACAGAGTCCTCAAATCTGCTCTCAAGACGCAACTTAAAAAATTTGATGCTGCTGTGGCTTCCGAAGCAGAAGATCTTACCAGCATTTACAACGAGACTGTCAGCAAAGTAGACAAGGCTGTTACCAAAGGTATCATTCATGCCAACAAAGCAGCACGCACGAAGGCGTCTCTTGCGAAAAAGCTCGCAAAATAAATTTTAGTGAATTTTCTATTCGAATAGCAAATGTTGCAAAAAGCAAAAACTCGTATTGGCCAATACGAGTTTTTATATTACACTTTCCCATAAATTTTCAAAAACATCAGTTTGTATTCCGGCAATTTTCCTCCCGTCTTTAAAGCCCGATCAGCCTGCTCCAGTTCCTGCAATGCCCGCCTGATTTGCTCCAACTGAAAATCTCGGCAATCCCGTGCCGCAAACAAAGCCGGGTAATGTTTTATTCCAGTTGCTTGGCTTAATCGTTCGGCGATCTGCCGGTCATTCATTCCTGCATCTGCACATTGGCGTGCCATATACATTGGGGAGAATTTAGAAACCAGCAAACCGATAAATCCCATTAATGCGCTTCTATCCCTGCGAAGTTTTTCAAAAATATTAAATGCTTCGCTATAATTTCCCGCCATCATCGCATTGTGAAAATTAAAAATATCATATTCTCTACTTCCGGCAACAATATTCCTCATATCTTCTTCAGTCGGTTGAAATATCTGCGCGTATTTCAATTTCTCCAATTCATTTTTCAGCGCATACATCTCACTTCCGCAAATTTCAATCAGCAGCTCCGCTACCGGCTTTGCAAGCCGTATTCCCTCTTTCTTTGCACTGCTTATCAGCCATTTCAACAGTGCATCTTCTTTTAAACTATCTCCTTCTGCACAGACGGCTTTCTTCTTGATTTCTTTATATACAGCCTTGCGCATATCCGGCTTTTTGGAATAATACAACACTAATTTCGTCTGTTCAGGCAATACTTCCAGTATTTTTTCAAAAGAAAACGTTTTTTCACTGACATACACATCTTGCGTCAGCCGCTCTGCCAGCGCATAGTTAGCATCAAAATCCGGTTTATCCTCATATTTAGTTCCCTTACCTACTACAAACATGATGCGCGCACAACGCTTTCCTTCAAGTATAACGACATCGTCTTTACTTTTTTCCACATCTGCAGCATCCCGATGCAGGTCAATATACAAATCCATATCTGGATATTTTTCCTGATAATAACGCATAGTCTGCTCAGATCGTTCATATGCCGTGGCTAACTTTGGCGGCTCATGATCTGTTGTATCATGAATGACCCGAAACCCTTTCTCTTCCAGCAGTTTTTTTAGTTCTTCTCCTACGCGAACGATATTCT